>JBKPEB010000035.1:0-19917 GCA_046728215.1 Acidobacteriota bacterium | reverse complement strand
CGTGTCTGGGGTCTTCGACTACGCCGGACTGAGCAGGAACTCGCGCTATCGCTCCCGTTCATGTTGCCTTCCGCGCATTACAAAGACGTCGGCGTCCGGATTGCATCTTTTCGGAGCTGAATACCCACCCCGCCTATCCTCAGTCTACGCTTCACTGTGTCCCTCGCGGTAGCAGCGCAAGACTCGAGGCCGACCGGATCGCTACTCCTTTCTCGTAAGGAACTTTCATCCTCTGCTTCATGCCGGTTTATCCCGGCGCACTGTAATGGGGATTTTTCGACAGTTGGCTTTTCAAGTCTGCTGACCTAACTCGTAGGAGTAGCCCGCTCCCATGATGGCGGCGGTGGTTCTTTTTGTAATTCCTCCGACCGGACTCAGGCACGTTTGAATGGTTTGCCGAGTCGGGTCAAGACGCATAAACTTCCAGTAATTGCTGGTGGGATGTACTCTGGTACTAGCGCAGGAGGCCGGTCCCGCACTTCTGGTTCACTTCGGCGTTGGCCCCTGGGCGGGAGTCAAAGGTGTTCGGCGTGATTTTCGTTAGCCACTCAGGCCCGGATTGGCGGCCGCACACACACGCGCAGGTGGGAATTCTGTGGGTGATGGCGCTGTGCGCCGCAGGTCAGGAAGCCCACCCAAACCCGAAACCTACGATCTCTCCCGCCGTGCAGGCTTCTTCTGCTCCTGGTCCCGAGTTGACCTCCCGCGACGAGCTGACCACTTTCAAAGTGAGAGTCAATGTAGTTCTGGTGCGCGCGGTGGTTCGCGATGCGCACGGCAACGCGGTAGGAGATCTCCACCAGGAAGACTTCGAGCTCTTCGATAGCGGGAAGCCCCAGACGATCCGGCACTTCGCGATGGAGGGCGTCGGAGGCAAGAATGCCCCACAGTCAATCGCGGTTCCGGCGGCTGGATCCGCAACCGGCTCGCAACCCGGCGCGTCGCTGGTCATTCCCACGCACTTCGTGGCATATGTGTTTGACGATGTGCACATCGACTTTGGCGACCTGGCGCGCTTGCGCGAGGCAGCGAAGCGCCACATCGACACCCTGCAGCCGATCGATCGCGCCGCGATCTTTACCACGTCCGGTCAAGGCAACCTGGATTACACCGACGATCGCCCTCAATTGCGCAATGCGCTGGACCGGCTGCGGCCCACGCGGGCGTCACGGACGACGGCCGCACAGTGTCCAGACATCAGCTACTACATGGCCGACCTGATCCGGAACAAACAAGACCCGACCGTGTTGGCACTCGCGACCGCAGATGCGCTGCAATGTGCTTTTCAGGACCACAACTCGACCGGGAGGTTTAGCGGTCCGGCGGAAGTGATGGCGCAGATCACCGCGGCTCGGGTGCTGACCGAGGGCGAACATGAGAGCCGGCTGGCCCTCAGCGTGTTTCAAGATGTCTTGCGAAACATGAGAGTCATGCCCGGACGACGCACCATGCTTGTCCTTTCCCCGGGATTCCTGACTAGCGGCCTCGAGCCTGAGTACGTCGACCTGATCGAGAAGGCCCTCCAGTCCCAGGTTGTTGGTGAGTACGCTCAATGCCCGCGGCCTATATACGGAGAGGGCCGATATCTCCAAGGTCGCGCAATGAAATGTTGACCTCGGAGAGGGTCCACTACGAGTCGGCAGGCAACATTGCACAAGAGAGCGTGCTCGCCGCCTTGGCCTATGGCACGGGTGGAACGTACTACCACAACAGCAATGATCTGTACGCCGGCTTGCAGACCATTGTCAACTCACCCGAGTTCTACTACGTACTGGGATTCTCCCCGCAAAACCTCAAGCTGGATGGACGCTTCCACAGCATTAAAGTCCAGGTGAAGCACTCGCCGAAGCTATCGGTGCAGGCTCGCGAGGGCTATTACGCGCCCAAACATGCCCCGGATCCCGCCGAGACAGCCAGGCAGGAAATCGAAGATGCATTGTTCTCGCGGGAAGAGTTACACCGTCTGCCGGTCGACTTGCGCACGCAATTCTCCAAAGCCGGTGATACGACGGCCGAATTATCGGTTCTGGTGCACATCGATGCGAATCAACTGCATTTCAGCCGCCGCGAAGATAGGAACGTCAATCAGTTGACGGTTGTGTCGGGACTCTTCGATCGCAATGGCCGCCTTCTTTCCACGACCCAAAAGCTGATCGACATGCACGTGCGGGACGAGACTCTGGCCAACGACCTGGACCGTGGTCTGAATCTCAAGTCGATCTTTGAAGTGAAGCCCGGGGCGTACCTGGTGAGGCTGGTTGTGCGAGATGCGGGCGGAGAAATCTCGACCGCGAATGGTGCTATCGACATCCCATGAGGCAGGGCTGCCAGGCCTTTTGCGGGCACGGTTCGAAAAACTCATCTCGCCAAGTCCGCAGGCCAGACCTCCCGCAAGAATTCCGACGCGGCCCAACTGTTGCAATGAGGCGTGGCTGTTGAAAAACTATTTTTGAGCAGAAATCACTCAAAAATCTGTTCGTAAGTAGTTGATAGTTCGTTCGCGAAATCGCGGAGAATCGCTCGAAATTACTGTGTTGGTTCCTTTTTCAACAGCCACAGGCCATTACACGCAATATCAAAAGGCGCCCACTTTTGCGGTAGGTTGTGAGTGTTCGGAAGATCACACTTACCGAAAAGGAGCGCCCTTATGAATCAAGAGAAGTATATCGGCATGGACGTTCATGCCGCCACCATTTCCGCCGCCGTGAAGAATGCGGAGGGCAACCTGCTCATGGAATGCGTACTGGAAACCAAGGCAGCCACGATTCTGGAGTTCATTCAAGGATTGCGTGGAACTCTGGCCTTGACCTTCGAGGAAGGGACCTTGGCTGCCTGGTTACACGATTTGCTGAAGCCGCATGTCAGCCGGCTGGTGGTCTGCGATCCGCGCAAGAACGCGCTGCTGAGGGACGGCAACCAGAACGATCGGGTGGATGCACGCAACTTGGCGGAGCTACTCCGCACCAACCAAGCCCATGCGGTGTACCACGGGAAGCATGGGACCCGTGCTTTAAAAGAGTTGGGGCGGAGCTATTTGACCCTCACCCAGGATACGACCCGGGTGATGAATCGGATTAAGTCGGTGTACCGAAGTTGGGCCATTCCCTGTGCGGGCACCAGCGTCTATAGCCGCCGTCATCGTGCCGAGTGGCTGGCCCAGCTGGTGGAACCAGGAGTGAGGATTCGCGCCGAGCATTTGTACCAGCAACTGGATAGTCTCGAACCCGTTCGCCAGGCAGCACGACGCGAGCTGTTGCGGGAAAGTGGCAAGCATGCGGCAGTGAAATTACTTCGCCAGATTCCTGCGATCGGTCCGATTCGCTCCGCCCTGCTAGTTGCCATACTGCAGACACCCCATCGCTTCCGTACCAAGCGCCAGCTTTGGGCCCACAGCGGTTTTGCGGTCCAGACCTATGACAGCGGCGAGTACCGCTTTGTGCGCGGGAAACTGCAACGCAACCGCGAGCGCATCACGGTGCGCGGTCTGAATCATAACCATAATCACGATCTCAAAAATCTCTTGAAAGGGGCGGCCGTCTCCGCCATCGAACGTCCCGGGCCACTGCAAGATTTCTATGCTGCCCTGGTGGAGAAAGGGATGCGGCCCAGCATGGCCCGTCTCACCCTGGCACGGAAGATTGCCGCCATCACTTTAACCATGTGGAAGAAAGGAGTGAGCTTCGACCCCAAGTGGCAGCGACCAACAGCTTGAGCATCGCTGAGGAAGAGCCTTCCATTCCAAGAGTTTCCTCTGCTAGTGGTCGGTCGAATTCTCGAGATGCTCGGTTCCAGGGAAGTATCAGTCCATGAGATCCGGCCCCGCGTGCCATGGGCACCGAGTCACTCATTACACGTTATGCCCCCTTATAGTGCTCCAGAACGCCAGATGTTGAAGGGAAGATTTCCACAGCAGTCGCAGCGCCGAGCCGCTGTGAAAATCTTTGTGACTCAACTGCGGATGAAGTTTTCTGCTGGCTCGGATAACCCAAAATAGCTATAGGCCACGAGCCTCGGATAGAACCATGGTTGACTTTGAGTCGCCATTCGCTTGTCGCTCTCGCCAACTCGACGGCGCCGCTAGCTCACCAGAGGAGACTTCTCAGAATGGGCACAAATCACACTTCTCCAGGGAAGCCTAATTCCAGTGGGCTGGATCTCGAGAAAACATCTCGCCTCCGGTCGAGGCAGAACTTTTTTCTTGACATCCCTTTTGATAGAACTCATTGACCAGAACGACCCGGCGCTCAACGCTCTACGCGAGCGGTCTTGACGGGTGGCGTGGAGTATCGCTGGCCATTTTCCTTAAGAAGTTTTGTCTCGGCGCTCTCGGCGTACTCGGCGGTAAGAGATTCTTTCAGACACCAGCTATAAGTAGCGACAGTTGCGAGCTCCCAAGCATGGTCCCTTACGCGACACGCAGTCGCTCGGCAATTTCCAGATGCCCCTTCTCATCCGCAAGCTCGTCAGGAGTCAGTCCATCGTCGTTCTTCGCGTTCGGACTCGCCCCGTACTTCAGCAGCAGCTCCACCATCGCCCGGTCGCCGTGTTGCGCGGCTGCGTGCAGCGCTGTCCATCCCTTCTGCTGGCGCGCGTTCACCGGAGCCCCATGCTCGAGCAGCGCCCGGACAATCGCGAGATTCCTCGCGGCTGCCGCGGAGTGCAAGGGCGTGACCTGCATCGGGTTATTCGCGACCGCTCCGGCATCGGCATGGCGCTCGAGCAACACACGCGCCACACTGTCCTCCCCGAAGAACGCGGCGAAATGCAGAGGTGTGAATCCATCGCCCGAACGCGCGTTCGCCAGCCGTGGATCGCGGATCACCATGTCTTCCACCAGGTCCGGACGCCCAAGGCTGGCGGCTTCGAAGATGTCCAGTTCAGGCCGCGCTGCCCGCAACAGGTCCACCATGTCTTTGCGGTGGCGATAGAGCGCCTGCATCAGCGCCGAGACTCCCGCTGCGTCGCGCGCTCCACCCAGGGAGCGGTTCTCCGACAGCAACTGCTTGAGTTCATCCGCGTTCCCCGACTCGATTGCCGCCAGGACGTCTTCGCCTCCCGCCAAGCCGCACCTCCCGCCGGCGCGCCGGCGAATGCCCATCATAACCAATCCAGGTCAAAACCAGTCGTGCCGTTTTGCCAACGACCAAGGACCAAGGACCAACGACCGGTTCCTGTTACGTGCGTTACCACCCGACGTGATCTGCATCACACCGCCTGCCGAGTTCCCGTTCTAGCCTTGTACGTTAAAGCGGTTCCCCGCGAAGGCTGCAGGATCCCCTCATCTCTGCGCTGGCACAGGTGGAATCGTTCGGAGCGCTTAGTGGGTAAAGCGATTGGGAATCGGGCTACCTGGCCTCCCACACGGGTTCAACTCCCGACGCTCCGGCCATTTTCAGCGGAAGGCGATCCGCGCACGCGGAAGTAACACGGGCATCGTCTCCAGCTAGATCACGAGGAGGCTCCCCATGAAGAGTCCGCTCTACATTCTGGTTCTGCTGCCCCTGGCTTTCCTGGCGTTCGCGCAAGACAAGACCGCGGGTGCCGCCAAGTCCGGTGCAAGTATCGATTCCATTCCGGTGGAAGCGGCCCGCCGCGAGAATCCCGTGAAGCCCACCGACGAGTCGCTGGCCCGCGGCAAAAAACAGTACGGCTACGACTGCGTGATGTGCCACGGCACGGCCGGAGATGGCAAGGGCGACGTCGCCGCCGACATGAAGCTGAAGATGAACGACGAAACCGATCCGGCGCTGCTCAATGACCGTACCGACGGCGAACTGTTCTACATCATCCAGAAAGGCAAAGGCCAGATGCCGCCCGAAGGCAGCCGCGTGAAGGACGAAGCCATCTGGGACATGGTGAACTACGTTCGTTCGCTGGCTAGGAAGACCGCGGCCGAGGCGCCCGCGCCGGAGACGGCGCCGAACTAATCGTCGGAGAACGAGGCGGCTCAGGTGTGTGCCAGGATGCTGAGTAGAGGATAGCGTCCGCCGGCCCTCAGGAACGGGCGGCTGCTGATGAGCGTGAACCCGGATGCCCGCACCACCGTTTCGATATCGTTCTGGGTCCATTCCTGCACGTACGTGTCGCGCTCCATCCCTGAGATTGTGGTTTTCACCCACGCCGTCTGCAGGCCGCGGTGCCAAGCCGCGAAAAACAGCCCGCCACTTTTCAGTACTGACCTGAAGCCGGAGAGCGTCGAATCAATCTCACTGGCACGAATGTGAAGCAGGCTAAACGAAGACCACAATCCGTCAAAGCTGTCCTGGGGAAACTCCAGATGCCTCATATTCATCTTCCGCACATCCGCAAGGGGCACACGTTTCTTTGTGAGTTCCACAAAGCGATCTGACAAGTCGATCCCCGTGACCGTGTATCCCACTTGGACAAAACGCTCCGTATCCATTCCGGGGCCGCACCCGCAATCGAGAACCTTCGATCCGGCAGGCAATCGTCCAATGAAGGCCTGGCGCTCGGGATCGATGAACGCGTGCGGTCGCTGGAAATAGCTGCTGTAGTCCCCCGACCCCTCGTCGTAAGTAAGTTCAATGTGCTTGTAATCGGTGTCTTCGGTTGTCACGACGCTATTCTAGCCAGACGAAGTGCGCCCGCAGAATGAAATCTCCCATAAAACATTGCACCCAGCACCGGTCTGCCAGATTTCATTATCGGGGTGCGCATCCTTAGCGCGTTCTGTGCGCTAGAGTGGGGATTTTTGGCGGCTCCAACCTAAAAAAATCGGGCTGGCTTTCGCCAGCCCGAAACTCTCATGTTGTATTCCTCAACTAACGCCGTTCATCGCGCCCGCGATCCGGACCCTGTCTCTCAGCACGCATGCCGTTGCCGTGCTGCGCATCGCCGCCATGCGGCCCCTGCTTTGCGTGAGGACCTTCATTCCCACGCGATCCGCCGTTGCCACGCGGCGCATTGTTCTCCGGCCGATTATTTCCGGGCCGCGGCGCTTCGCGACGAGACTCGGGTTGTGGCCCGTGACCGCCGCGCATTTCTGGGCGTGACGCCGGATGATTGTCGTGTCGCATTGCGTTCTCCGGTCGCGCCATCGGGCGATCATTTCCCCGTCCTGAATTTTCCGGACGTGGCACTGGACGATTGGCCGGACGCGCGACGCTTCCGCCCCCTGCGCGGGTCGGCATCACGCGCGGTCCGTGGAATTCTCCCGGCCGCGCCGTAGCTGCGATCGGAGGCCGGCCATGATTCTGTGACGCGAGGAATTCCCGGTCCCGTCCCGCCGAGTGCTCGTGGTTACGCTGCGTGTTCGTCATGGCGAAATGACGCTCGCGCGCCGCCCTCTCCTGCTCACGGCTCGCCCGCGCTTCGATGCCGCCGTGTCCGCCGTTGTAGCTCACGCGATTCACAGTGACGTTGTTGATCACGGTCTTGTTGTAAACGTGCACGTTCGTGATCGTCACGTTGTTCACCGAACGGTTGTAGTAGAAGTGACGGTCGCGCCAGTAGCCGCCTTCATAGCCGTTTCCGAAATAGCCGAAACCGTAATTGACGCCGCCATAGAAACCAATGTGCGGTCCCCAATAGCCTGCGTGCCACACGTAAACACCGTTGCCCCAGCCCCAGTAGCCTGGCGTCCAGAGCAAGCCCACCGTGGGCGGCACTACCCACGTGCCCGGCACCCAGTAGTAGCCGTCGGGACCGTACGCCCAATAACCCGGCGTCCAGATGTAGCCGTCACCCGGGCAGGGTGGTTGCGTATAAACCGGAAGTACCGGCGGAGCGATCGTCACCGAGACGAACACGCCCG
This sequence comes from Acidobacteriota bacterium, assembly GCA_046728215.1. GTDB lineage: Bacteria > Acidobacteriota > Terriglobia > Terriglobales > Acidobacteriaceae > Gp1-AA133. The sequence goes on along the minus strand of JBKPEB010000035.1, from coordinate 12,143 downwards.
CAAACGACGACGCAGGAATCATCAACAGCAAAAGCGCGATGCAAAAATATCGAGCTAATCGCAAAGTACCCATAATGTTTTCCTCCTGCCCACTCGTCCCTGGCGTCTTCGATATTTCGCGGCCAGGCGATGCTTCGGGATCTTGGGCTTTTTTCCGTCTAGTGAGTAGAAACCCCTCGGTGGGATGAATGTTGCTAGGCGCGCAGTATGCTGATTCTAGATGGCTAAGGACTGGATCGCGGCCGCAAATCGACCGTATTAATTACTTCAGTAACATTCGCAGAAATCCTGTATGGACGATTTCGAGCAGCGTTGCACGCGCAGATAGCGGCACATACAGCCAAGCAGCCGAGAAGTAGAAATATCCAAGGGGCCCAAATACGTTTTGGTCGCAAGAACGAATCAACAAGAGATGTCGCTCGGCGTCCTTGGCGATCTCGGCGGTAAAGCTTCGACCTACATCGGAAAAAATCTGAACCCCTTGCAGTTGTCTCGCATCCGACCAAGGCAATCAACGTCGCGGTATACTACCCGCGCATTCCGGGGGCCTTGATTTTCACATCCACCATTCGGAGGCTTCTATGCATTGGCTTTGGGTCATTCTGATCGGGCTCATCGTGGGCGCCGTCGCCAAGCTGCTTATGCCCGGAAAAGATCCCGGCGGCTTCATCGTTACCACACTGCTCGGCATTGCCGGCTCGGTAATCGCGACCTGGCTCGGCCGCGTCATTGGCTGGTACACCGACGAACAGTCAGCCGGATTCATCATGTCCGTGCTGGGCGCCATCCTGTTACTCGCCGTCTATCACATGGTGCGCAAACGCACCGCGTGATCCGTAGGCACAAGGTCCACTGTGCGTGCTCAAACGTTGCGACGGAGTAAGGCAGGGCAACGTCTTGGGCTGCGATCTTGAGCGCAGTAAGGCGCCAGCCGGACGAAGTCGAGGAGCCCCCTGCATCCTGTGCAACGCCTCGATCGGCGGACACACCTCAAGCACGGATGAACAGACTCGGCGGGAATTCCTCGCCCCATCGAGCGGGAAGTGAATCCAGGACTAGCTGGCGCGCTTGAGATCTTCGATGCGGCGTTTGATCTCGACCCAGCACGCCTCGTCGTAGGCGCACCGTTTGCAGTCTGGGCGATGCAGTTTGAGGCGAGATAACAGATAGCAGAGCCAGCGTTTCACCCATCTATTGCAGATCGGGGCGACTCGCGTGTATGTGACCCGCGACACACTGCGATGGTTGCAAGCCCGCAGTATTCTTCAGTTGTGCTGCGCGGCCTCCCCTCGATAACTTTATGACCCATGAGAGCGACCAACTGGGAATTTACGAACCGCGCAATGGTGTTCGGGCTGATTTTTGGCTGCACGTTTCCGCTGTACGTTGTCGATCCGCAGAATTCTTCCGCCGCGTTGGCGAACTGGCTGGGGCCGCGCGTGTCCTGGAATCCGGATGTTCTTGCTCGCCTCTTGTTTGCCGCCGCCGCTCTGTTGATGGCGATTGCCGCTTTCATCCGCACGTGGGCTTCAGCGTACCTGCATGCTTCGGTGGTGTACGCGGCCGACGTGAAGAGCGCGGCGCTCGTAGCCGATGGCCCCTACCGGCGCGTGCGCAATCCGCTGTACTTCGCCAACATCCTGATGGCGATTGCTATGGGCGTACTGATGAGCCGGTTAGGCGTTGTGCTTGCTGTGATTGGAACGATATGGTTCTGCTATCGACTGATTCTGCGCGAGGAATCCGAACTCGAAGCAAGCCAGGGCGAATCGTACCGCGCATACTGCAAAGCCGTGCCGCGCCTGTGGCCGTCGCCATGGCCGCGAATTCCGTCCGCCGGTAGCCAGCCGAAATGGGCCGACGGGCTCAAGGCCGAATTGTGGTACTGGGGATTCGCCGCCGCCCTGACGGCCTTCGCCGTAACCTTGCAGATCAAGCTGTTCTTCGCGATCTTCGCAGCCAGCCTGATCTTGTTCTGGGTGTCGTCGGCGATGCTGAAGAAAAAATCCAATCCCCTTTGATCGATAGAGCGCCGGGCGTTCCTCGCTGAAGGGCCCGCCCGCCGGGCAATTCTGTAACTTAGGGCGCATCGCAAAATCCTTAGGCGGATGGGTAAGTTGGGGATGGCCAGCCCCGATGAATAAGATCTTCATTGAATGACACGGTAGCTCCTGTGAGGCAAGGGCAAGTCAATGAAAGCGGCTGCGTTGGCGGCGTGTGAAGTGAGCCTCTCCTGCAAGCCTATGGTCGAATTGAATTCCTCGCAAAACGGGCGTAAAGTCCTCCCATTCCGGCAGGGGCCAGCCATGATTCCTCCCAAGCCAGCCAATGAGCAACAAAGACTCGCTACCCTGCGGGGCTACGAAATCCTTGATACCGAACCCGAGGCTGCTTTTGACGATCTCACGTCGCTGGCTTCTTACATTTGCCAGACTCCCATCGCGCTCATCAGCCTGATTGACGCGGATCGTCAATGGTTCAAGTCGAAGGTCGGCGTTTCGGTTGGCGAAACCTCCCGCGACCTGGCATTTTGCGCAACGGCAATTCTCCAGCCCGATGTGTTTATGGTGCCCGATGCCAGCCAGGATGACAGGTTTGCCGAGAATCCCTTGGTGCTGTCTGAACCGAAGATCCGTTTCTATGCAGGCGCAACCTTGATGACGCGTGGTCACGCACTGGGCACTTTATGCGTGCTCGACCGGGTGCCTCGTACGCTGAGCCCCGAGCAAACGGATGCACTCCGCGCTTTGAGTCGCCAGGTGCTCGCGCAACTCGAGCTACGACGTAATCTCGGGAGATTGGAACGGGCCTTGGCCGCGCGCGACCGGGCTGAGGCCGAAAAAGAACGGTCTCTCCGCGACCTCAAAGCGGCGCTCGCGAATGTCCGTACCCTCGAGGGGCTGTTGCCCATCTGCCTGTCGTGCAAAAAAATACAAGATCAAAAAGGCGAGTGGCAGCCTATGGAGTTTTACGTCCGGTCGCACTCGGAAGCGAAAGTGACCCACAAAATCTGTCCGGACTGTTCCCGGGCGATCTCGGCCTGAGTCCAAACCTTCGTCCGGTCGCCGAGCCGTCGCGATATAGAATCTGCAATCTAAAATCTGAAATCTGACTCATTTCTTCTTTGCGAGCTTTGCGAATCCTTGACGATCTTTGCGGTTAAGAGCTTCTACGCTGTTGAACTCCAAAAGCCTTTAACCGCAAAGGGCGCAAAGAACATCCGCGAAGGACGCGAAGATCACTTCTGTCACGATACTGGAGAGATACTTGGCACGCGTATTCATCACCGGTTCTTCCGACGGACTGGGCCGCATGGCGGCGCAACTTCTGGTTGAGCAAGGACACAAGGCAGTGCTGCATGCCCGCAACCCTCAGCGAGCCAGGGAGGCGGTGGCCGCCGTCCCCGGAGCCGAGTCTGTAGTGGTGGGCGATCTCGCCAGCATCGCCGAAACGCGCAAAGTCGCCGAACAAGTCAACGCGCTCGGCTCCTTCGACGCCGTCATTCACAACGCCGCGGTCGGCTACCAGGAGCGCCAGCGCATCGCAACCGCCGACGGACTGCCGCACGTGTTTGCTGTCAACACGCTCGCGCCCTACATTCTCACTGCGCTGATTGCGCGGCCCGCGCGCCTGATCTATTTAGGCTCAGGCTTGCACCAGAACGGGGACGCCAGTCTGAATGATTTGCTGTGGGAGAAACGCCGCTGGCACGGCACGCAGGCTTACTCCGATAGCAAGCTGCACGACGTGATGCTTGCGTTTGCCGTGGCGCGCCGCTGGCCGGACGTTTTTTCGAACGCGGTTGATCCCGGATGGGTGGCCACCAGGATGGGCGGACCAAACGCGCCCGACGATCTCGACGCTGGGCACCGCACGCAAGTGTGGCTCACCGCCAGCGACGATCCCGGCGCGAAGGTAAGCGGCGAATACTTCTTTCACAAGAAACTGCGCAAGGTGAATCCCGCCGCTCGCGATGTCGAGAAGCAGGAGCAGTTGTTGGCGGCCTGCCGGCAGTATTCCGGCATCAACCCTCCGAGCCACTGACGGGGCCACGCGTTCGGGCGTGGCTATATGAATCCGCATACCGAGTCGCTCTGCCCTATCGTGGCAGTAGTGACCTTTGCGTTCTTGGCGGATGTTCTTCGCGACCTTTGCGATTAAGAGCCTTGGATTTTTACGGAGTAAAAGCTTTTTAACCGCAAAGATCGCAAAGGATTCGCAAAGGTCGCGAAGGCATGCGGAAATCAGACTTGAGATTTCAGATTCTGGACCGCAGATTCATGGCTCGCTACTTTGTTGCCCGTCTTCTCGGCTTCCTTGTCCTCGTAGTGGATGGGCTTTCCGCTGCGCACCTCGAGCGTCTTGAGCACGCTGCGAATGGAAACCTTGCCGACTTCGAATATCGCGGCTTGGGTCTTGCCGTTGTCGTCGGAATATTCCACGGTCAGGTAGTGATGGCGCTTCCTGGTGAGCAGGATGGGCAGCACGCCATACATTCCCAAGGCGGCGTACGCCCAATGACGGCCCACATGCTGGCCGTAGTCGAGGGCGGTAATCTTTCCGTAAGGCACCTGCCAGGCCTCGAACTTGAATACGTTTTCGTCCGATGCATCGAGCGCACCGTGCGTTCCCTGCTTGACGTTAGCGGTGCCGCCAACATAGACGGCCTCGTCCGCTTTGACCCCAGCCCATGGCGCACTGAACGGCCAGCAGAACAATGGCGAGTAAACAGGTAGTGGCGCGCTTCATCATTTCTCCGCAGCCGGGGACGATAAACCCACCCAGAGTCAGGGGATATTCACTTTTCCGAGAGTCGGCAAAAGGCGCAAAGTCCAGCGGAGAAGGCCGGCCTGATGCTGGCACAGCGAGCATAAGACCCCTGCCGTGATGGGCTGAACCCTGTCAGGAACCCTTGCTCGCGGCGGTATAATGCGGGTATCGGAGGTATGCCATGCGAATCACCGGCCTCCTTGCCCTGCTGTTGTTTCTGCTGATCGTCTTTGCGGCGCCTGCCGCGAGCTACTCACAGACCGTTTCGGCGAGCGCGGGTAAACCGGCCTCGGATGAGGCTGCCTCGATTCCGTGGAATCGCGCCTTGCGCGACCTCGCGCGCGGCGATGGAACCGAAATCGAACGTGACGGGGTGTGCTACACCATGCGCACGTACGTCATGGCGCGCGAGGAAAGAGACTCCGATGTCACGCGCATGGTGCGCATGACGCGCTGCCTGCCGGCAACGAAGCTGGAGTTCAAGTCGGCGGTGGCGCCGGGTCGCGAGAGCGAGGCTCGAGCGGGACGCGAGCGGTAGCGTCAGCGAACAGAGCCATGGTGAAAGCTGCGATCAAGGCGATTCTTTGTTTGCTTTTCTCAACGGCTGTCGTGGTTGCGTTTTCGTGGTGGTACATCATCCACTTCGCCCGCACGAGCGGTCTGAACGAACAAAACGTAAACCCGTTCATGTGGTCCGTCATCGCGGCAAGTGTGTTGGTGATTGCCGGACTGACAATCTTCGGCTACAGAATCGTCAGGTGAGAGGCGCGAGATTTCAGATTGTAGATTTGAGATTTCAGATTTTCTGCAATTTCAAACTGGTAGATGTCTCTGACCGGCGATTGCAGGTGCCGGAGTTGCGACTGGATGAAATCTGCAAGTTTTCGTTCGCGACTGCGCCAGATCATCTCCGCCGGGTAACGCCCGAACAGAACCATCTCAAGACAAAATCGGCATCGAAGGAGTTCTCCGCGATGCCGATGATGTTTTCCTGTCAGCCAACGACCAACAGCGAGCGACCAACGACTGGCCCTACGTTTCGATGCCAACGTAGCAGACGCGGCCGATGAGGTAGTCGGCGGCGGTCTTGCCTTCTTCCATGGTCATGACTTCGATGGGATAGGCCTGGTTGTGCGGGCGCAGGATCAGGTGATTTCCCGCGACTTCGACGTACTTCACGGTGCAGTCGCCGTCTTTGGCGACGGCGTACATGTTGAACTCGCCCTTGCGATATGGCTTCAGTGAATTGTAATGACGATCGAGCAGCACGGTGGCGCCGGGTAGTAGGCGCGGGTACATGCTCATGCCTTCGCGGCCGTCGGCGCGGATGATCACGAAGCGCTCCCAGCCTTCGCGGTCCCCTTCGAGTTCGGGCCGCATCTTGCGCAGAAAACTCTTCTTGAATTTCAGAATCTCGCGGACGTTCATGCTCATGACGAGCGGTTCTCTGGCGGCGACCGGGCCATCGACCAGGAGGACGTTATCGAATTCGTCCTCGGTAGGAGGCAGGATGCTGGCGCGCTTGTTGACCTCGGTGGGCTCGATGAGGTCGAGCACGGAGAGATGCTGCACATTGAGGACTTTGTCCATGCCTTCCAGGCTGAGGCCGCGCTTGCGGTTGAGGAAGTTGGAGATATGGGCTTGCTTGAATCCGGTCTGCTGCGCCAGACGAAGTCCGGTGAGTTCGCCTTCTTCAATGCGGTCCCAGAGGGTTTTGCGCAGATTTTCCTGAAGAGCCTTGAATTTCATGCCGAAAGTATAGCACCTGTTTATAGCGTTGGGATATTAAGAGCCGAATTATAACATCTGAAAGGAAATAAAGTTATTGACTTCTTTTGCCAATGAGCTATAGGCTATGTGGCATTAATAGCTCATATGTGGTATTACTCGGAGTCATCATGCAGGTCGTACCCACCAGCGAGGAAGAGCGCGGGTTCGGGGAGTTTCGCCGCAAGGTGTGCGACTCGGAACTGCTCTCGGCGTCGCTGGAAAAACTTTTATCCGCAATACATTTTACGAGCCGGGTCAGCATGGTGGTGCAGAATGGCCGCGTGCTGAAATCCGGTTACGAGGAGGGATACTTCCGGAATCTAGATAGGCTCTAGGCTGCAGGCTCTAGGCTCTGACACGGGAGATTGCTCGGCTTTCATAACTAAATAGCGCAAGCAGGTCGTCGTAAGAGAAACGAGCCCTGCGTCCGGGAAACCGGCGTGGGGCTTTTTGTTTTTTGGCTGATGGCTGGTGGTCGCTAGCCGTTAGCAAGAGCCTTAGTTGGCAGAACACATTCATACAGGAGTTCTCAGTTCCTGGTTCTCAGTTCTCAGCGGCAGGACGGCACGTAGTTGCACATGCATTGAGCCGATCCTTTCGCCGACAGAGAACTGAGATCTGGGAACTGAGAACTGTCTTCAGGAGGCAATTATGGAAATTCTTGATGATGTGCTGGTGCCGATGGAGTTGAAGTATTACGAGCGGTGTGGCGGTTTATGGTTTCGCGCGAAGGACGAGCAGGAGGTTTATTGCCCGGGCTGTGTGCCGCAGATCGCGGAGTTGCCCAAGCCACGGCGGAAGCGGGTCGTGGTTGTGGCGGTGAGTTCGGTGGACGAGATCGAAGGCTGTCTGGCCGCGTCGGTGGACTGGATCGATGACGAATGGGATTCGGGAAGAAACCCGGACCTGTGGCTGTACCGGAAACGGACGGAGAAGATCCTGCGGAAATATTTCCGCATGTCGGTGGAAGTGGGGCGGTTGCCGTCGATTCTGGGAAGCGAATTCTTTCGCACGCACGTGACGTCGTACAGCGTGTCGAGTTTCGAAGATGCAGTGATCTTCGTGCATGACGTGGAACGCTGCGTGTCGAAACTCGACCGGTTGTCGCAGGAGGTGATTGCGCGGGTGATTCTACAGGGCTTCTCGCATGAAGAAGCGGGGAGGCGCTGCTGGGATGCACTCGGCGTACGGTGGAACGGAATCTTCCAGATGGGGTGGACCGGTTGAGCGAAATTTTCCTGGCGGCGGGAATTTTGGAGCGCGTGGAAGGTCGGAGAGCAAGCGACGAAAAATCTTGTCAAGAGGGGAAAAGGACGAAAATCTTGTAATCGTGTGATTCGAGAGAAAAAATAAAGTTGGAGTTCATGTCACAATTACCCCAGTGAAATTGCTATTCTAGACTTAGAGATTAAGAAATTAAGATTGAGCCGGGGGCGCGCTGCGAAGCGCGCCTTTTGCGTTTGGGGGGAGGGAAGAAAAGCTTTTGACCGCTAAGAGAGTGGGTAAGTGCAATCAAGGTGGGGACGATGGTAAAGAGAGCGGCGAAGAAGAAGACAGCGCGGAAGAAGAGCGCGAAGAAGAGTTCGAAGAAGGGGCCGGTGAATGTGCCGGAAATCCGCGAGCAGGTGCGGCATCTGATAGCAGAACAGATTGAGCCGATGGTGACGGCGAACACCGAAGAGGCTACGAAGGGGCACCTGTCTCAATTGAAATACCTGTTCGAGGTGCTGGGGGTCTATCCGGAACCGGCGGCTGAGGCGGAGACGGAACCCGAGGATAGCAACGATCTGGCGAAGGTGCTTTTGAACCGATCGGACTTTCCGCATCGCGAGCCGGTGGAGGAAGAACAGGATGAGACAGCTGTTCCCGCGGGGACGGGGAACGATTCGGTAGAATGAGAGCCGGGTTGAGTCTCAGGTGTCGGGTGTCAGGTCGGGGATGCGGGGTTTTGAGCTTGGGTTTGAGAACTGCGATTTGACCTTAGATTGCAGATTTTGATTTCAGATTTGATTAGGTGACGATTGGATTTGAGTGGGGCGGTCGGGGAGCGGGAACTGTACGCATGGATATGACATGGGTGACCGGCCGGATTGCGGTCGGGGGCGGGATCTGGAACGAAGAGAACATGGCGGCGGTGGCGCAGGCCGGGATCTCGCATGTGATCGACATGCAGATCGAGTTTGATGACACTCCGCTGGCCGCGCCGTTTGGCGTGGAAGTGTTGTGGAATCCGATTGATGATGATTTTCAGCCGAAGCCCGCGGAGGTGTTTCAGCGCGGAGTGGAGTTCGCCATTGAGGCGCTGGATCAGCCGGGCACCAAGCTGTTTGTGCATTGCGCGGCGGGAGTGCATCGGGCACCGATGATGGCGCTGGCGCTGCTGTGTGCCCTGGGTTGGAAGTTGAAAGACGCGATCCGGCTGATTGAGACGCGGAGACCGCAGGCGGATTTCGCCGATGTGTATGTGCGGAGTGTGGAGAAGTTTTTGCAAGGGTATGCGGCGGCTCGGCGGTAAGGGTTGGTCGATCGTCGTTGGTCGTTGGCAAAACGTTTTCCGCCATCGGTTGTGGAATCAGCGAGTACCGCGCAAAAGCTTTTAACCGCGAAGGTCGCGAAGGGGCCCTAAGAACATCCTAGATCGCGGCAGTTGTGGAGCCCCACCCTAACGTCGCAAAGGGCGCGACGCGAAGGTGGGCCACCCTGGTTGGTGTGTTGCACAGGTTCGAGGTAGAGGGTCGGTTATAGGAGGAGAGCATGTTGGTTGCATGGCACCGCCCGATGGGGCGGCTTTTTTTTTGGTCTGATTTCGGTTTTGTTGATCTGGTGGGGTGCGCTGGGCGCGCCGATGGCCGTGGCGGAGGGTGGACCGGCGACCACGAGAGTGAGCGAAGGTTTGTTTGGCAGTCACAGCGGAGAACAGAAGAAGGAGTCGGCGATTTCGTTTGTGGCGGCTGCGCTGCAGCTCACAGAATCGGTCTCCAATCGCGAGATTGTTGACGAGCAAAAATTCAAGGACGGTCTCAGCAAAATCATCGACGGCACGGTGCAGTGCCTGAATGCTTCGAGCTGGGCGAAGGCCGGCGTTCGGCAGTAATAAAAAACTTGATCAGGAGTTGAGTATGTCATTCGGTTTCAAGAATATCGGACACTTCTTCGCGACGGTGGCGGGCGATATCGTGAAGGGAGCGCGCGCGGTGGCGAACGTCATGGTTAAGGTTGGTAAGGCGGAACCGGAAGTGGAGGCGATCAGCAGCCTGTTCTTTTCACAGGCAGTGGCGCTGGAGCGGGGCGCGTTTGCGCTCTTGGGTCTGGCCGCGCAGGCTGTGAAAGAAGCCGGCGATGTGGCCGAGGCGAAGGGCGTGAACATCGTGCTGGATCAGCAACTCATTGCAGATATCAAGGCGCTGATCGAGGCGATTGAGGAGTATGCCAAGACCGCGGGGCTGCAGAAGCCGGCTGTGGCGAAATAGAGGTTCCTGCGCGCAGAAGGAGGGCGGTGGAAGTACTAGGGCCCACCGCCCCTTTTTTGAGTTGGACCATCGGCGGCGGCACGGCAGTCGTCGCAAGAATGCTTGCTCGGGGGTTTTGAGTGTCAACACTGCGATGTCGCGCGGATTTTGGCAAACACAGGGGCGCAAGCTTGTGCTAAGGCGTAGTTACATCAACAATCATGGCCGATCTCCCAAACCCACCGCAAAATTCAGTCTGGCGAAGGTAGGAACTCTGTGCTTACGCGGGTTGCGGCCGATTGGGGTTGATCTTTTCGCGGCGAATGATCTTTGCTTTTGTTTCTTTTCCGTCAGGCCATCGAACGAATAAGCCGTCACCAACGACTCGCGCCGGAACGCCCACTCCTCTCTCAAGGACGGAAAACGTATCGTCCCGTTTCAATGGCGGGTCGTACACGGCGGTGTAAAGCGTACCATCGAGCATCAGTGAAACCTCGACGATGACTGGGGGTGGAGGAGTGTGGGGGAAATTACCCTCCCCGCCGACAACGCTGGTTATGTGGATAGGCGCAGGAAGAGGTGGATCAACATTGAAGATTATCGCGCAAGCGAAATCCTGGGGGACCTCAGCCACGCATTTAACTTTGGGCCCTGGGATAAGTCCGTCGTCGTCTAAGTGGACTTCGATCGAATATTCCTGCTGCGCAAATGCCAGCCCGAGCAAGAAGAGTGCGAATGCCGTTTGCTTCAGCATATTGCCTCAGCGACATCGTCCTACTCGTTGAGATGCAAGTCAAGCGGCCACCAGCCTTTCCACTCACCAATCAGTAGGTCTCGTGGATGTAGTTGTAATATCGCCTCGCTCACTCGCCCGGATTTTGACGAACAGACGGCGCACGCTTGTGCTAGGCCTGGTTTCAACAGTTCGCTCTAATGTTGGTTTAAGATCCGATTCGCCGCCCGACATAGAATCCAGCCATTGGCATTGGGTATGCCATTGTTCGCACGACGTTCTCATCGGACTTGAGCCAATAGCATCATCCGAAGCGTTCCACCTCACTAGGAGAGCCGAGCAAATACTTGTCCTCTGCCTTCCTCGCCCGTTGAGACTCAGTGAGCAGAATTAGGTATCCGAGTGGCCCACAGATTCGACCAACGTAAACTAGCGCCTTCTTGTTGGTGCGATCAAAAGCCACACGCGAAAAGACAATTATCTCCGTGGATTCGGGAAACTGTTCGGGCGGCGCGGGCGGGTCAACAGGTAATAGCTTTGATGAAGAGGTCAATATTCTGAGCTTCAATAGTCGCGCTCTTTGCGTTATGCGTCTGGAAATCCTGCCAAAGATCTGTGCCGATCTTATCCAGAGCGGAAGTTGACCAATCGCCACTACGTCTCCTCACGCTCTACATCGCTTCATGAATTCAAATCCAGGCCCGCCCAGTTACGGGGGACCGTTTGTCTGAAGGTACCGCGACTTCTGAGGGTACCGCCACTAAGGATCAGGGTAAGCCAGGCTGATGGAGAGCGAGCGCCTAGACCTTCGTGATCTCGACCGACGGCACCAAGTAGTCAGAAACTATGACATTAGAGCAGCTAAAGCACAGAAAGTGGACACTTTGACGCCCCTTCATGGGAATCACGTTGGTGCGTCAAGCCAATCTGTGAGGGAGGCCCCAAAAGATGGCACTTTCGCCCAAATTCATGTCGTACTCGTTCGCGATCTTGCTGAGTTTTGCATTGGCGGCGACCGCCCAGGCAGACAGCAACGACGTCGTTTTATACGCCTCGAAAGCGCCGGTTCGGGCAGGAGCTTGGGCCGTCAAGGCAGATTCGACTGCGGCTGGAGGGTACCTCATTCAAAATTCAGATGTTGGCGCAGCCAAGCTTTTGATCCCTCTTGCGAAACCGCTCAACTATTTTGAAATCACTTTTCCTGCCTACGCTGGTCTGCCATATCACCTTTGGATTCGATCCAAGTCACTCAATAACTCCACCAGCAACGATTCCGTTTATGTGCAGTTTTCCGACAGCGTGAACGATGCAGGTTCGGCGATGGATCGGATTGGAACCACCTCCGCGGAAGCGGTAGTTCTGCAAGCGTGCACGGGAGCTCCGGAGTCGGGATGGGGCTGGTCGGATAACGGTTGGTGCGG
>JBKPEB010000034.1:0-62809 GCA_046728215.1 Acidobacteriota bacterium | reverse complement strand
AATGGCAAGCACCAGTGCCAGTTCTAAACTACTCGGTGGTCTCCAACTGGACGACCCAGCAAGATTATAACCGCGCGGTTGTACAGGTTCGGCTTTCGGTCAGTTTGAAAAAGGCCCTTACGACTTGGCGGAGGATTGACGTTCAGCGAGACTCGGAACTGCTCGACCTGGCGGCGAGCAGTTTGTCCTTGGTACCTATCGCCTGCGTTGACGGGCGGCACACCACCAACAGGGGCTTATCGGTCCGATCGCCTTCTCACGACCTGGATATGTGGGTCGAAATTCAGTTCGGCCTCAATTCCAAATCTCAAGCAGCTGAAGCAGTAGCGGTGGCCGTCTTTGAATCTCTCTATTGCTACTTGATCACTTCCTGCGTCAAGTTCAGAACTGAAGCTTCGGCTGCATTTGCATCTTGGGCATGTGGTGCTTCCATTGACAGTGAAGCGCATAGCCGCCCGCCCCTCAATTAGTCGCTCAGTGATGTCGGGGGGGAGGGAGCTCATGGAGTCACAAGATAGGCCTCCTTGTACACAGTAGACAATCGGTCAGCTTCGCAAATTGGCCTGCAAAATTGCCTAAAATGAGCTGTGTTTTGGCGGAGAGGGCGAGCCCCCACGTTGTTTCGGGGCGTGCTCATTAGTTCAGCCAACATCCTAGACGAACAAGCGCTTATCATCCCACAAACTTGTAGCCAACTGCGGGAACCGTAACGATCAGTTTGCGCTTAATCACGCCTTCGATGGCGCGAATGAGGCGTGCACCGGATGGTGCAAGAAGGGCCGTTTTGGATTGCTCTGTCGCTTATCCTAGCAAAAACGAGGAAAGGCGAAGCTGGATTGCAAGAGCGTTCCAACCGTATCCGGCTGCGGTATTATTCCCAAAACCGTGGAAGGACTGCGGGTCTCCCATTACCGTCTCCTGCGCCGCTTGGGCTCGGGCGGCATGGGCGAGGTGTACGCTGCGGAGGACGAGCGACTGCGGCGGCAGGTTGCTATCAAGTTCATTTCTCGCGAGAGGGCGGTGGATGAACCCGCACGCCGGCGTTTCGAACTCGAGGCACAAGCAGCTTCAGCGCTGAACCATCCCAACATCTGCACAATCCACGAAGTCAACGAACACGAGGGGCAGCCGTTTCTGGTGATGGAACTGCTGGAAGGGCAGGACCTGCGACAAGTCTGCACGGCCGGAACCGTGGCAATTTCGAAGCTTTTGAAGTGGGGCATTGAGATGGCGGACGCGCTCGCCTCAGCGCACGCGCGGGGGATTGTGCACCGCGACATCAAGCCCGCCAACGTCTTTATCACTTCACGAGGCGATGCCAAGGTTGTGGATTTTGGCCTGGCAAAGCTGGCACAGCGCGAGCCCACGGGCCTGGCTGAAACCGCCAGCGCTGCGGAGACACGTCTTGGCTGGGTTATGGGTACGCTAGCCTATATGTCGCCGGAGCAGGCAAGGGGAGAGTCGCTGGATGCGCGCACAGATCTGTTCTCGGCGGGAGCCGTATTGTATGAGATGGCGAGCGGCAAACCTGCTTTCCACGGCCCCACACCGGCGGTAGTTTACAACGCGATTCTCACAGCTACGCCAATACCAATCTCGGGCGTTCGCGCTAACTTTCCTGCAGAGTTGGAAAGAATCATTGCGAAAGCGCTCGAAAAAGACCAAGAGAGGCGCTACCAGAGTGCCGCGGAATTGATGGCAGACCTCCGGCGGCTGCAGCAGGAGTTGGAGACGGGAAGCGCACACCGCACCGCAGACGGCCGGGCTATGAGGAGTAAGCTTCTGGTCGCATGCATCGCGGGTCTGGCGTTGGCATTGCTGGCCGGCGCGGCGGGATGGTTGCTCATACATCGGAGAGCAGAAAGTGTCCAACAGCTCTCGCGGCGCGCCACCGTCGCGGTTCTCCCTTTCCGAAATATCACCGGGGATGCGAATCTCGATTATCTGAGCACGGCTTTGCCCGACGAGGTCGTCACGGCGCTGAGTTACGCGCCCACCTTGAGCGTACGGCCCTTCAGCATGTCGCAGCGGTTTACGGATTCCAATTCTGATCCGCACCAGGCCGGGCAGGAATTAAAGGTATCCGATGTCGTCACCGGTCATTTTCTTCGTCAGGGGGACCGGCTGGGAGTGACGCTCGAGGCCATAGATATCGCCAAAGATGAGGTGTCATGGCGCAGCTCGATCGATATTGCCACGAACGACATGGTGGGTCTGCGGGAAGAAGTGACCACAGCATTGCAGAGAGGACTTCTGCCAGCGCTCGGCATCGCGAACATAGAGCTTTCAAGGACAAAACCCAAAAGCCAGGAGGCGTATGAGTTGTATTTGCGCAGTCAGGACAGCCCGTACTGGACAGTGGCGCGCAATCACGAGGCGATCGCAATCCTGGAAAAATCAGTGGCCCTCGATCCAGGCTATGCTCCGGCATGGCTAGCGCTCGGGCTGCACTACGCGAACAACAGCGATCTCATCGGCGGGGGCGAAGAGATGTACCGCAAGACTGTCACGGCCCTGCAGCGGGCACATGAGCTGGATCCGGATCTGTTAGCCGCCTCGACCATGTTGATCGAGCGCCGGGCATTTTACGAGGACCTGGCCTCCAGCTTCACGCAAATCCAAGAACTGGCCCGAAAGCGGCCACGTACAGCCTGGGTCCATGAGGTGTTCTCGGAACTACTGCGCGCAGCCGGCGCTCCCGAACAGGCTGCGCGTGAATGCGAAATTGTTCGCCAGCTAGACCCGCAGTTCTACACCGGAAGTTGTGTGGTGCTGTACGTACACATGGGAAACTTCGTGAAAGCGCGTCAGGAGATCAACCGCACGCCGGGAGATTTTAACACGATGATGTTGGGGCAGATCCTGCTGCGCGAGGGGAGGGTCGAGGAAGCGTTACCGAAGCTGAATACCATTCCCGCAGGCATGCAGCGCGAGCTGATCCGAGACTGCTGGCCGGACTCATCAACGGAGAAGTGCACCACAACGGCAAGGCAGTCGGAGGCCAGTTTCCGCGCAATCACGTTCAGTGATGCGTGGTACTTTGGAGCTGCATTGCAAGCTTTTCTCAATAAGAAGGATAGCGCAATCCAACTATTGCGGGCGGCGACAGAACACAACCTTTGTGTCTATCCTTCTGTCGATCTTGACCCGCTGTTCGATAAGATTCGCAATTCAGCGGAGTTCAATGCTGTGCGCCAGGAAGGGATTGCCTGTCAGGAAAGATTCGCGCCATACACCAAAATACAGATTGAGTAGCGGCCGCAGATTCAACGAGGTTGGACCCCAATTTGACGCCACGGAGGCAATGGTATTGGTTTCGAGATTGCGTGGGCCAACAACAAGTCCTTAATCAAGATAGCGCTAATGCCGTGACGAGACTATTCAGGCTTCGGTGGGGGAACCGGTCGTGTCTCGCACAGTCCATCCCAACCGGGAGCTATTTAAGTTACTTTTCGGCTTGACGGTTCGCTGCAAGCAAATCGCAACGATAAGCATGCCTCCGGAAATCAATACGAGATCGCCGATGCTAAACAGTCCCAGCCACGCTTGGTCCGCTAGTAATGGTAGGCGCGTTTTCGACGTCGCTGCCTGCCACACTGGGCTCGCCGGATGAAGTGTCGATGGTATTCCCACAACGGGCATTGTTCCAGAATTGGCCCCGGTCACGAGGGCATTGAGCATCAGTCCGCAAAGCATTTGCAGCGCCCCAAGCCGAACCCAAGGTGACCGGATTACACGGAGCACTAGCCACAGGATTGCGCAGGACTCGCACAGCCAGATCGTCGGATGTTGTGTCCAGGCTAAATGATGTACCGCAGAAAGCAAATTCACGGTCCACCCCGCCCGATGCCGAAAAATTACACGCCCCAGGGGAGCAAGCGCCCTGCCAAAGGGAGCTCGAAGACAAGTTTCCTGTTTGCAATGGAATATAAGACGGAGGAATCAACCGGCAGATGGTTTTCCTCCAAATGGTTGCTCATTACGTTCACACACCTGGGAAAATGCATCGCTTGCGATTGCTCCGCGCGGGCCGCTCGTTTCTAGGGTAACCGCGCTCGGCTCCACATCCCAACAACTGGCAAGAAGCGAAATCGTCGTGTCCTGCACTATACAAGCGAGTGCTGAGCAAAGCAGACTACGCAATCGCTACCCCGGCGAATGCGGTTGGGAGGTAGTAAGGCGATGGCCAAGGTGATTGAGTTCTACATGCCGGATAAATTCCGGCGGCGCTCAAAGTGGATTCCGCCCAAACAACGCGGGAAGGTCATTCAGTTTCCCGCGCTGCAGAAGAAGTCGGCGTGAGCCGCGAAGCGTCCAGGGGATGGTCAACCACCCTTACCGTGAAATCAGCGCGAGCACTTCAGTTGGAGAGTCTTTGGAGCCGCTGGCTCGCTTTGACGGGTGACAACGCGCCCACGATTGCTTTGGCGGCGGACATTTGGAAGCTGTTTGCAAAGCCACCCTGTTTCTCTTTTTGCGTCAGTTGCGCTTTAGCCGTGGCTCCCCGTTCCAAAATCTCCCTCCACGCCACCTTGAGTCTTGATTCGCTTGCCGACCTCTCGGACCTTTTCAGAAATAGAATTGCGGCTCTGTGCACCGCTAGTAGGAGCTGTGAGAAGACCAACTCCAACCCCGACACCGACCCCCGCAGCAAAAGTCAGGACGTAGCGTAGTGTGTGATCCTCGCCACGAACTCTTCGTCGCAGTAGGTCCGCCGTTTCGGCAATATATTCGCGCACGGGTTCGCTAGCCCGATCCGATTGCTCCAACATGTTGAGGCCCGTTCGAAGAAGCGTCTTCAAAGTTCTATTCATCTGTCCCCCCTTTGACTATCTTTTTGAATACTATTCGTAGCTAACATGGTTGCCATCAGGTAGATCCTCTATTACTTACTGAAATTTGTTCTTGGGACTTCCCGGACCCCTCGCCCATAACGCGGTTTCGGATCTCAGGGTACACAAAGAGGTTTTAGAGGTTGAACCGGCAGTTCCGCCCTGCTCGTGGACCGGACTCTAACGGCCTGGCTTGTCCTCAGAGCAGAATTTGCAGAAGTTCTATCTTCAACCAGGGGGCTGGGGTGTTTCGCCATACTGGTACCCACCAACACTTGGCGGTGCTTGTCCTGACAACCCTGTGTGGAGGATAGCCATCACGCGGCTCGGTTTAGTTCCATGCACTTCTCACAGGCACACCTGAAGTCTGAGTCCCCGGGAAGCAGCACATGGCCACACAGTTCGCAGATGAACCAGTCGGGCCGCTGTAGCATTGGCCTGAACTGATCGTCCAGAACTGATCGTCCAGAACGCAGTATGGGCAGCGAACGATTTGCTCGGTCATTCCAACACCCCGCCGCGAGTTCAGGGATGGTCCAGACCTCTTTCAGGCCATTCCATAGACAAGCAGATTCTGCTGGCGGACAGTGTGACGGAAAACCGTTGGGGGGCAACGAGGTCCCCATCGGATCGTCATTCCCGATGAGAGCCGACTTGGGTGTTGATCAGATTTTCGTTCTGTTTGAAACAGGCATGGTCGTTGGGACCGCCTTGAACCTTATCGAACTCCGCTTGTCGGGCCCCGCTGAGCCGCGCTCGTCACTCTGGGTGACGTACCCGGGATCAAAGAATGTACCTGGCAGATGCGTTCGAATTGCCTTCTTCCTCATTGAGAATATTCATGACCTGCGGCAGAGCCTCCCTTTAGTGAGAACTCTTGTGTGCTGCACGAACCGATCGCTGTTGCGCGAAGACGTGAAACAGCCAAACAGCTAGTGAAGAAAGCTTGTGGTAGCTGTGCAGGATTCCCTTAACAAGCACTCGCGTTATTAAAGGATATGGCGTTATGTCTTAATAACGAAAAACACGTTGTCAGCACTCCGCACTGCCATGAGCTGGATTTTGAGGACCCGGCCCTCGAGACCACCGTTCGGCAAAGCAAATTCATCTAACACTGACAAGCTCTCCGACAAATTGCTCCAGAGCCAGTGCCTCAACCCCGCTGGCGATCGCGGGCGTAGGAGTCTGAAGCCGGGACTTCCGATGGACCACGATCAATCTTCCTGCTCGTTTTTTCAGAGCGCGCTGAAGAGAAGTTAAGGGCGATGCCATGGGCGGGCGGACAGTCTTGGCGGATTTCGCTTCCACCAGCCACAGCTTGGCGTTGGGGCGGGGAACAAGAAAATCTACTTCCAGGCCTTGCTGATCGCGAAAATAGTAGAGCTCCTTGCGCATCCCGCGGTCAGCCTGACTCTTAAGTATTTCCGCGGCGACGAAGCCTTCGAATAGAGCTCCAAGGAACGGCGAGCGCTCAAGCTCGGCCACGGAAGCTATGCCGAGCAGGTAGCACGCCAAGCCGGAATCGCCCAGGTAGACTTTAGGAGATTTAATCAGCCTCTTCCCGAGGTTCTCGAAGTAGGGCGGTACGAGAATGACTTGGCCTGTCACCTCAAGAATCTGCAGCCAATCACCAATTGTTGGTACGGTGACACCGAGCGGAGCAGCGAGGTCCGTCTTATTCAGAATCTGACCGTGGCGACTTGCTAAGAGGGCGAGAAAACGGCGAAACGTCGCCAAGTCCCGGACGTTCGTGATCGCTCGGACATCTCTTTCTAAGTACGTTTGCAGGTAGGACGCAAACCAAAGGCTACTTGCCTTTGGCCGGGCCAGCACCTCTGGGAATCCTCCGTGCAGCAAATTTACCTTTTTCGTTTCTGCAAGGCTGAAGGGCAGGAGTTGGAGAATAGCTGCGCGACCTGCCATGGATTCGCTGATGTCCCGCATGAGTGGCGCCTCCTGCGACCCAGTGAACAACCACTGCCCCATCCGTCGTGCGCCCGTGTCGATGACGGTACGAACATATGCAAGCAATTCCGGCGTGTTCTGAATCTCATCAAAGACGAGCGGAGGACGAAGCGCCTCCAGGAAGGCGCGGGGATCACTCCGCACCCGTGCCTGAACATCAGGATCTTCGAGCAGTACATACTGGGCTTTAGGGAAAAGCTTCCGCAGAAGAGTGGTCTTGCCAGCACGACGTGGACCAGTCACAACCACAGCGGGGAAATGCCGAGCCGCGTCCAGCAGCACAGTTGCCAGTCTTCGTTGAATATATTGCATATGAGAAACATAAACTAATACTTTAAATTACTCAACCCTTCCTCGGTGCTTTGTTTTGTGCTCGCTGGGAGCCACGACCGTATCTGCGCCGGGTGCGACTGCGCTGCATTTGTAGCTTCGCACGGTGCTTGTCCTGGACTCGCAAATGGAGCGAAAGCTACCGCACACGCATCGAGAATCTCGATTGGGGAAGTCGCGTGATTTTTGTGCCGGACAGCAAGACTCCGGAAGGGCGCCGACTTGTTCCAATGAGCCGTCGCGTCTTTGAGCTTTTGCGCGCACGGTGCGGCACAAGGACAGAAGGCTGGGTGTTTCCTTCCAAGCGCGCTACCTCGGGTCACCTGTGTTCAGTAGATCGCCTGTTCCGCAAGGCGCGACGGCAAGCCGGGCTTCCGAAAGAACTGGTCCTTATATTGTGCCCGGCCTGACTACGGCACCCGGGGTTCTCATGCGAACCGGAGACTTGGCTGCCGTCATGAGGACAATGGGCATCGGGACATGAAAACTGCGATGCATTACCAGCATCCCGAATTAGAAATCGTTCACGCAGCGCTCGATTACCGGATGCCGAACAACGTCGCTGAAATGCAGGCGTAGCGAAAACGGGTTGCGGTACCTTTTGGGTCACACCCGCGAAACAATAACCTCGGCAAGTCATTGACGACTCTGGCGAAATCAGATGAGAACAAATCGCTAGCGGTCTAATCGGCCGTGAGTCGAATGCCGCAATTTGCCACTGCCAAAAACACGCTCAGCGATCGGGCACGCTATTCGCACACACACGGTGCCATCTCGCACCCCCGGTCACAGTCTGGCTGGAGGCATCTCAAGGTCATCACCAACGCAGCATCGTTGTCTACTTCCTTAATACGATGGGAGTACACAAGTCTTGTACTTTAGGAGTGCCAGACCGTTTGGCGGCTTGGTAAGTCCATGGGCCGGTCAAAAATGAGCTTCGAGCGGAATTTATTTCTCCCGACCCGATTTTCCTTGGCCATAACAGGGCATTCTTCCGTTAAGCTTTCTCACGATTTCTTCGCCAGGAGGTCTGAGCTCACATGAACGGGATAACTCGACGTGGTTTTGTCCGAATCGCTGGATCTGTGGTAGCAGGAGTCGCGGGTGGCGCGGTTACGTTGTTGGAGCCGAAGATGCTTTGGGCCGCGCAAGCACCGGCACCTTCCGACACGGTTCGATTCGGAATTATCGGAACGGGAACACAGGGATGCGACCTACTCAGGCATGCGCTGAGAGTGCCTGGCGCAGAATGTGTGGCTGTTTCAGACCTCTACGACACCCGGCTCGAAACCGCCAAGACAATATTGAAGAAGAACGTTGATACCACGAAGGACTATCGTCGCATTCTCGATCGCAAAGAAATAGACGCGGTGATCGTGGCGACGCCGGACCACTGGCACCGGAGGTTAGTGGTGGAGGCGGCGCAAGCAGGTAAGGACGTCTATTGCGAGAAGCCGATGTCGCACAGCGCGGAAGATGGCTTCGCGATGGTGGATGCGGTGAAGAAAAACAACCGAATCTGCCAGATCGGAAGCCAGCGCGTGAGTTCGATCATGTACGCCAAGGCGAAGGAAATCTGGGATTCTGGGAGGCTCGGACAGGTAGACACGATTGAGGCGGCCTGGGACCGCAACAGCGACAGCGGCGCATGGATGTTTCCGATCCCCCCAGATGCGAATGAAACGACGATTGACTGGAATACATGGCTGGGGGACGCGCCTAAGCGGCCGTTTGATGGCCGGCGCTTTGTTTCGTGGCGATGCTACAAGGATTATGGAACGGGTCTGCCGGGCGACCTGTTTGTGCACCTTATTTCCGGCATTCACTACATAACAGGAGTGAATGCGCCTCCGGCTCGCGCGTTCTCTACGGGCGGAATCTACCATTACAAGGAGCGCGACTTTGGCGATCTGCAGTGGACAATTTACGACTACCCGAAGTTCCAAGTGATTCTGCGCTGTAACCAGAACAATCGCTACGAAGATCAGCAATTCGCATTCTACGGAAAAAAGGGAACGATGTTTATTCGCGGAGCGGGTGCGCCCCAGGCATTGGGCGCGGGAGGATCACTCTCGTTTGTTCCAGAGCCTCCGTACGAGACCGCCGAAGGGTATTCGACGGGTTCGTGGCCGGAAGCGCAGAAGGAAGAATACTTGGCGAGATGGGAACGCGAGCATCCTGGGCCTGCAGCGGGGCAGGCAAAGTTGGAATCGGGTGCAGAAGTGTACGTTGCGCCTCCAGGGTACAGCGATCTGGTGGATCACCTGGCCAACTTCTTCCAGGCGGTGCGAACTCGTAAGCCAGTGGTTGAAAACGAAGCGTTCGGGAATGTCGCAGCGCTGACGGGTTGTCACATGTCGAACCATTCCTACTTCAACAAGACGATCGCAGTCTGGGACGCGGGCTCCAACAAGATCAAAAGTGCTTAATTCATATGAGTGAAAGGATCAAGCATGAAGCGTCGTGATTTCATTCGCAGTGCCACGGTGGGGCTGGCAGGGGCAGCTATTTGTACTCAGTTGCCGGAATCGCTCTTTGCCAGTCCTTCTGGGAAACCAATCGGGCTGCAACTCTATACATTGCGCGAGCAGCTTGAAAAGGATGCGCCTGGAACAATCAAACAGTTGGCGGCGATTGGCTACAAAGACGTAGAGATCTACTCTCTGTATGGAAAAACTCCGGCAGAGTTCGGCCGGATACTGAAAGACAACGGGATTACCGCGTCAAGTGGCCACTACCTTCTGCCGGCGGTGAAGTCCGAGTGGCAGAAGCGGATTGAGGACGCTAAAACGCTGGGTCTGCGGTACATGGTGATTGCGATTCTTTCGCCGGAGGAGCGCAAGTCACTTGACGACTATAAAAAATTAGCCGAGTTGTTCAACAATGCGGGAGAAGCCACCCAGAAGGCTGGTATTCAGTTCTGCTATCACAATCACAACTTCGAGTTCCAGAAATTTGGCGACACGATGCCCTACGACTACCTTCTGAAGACGTTGGATCCGAAGCTGGTGGCATTTGAGATGGATTGCTTCTGGGTGACGCATGCGGGCCAGGATCCAGTGGCGTACTTCAAGAAGCATCCGGGGCGCTTCCCCCTGCTGCATATCAAGGACATGAAAGATAAACCGGCTCCCACGCAGGAACTGGACGCGAAGATGGGATTGTTCGCGCCCGTCGGAAGCGGAAGCATTGACTGGAAGCGCATCTTTGCGGCCGCGAAGGTTGGTGGTATGGAGCACTACTACGTTGAGCAGGATTTCTGTGAGATACCGCCGCTGGAAGCCGTCAAGATGAGCTACCAATACCTGGATGGGCTGAACGTGTAATCGACGCGAGGTGCCGAGAGTGCGCTGAGAGCCCGAGGCACGGATTTTACGTTCCCAGAAGTTTCTGGCACTCCCGTTGGGATTGGAGAGTTCTCGAACTTGTGTGCTCTACTTCATGTGGCCACCCCTTCGGGTGAACTTGCCGAGGAGGAACTCCTGGGCCAAGCTGGCTCCGATCCGTTCGGCAACGCCGATCGCGAAATTTCCAAACACCAGCCCGGCACCACGATTGGATCTGGGATAGTAAAGGTTTGCGAGGCTGGATGACGCTAGAACGCCACCCAAGCTAGAGTAGTTCGGTTGCGATTTTCCATTGTCCGCTCTTGCCACAAAGGGACTGAATACCGCGTGGCGGATTCGGGAGCCGGTAGTACCAGTTCCCTGATAGAAGTAGCGTGGGTCCTGGTGCAACAGCGAAGGCAGTATGGCGCCGCCGATCATGATGTCAGAGAAGCCATCCGCCGCGACTGCGCCAAAGCGCTTTCCATATGCTCCCCAGCCTTGGCCATAGTCCGGGGTATTTCCCGCTTGTTTGGCACTGGCAACAAGGAAGACTCCCGCTGCCGTGACTGGATCCGTGGAGACCTTCAGAGCCAGCTTGAACTTCATCCTTGTCGTCAGCGGTTCAGGATTGCTCTCGTAAGAAACATAAAAATTCGGAATGATCCCGAACACACGCTGCTTTTCTTCGACCTTGAACTGCTCGGTAGCAACTTTGACCGGGTCGTAATGAACATCGACAATGATGCGGTAGGTTGCAATTCGCAGTTGGATGTCGGTCACAATCTTGAACTGGCCCGGATTGAGGATGATCGGCGTAGATAACCAGTCTTCATAGTCCTTGGCGCTGATGCTTAGCCGATAGGTAATGCCTGGTGTCAGATCGTCAAACTCGAACTTCCCGTTCTCATTTGTCAGGACCGTACGAGGGTCATTGCCATCAACTTCCTTGAGAACAACCGTCGCGTTCGGGACGGTATCGCCGTTGACATCCGTGGCGGTGCCCATGACGATTGCTGTTCGCGGTGTCGCTTGGTTGTTTTGGCCCAACGCTGCCACGGAAAGAGCTAACGTCATACCGAGTACGGTCGCAAAACGTATTGGAGAGAAAATGGACATGCGCTTGGCCTTGCCCGTCTGTAAGAGCAAGGAACTTGCCAAATGCAATGCAAGCTAAGTGATTGAATTTGAGACCGTGCACGGGAGCAACAGTGTCGAGAGTTGATAGTGTCGAGGCAAGTGACAACGACGTGACAGCAGACAGGGAACATCCGGGCAATCTCAGTCCTTGTGGTTGCCCAGCCATAGCAACCGCGTCAGCAGCCACGGCTAGAGTGACGATACTCACGAGAACAGCGGCCATTACTCAGTTGGCGATCGTAGTCATCGCATCGTGCGCTGCGGGCGCAAGTACAGTGCCCGGACAGACCGTCGTCAACCAGAGTCTGAATCGGATTCTGCTACCCTCCGGCATGTGCGCCCTGGCCGCCTAGGCTAGAGCATCCAATCTCCAAATCTCGCTGCTCTTGGATGATCTGGCGTGTTGGATGATCCCAGGTGCTGTTCCACGAAGTCACCTCTCTCAACGAATCGACCTACTTGTGTAGCCGCTGAGGTGTACGAAAGCTTCGTGCAAGTGCCGGCCGCATGTGCTGTGCAAGTTTTGCTCGCGCCCGTGCCAGTTGCGCCTTGACCGTTCCGTGGGGCAATCCCAGGATCCGGGCTGTCTCAAAGATTGAGAGACCATCCATGACACGCAACTGAAATGTTCTTCGCAAGGTGGGCGATAGTAGTGCTGTGCATCTTCGCAAGCGCGCCGTAAGTTCGGAGTTTCGAAACTCGTCTTCCGGGCTGGGCGTCGGGTCCGCCAGCCTTTGGCGGATGAAGTATCTTTGCTCCTCGCCAATCTGCTCGTCCAACGGCAAATGGATTTGGCGTGGCCGTTTGCGCAGTTGCATTCGGGCGCAATTGCCGACGATCGTCGTCAGCCAAGTGGACATCTGCGACTGTCCCCTGAATTGGTGCAGATGTTTGTAAGCGGCCAACAGGGCTTCCTGCACCGCGTCCTCTGCGTCAGCCGCATTCCCCAAAAGTCGGAAGGCACAACGATAAAAAGACGGTAACCGGAGCGCGAGCACTTTCTGTAGTTCGCGAGCTGCGCTCTGATGATCGGCTACTTTCGGGTATTGAGCATTCTGTGTACGGGCGTCTGCTTCCGGCATGTTTTGCGTCCCACAAAAGGCAAAAGCACGTAACTTGCCAAATGTTCCGGCAGCATGACTCTGCTCTGCCCGCAAATATGGGGCAAAAACGGTGTCAATGGAGTCTTCCGAAGATCACAGTGTCCGGAGGTTGACACTACTCACGAGAGTTCGTCAGTCGCCCGTGCGACAAAGGTTGGCGGGGCTGGCAATTGACCGATTGTTTTCACCACCTGATGCGAGCGTTAAAGGCATTTGCAAATTTGGTGCGGCGGCGCACTTGTTTGGCGTGCGTTCATGAAAAGATAGCCAGGATTCATTTCCGCCTGCAACTCCGAGAGAAGTTTGAGCAAAGTCTTACTTCGCGGAAATGGAACGCTCGCCGAGTGCGATCCACGACCAGAAGAAGTGGTGCAGTGGGTTCACTGCAACGGCTGTCAATTCCGTTCGGTCCGTTTTTGCATCTGTTAAACGCGACTTTGGCATCCGGCGTGCCTTTGTCATGTTGCCAGAAGCAATGAGTACCTCGGAGGACATATGGCAAAGGTAATCGAGTTCTACATACCGCAGAGCTTTTACAAGGCTGCAAAGAGGTTTCCCCCAGCTGAACGTGGCAGAGTGCTGGCATTTCCACAGGCGGCACAAAAATCGGCGTGAGCGACTCTGAACCGCGCATGGCGAAACTGCGACTAAGCAAGGTGAAGCAACAATCCTGAGCAAGCAAAGTCAACGCTCATTGTGACTCATCTGATTGCGTTGGGCTTCAGCCTTCAGCATCGGTTGAAAACCAGAAGCACGATTCGTTTGTTTCCTGCCTGTCAACCCATGCGCCAGATGACCTTGTAGCCACACTTACCGTCTATCAGCAGGACGCCAAGCATTACACTGCACCCCTTGGTTGTGACCTCCGCTAGCAGCCAGCCTGCATACGCTGTCCATTCCTGTTCAACTCGGCATGTTCCGAAATCCACAAATGCACGACAAACTGATCTGGGCATTACAAAGTGACCCGCGAATGCGTCACACAAATTGACACTGCCATGCCTTCGACAGCGGCTAGACGGTCGTGCTAGGAGAGCATTCCTTTGCGCCGCTTAAGTCTCAATCGCTTACCAACGGCTTGAACGGGATAACTGATTGGCATGAGTCGTGCAGATTCGTCCTCGTACGTGAGTCTTCCAAGGTCATCGACGATGGGAAAGTTCGGTTAGGTCGGGAAATCCCCAACCTTCTCATCTTGGCAAGCAGTGTGGTTCGTTTCGGTCCCAGTTTGGCCGCTGCGCCGCGCGGTCCGCCAACGATCCAGGCGGCCTGCTCAAGCGTTTCCACAATCAGAGCGCGATCGACAGGCTGATATGGAAAATGAGGGTGAGCAGAATGCGACACCCCCTTTAGTGATGCGACTGCTTACGTGCGATGCGCCAAGTGTCCACCTGATGTTCGGCTTCCGCAATTTCTGTTGGCGACATGGAGTGGCGGAGATCGCTTAAAGTGCTGGCAGCGCCGCTGACTGAATCCTGCGCGAGCATCAGCCACTTGTAAGCTGCCACCCTATCCTTCTCAATGGCATCGCCCTTGGCAAGCAAGAGTCCCAGCCGATACTGGGCGTTAACGACGTCCTGTTGTGCCGCCAACTGATAGTAGTGCGTGGCCAACGACAAGTCTGGGACGGTGCCCTGCCCGGATTCATACATCGCTCCAATATCGTACTGGGCATCCGGGTGCCCCTGATCAGCGGCAGCCTGAAACCATCGGAATGCTTCTTTCTGGTCAAGAGGGACTCCTTGCCCGAGGAAGTATCGCGCGCCGAGTCCGAATTCGCCATCGCGCTGTTCCTGGTCTGCGGCCATCCTGTAATACTTCACTGCTTGATCATAGTCAGCTTTCACTAGTTCGCCGTCGGAATAGACGTCTCCAAGTATGGCTTGGGCGATAGCATTACCCAACTCCGCCGCTCTCTTGTACCTCGTGATAGCGACCTCCACATTAGAAGGCCCCCCGCCCCGATTCCTCGCGGCTCGCCCTGCCAGTTCCATGAGAGCAGGCATCAGGTCTTGATCAGCGGCCTTGGTGAGCCAAAGCATCGATTCGCGTTCGTCTCGTTGGACGCCATCTCCACGCTCATAAATGAGGGCGAGGTTGTATTGCGCCGTCGCTCCACCCGCGTCAGCCGCTTGACGGAACCAGCGGATGGCTGCGGCCATGTCCTTTGGAATGCCATCACCCGTTGCGTACATGAAAGCAATATTCGTTGCCGCATCCAAGGAGCCATGTCGCGCTGCGGCCGTGTACCAGGATAGAGCTTCACTTGGGCTCGGCTGGCTCATGCCGAGGCCTTTAGCGTAGAAAATGCCGAGTGACTCTTCCGCCGCCAAGAAACCCTGATCGGCAGCCTTGTGTAACAGGCGGAGCGCTTCTACCTCGTCGTTCTTCAGAAGAACGCCCGCGTGGTAGGCCAGCGCGAGTACAGTCTGTGCTTCAGCATCACCAGCTTCCGCTTTGGCCTCCAGACTGGGCAAGTCATCCAGGCCGACTGTCCGGGCTTTCGCCAAAAGTTCATATTCGTTGGGTTGGCTACTGCCGATCCCTCCAGCAAGGGGCCGCTTTTCGAGGCGCGCCTCCTCCAGTGGGTTAGGTTGAGTTGATGCTGCCGGGGACGACGGGTGACCCGAATCCTGACTTTTCACCGGAGCAGGCCCGGAACCTGCGGCTTCGAAGGGAATCCTGATCGAAACTTTTCTCCCAACAGCCCGTATCTGCGGATCTATTGGTTGTTTTAAATCGACCACAATCCGCGCCGTGGGAGGATTATTTTTATATAGCGACGTTCTCACGGCCACGACCGGTCCCTTGTTCACGACGATCCGTTGCGCGGGGCCTTGCAGAACGAATCCAGGGAAGTCGAAAACCACTCGATCGGGATGTTCCAGTCGTTGGTTTTCGGGGACAACGGGGGTGTCAGTCGAGATCTCGATGCTCAGGCCCTGGATGTCGGCAGCCAGCGAGATGTCACGGACTGCCGGGTGCGAACCCGCAAAGGGCGGAGGCACCGGTGGGGTATTTTGAGCGGCAATCCAGCCGAGGCCCGGAGCCATGACGAGCAGTAGCGTGCAAACTGTCGCAGGTCTGCGCATACAACTCCGAAGATTCAGGCGAAGGTGTGTTAGCAACCTGAATCGGCTCAGTCCGCATATCGTGACACGCTGCCGGTCAATTGCCAAGCGGCGATACATGCAAAGGACTCACGCATCTTGCATGTGAACACAACGGGACTTTTCAACGCCCTTTCAATGTTTCGGACGATTGCGGATCGCAATCAACGACACCTGCTCGAGGTCAGGGTAGTGATCGTCCTTATCGGCTTTGCGCTCTGCAGGAGGAAGTTGCTGGACCGTAGTTCGCACAGGGGGGGGGCTTCCAAAGTATTGGGCGTACACCTCGTCGAACGCTTGCAGGTCAGAAAGATCGTCGAGGTATACGTTGGTTGCGACCACCTGGTCAAAGTGCATCTCAGCCTCTTCCAGGTTGTCCAGTTGATTGCGCATGGTCTGACGGAGTTGATGACGTGTGGTCGAAGCGTACACGCCGCCGTGCGGGCCGGGAATGAATCCACTCTTCGCAGAACAATACAGAGTGTCGCCGGCAAAAACACACGGACTTGCCGTTGGGCTGGGTGGCATGTTCTTGGGCCGAACAGCTTTCCGCTGCTGGAGGTCACGCACCGCGACACCCGTGTACTCGATGTGAGCGCCTCCGGGCAGGCTCGACACCTCGATGGTCGCGCGCGCCGGAGTGTTGCCGAACTCAAAACGCCGGGCGTACCGCTCATTCATGACCCGCATGGGAATATCGGTAGTCAGGTAAGGATTGACGAAAACCATATGACTGAGCTCGAGTCCGGCCGCTTTTACGACTGCTTCTACGCGATCGAGCGCCAGATCGACTTGCGCGGCGGGATCATCCGGCACCTTGCCGCTGACCGGATCCTTACCCGGCATGCTGGATATGAAGAGCCGGTCGTGAGTAAGAACTCCCGGCGACGCCGACTCGTCCGCGGGGTAGTCAGGTGGATAGATGGCCCGCCGCTCGGACAGATTGCGCACGGCAACGGCACTGATCTGAACGGAACCCTCGGGAATGCGGGCAACGCCCAACACGGCTCGGGCAGGCGGAGTCTTGGCAAAATACTCGCCAAAGACTTTATTCATTTCCTCATACGTCCCCATGTCTTGCAGATAGACCTGGGTATAGACCACGTGCTCCGTGGTCAGGCCGGCGGATTCGACGATCGCCTTCACATTCACCAGAGCTTGGCGCACCTGCGCACCAAATGTTGCCGGCATCGTGCCGTTCAAGCGATGAGGCCCCTGGCCAGAGATGTAAACGTAGTCTCCCGCATCGACCGCTGAGGAGTAGAAACGATTCGCGGGAGCCGGCGGCTGACCCGGAACCACTGCGCGCACCGGTTCCTGCGCACTGAACGTTGTGCAAAGAACCAATCCAACCAGCAGCCATCGCATTGGGAACATCAGATGCATTGTTCGCGACACCAACAGGTCCAGTCGTCCTACGCCACGGACTTTTTCTGTGCAGACCCCAGAATGGCGCGCAGTCTCTGGCCGACAATGATTTCCTCTCCGGGCTTGATCGTCATCGACACCAATTCAATATGGTCCGGTTTCTTGATTTCCTTTCGATTCGGATTGCCTTCGCGCACCGTCGTTACCAGGCTCGGATTGTCTGCCCCGAGCACTTCAATGACCGGCTCGCCCCCACGCAGTTCTTGCACACAATCGGAAATCGTATATCGCCAGGCCTGCTGATCCCAGTAGATCTTCAGCGTGGGATAGCGATTCCCATCCTCAGGAATGAAAGTGTCGGTCTTCACTCCGGGTACCGTCTCAACCAGCTTCCGAATGCGATCGATGCGGCCGTTCCATTCGGCATAGACTTTCTTCTCATCCAAATTCAACCAGGTCTCGAGCGCCGTTAGACAGCCGATGACTTCTTCTTTCCCCACTTTCATCGGCCGGCAAACGGCTCCTTCCCTCGGGCTGCAATTCAAGAGAGCTGCCTCGATCAAATCCTTTCGGCCGAGCAGCAGACCGCTGCACTGGGGCCCGCACAGGCCCTTACCCCCCGAGAAACAGTAAAGATCTATCCCCATCCGAGCGTAGAGCTTCGCGTTGTCGGCGGGCGGGATGCCGGCGGCGTCGTCCAGCAGCATGGGAATTTTTTGGTCTTTGGCAATCGCCAGTTCTTGTTTCAGTTTTTCACCGAGATTCGTGGTGTAGATCATCGCCGTGTTCTCGTTGACGGCGTTCGTGAGTTCTTCCGGCGAGTACGTAAGGATGAGTTTGGCTCCGGTCAGGCGGATGGCACTATCGAATGCGCTGCGCCCTCCCACCATAATCACTTCATGCTTGAGACCCGTGGTATCGGGAAGCTGCCAGATGTGTTTGTCGTCGGTGCCGGCCATACATGCGGCGGTGGCCGCAGCCATCGCGCCCGCTGCGCCCGACGTGATGATGCCCGACTCCGCCCCGGTCAATTCCGACAAACGCTTGCCAACGGCTCGCTGCAACTCCAGCATATTGACGAAATGCTGTGAGGCCTCCTCCTGCGCCTGCCGTACTTCGGGGAATTCTAGGGATCCGCTGAGATAGGTCCAGGTGCCCCGGCAATTGATCACCGTCTTCACACCGAGGCGGGTGTAGACATTCTGTCGCGGATCCTTGCCGATCGCCGTGGCGGCTTGTGCGTAGAGATCGCGTGCTGCAATCTGGCCTAGCAATGGGACGGCCGCCATCAACTTCATGAATGAGCGCCGGCTGGAATTGCGATTGTGCATGCGGACACCTCCTCACAAAAACGATGGATTCTATGCCGGCTTCAACTGCAAACTGCTTCAGAACTCTTGTCCATGGCGAAGTTGGTATACCACAGATCGCGCCTTCGGCAAAATCGAAAGCTTTCATTTTATTGTGTTTCTTTACGTTTTCGGGAAAGGCCCGTTTTGAAGATTCTTCCACGCGTGCTACCCTCGACCACTTCCGCTGTCGGGGAAGACGCAATTATGGCTCTGCATTCTTCACTTGAGAATTGTGTGCGACGTCTCGGGTTGGTTTTTCTCGTCAGCGCGGCTGGCCTGACGCAGGCCTCGGCGCAAGCCGGTAATCCGTCAAAGGGAGCCGAGTGTCGCGTTGAAGCGGCCGACTACGAGGGGTGGCATGCGCAACAAGTCTCTAACCGATTCGTGCAGTTGATCGTGGTCCCGCAGAATGGGGGCCGGCTGATGCAGGTCACATTTGACGGACATCCGTACCTGTTCGTGAATCCCAAGTTCGCTGGCAAATATCTCGCCCCGAGCCCCGCGGAGTGGTTCAACTATGGCGGCGACAAACTCTGGCTCTTGCCGGAAGGGAACGACGACGAGCAACACTGGGTGGGCAACTCTGACTTGCTCGACGATGGACCATTTTCCTTTCGAAAGGTTTCGGAAGGGGAGCGCTGCGAGATCGAACTCGCGGGCCCTGCCGATCCTCTCACCGGCGTACAGTTTCTGCGCACGATCCGTCTGGACGCCGATTCGCCTCGCATCCGGTTTCACGCGTCGATGAAGAACGTGACTGGGCATTCGCTGGAATGGTCGATGCAGTCAGTTTCCCAGTACGACACGTCAAGCCGAAGTTCATCAACCTCCGGCCCAACAAGCGCAGACGCTTCGGCGCGCTTCAATCATGATTTCTGGACCTTCACGCCGGCGAACCCAGCGAGCAGTTATCTCAACCGCTATCATGTTCGCTTCGGTCCTGCGGAGAATCCAGCAGTATCCGTGCGGGAGGACGGCCTGTTTACCGTGCACTACGTTCACATGGCTGCTGAACTGTGGCTGGACTCGACAGAAGGCTGGCTGGCAGTCGTCGACGGCGCCAGCCGGTATGCGATGGTCGAACGCTTCCAATACGCAGAGGACAAGCGCTACCCGGGCAAAGCCTCCGTCATTTTCTGGACCAATGGCCCGCAGATGAGACTGGGCAGCAATGGAATACCGTCCATGAGCGCCGACTCAGACGCCGGCCCCTATTACCTCGAAGCCGAGATCAACAGCCCGATGTGCCGATTGCGCCCAGGAGAGACTTGCAGTTTCGAGACAGAATGGTTTCCCACCCGGTCCGGAAGTGAATTTCATGGTGTGACCGATGCCGGCATAGTGATCAACCCGCTTCGCGCCACCGGCATCGAGAATGGAAAGATTAAGCTTTCGGGTTCTTTCGGCGTCTTCTATGCCGGGCGCTTGGTGGCGCGCGTCTACGATGAGCACGGACGGCCCCTCGGTAGACTGCCTGTCATGAATGTGAGTCCCACCGAGCCGGTGTCGCTCGAAACTGAAATCACGCCGTCGGGAAAGGCGGGGCGGCTCTCCCTGCACCTCGAAGACGACAACGGATTGGATCGTGGTTCTCTTCAGGAAGTACGCGTGCTCGCCGGAGAGAACCCCTGACATGAGATTGCGCTGGCCAGCATTCATCCTGTCGCTGATGATTGCCTTCGGCGCAGGCCGCTCCACGATGGGGCAAGAACGGAAGTCGCCGATGCCCATCGACATTCAGGTGACCGCTTCGGATCTGCTCACCCAGCCGGTTGGCGCCAACTGGACGTCTTATAACGGGGATTACACCGGACGCCGGTTCAGCAGCCTGCAAGAGGTCAACGTATCGAATGTGGCACAGCTGCGCGCGGCGTGGGTCTTCCATCCCGGCAACTCGCAGAGGCTCGAAGCAACGCCGGTGGTTGTCCGCGGCATGATGTACGTAACTTCCGCCAACGATGTGTTTGCGCTGGACGCGCGCACCGGGCGAATGGTGTGGCATCACCAGCGCGCCTTGAGCCCAGGGTTGCTCGACGATGCCGCGGCCCACAAGAACCGGGGCGTGGCGGTTTGGAGAAATTTTGTGTATGCCGAAACCGATGACGCCCACTTGCTCTGTCTCGATTCGCGCTCCGGCAGCGTCGTGTGGGATGTGCAATATGCCGATAAGACCAAGCACTATGGAGCTACCAGCGCTCCCCTCGTGGTGAAAGACGAAGTCATCGTCGGGACTTCCGGCGGCGATTCCGGTGTGCGCGGATTCTTGGCTGCCTACGATGCTTCCACGGGCAAACTGAAGTGGCGCTTGTGGACGATCCCGGGGCCGGGAGAATTCGGTTCGTCCAGTTGGCCCGGTGATTCTTATCTTTATGGCGGCGGCACAACCTGGATGCCGGGGACGTATGATCCCGAACTCGACACGCTGTATTGGACCACAAGCAACGCAGCCCCCGATTTTGTCGGAGATTCCCGCCCGGGCGACGACCTCTACACGGCTTGCGTGCTCGCCATCGATGCGAACACGGGAAAACTGAAGTGGTATTTCCAGTTCACGCCCCACGATCTGTACGACTACGACGCCAATGAAACACCCGTCCTCGTCGATAAGGAAGAAAACGGCACAGTGCGTCACCTGCTGGTACAGGCCGACCGAAATGGATTTTTCTACGTTCTCGACCGGACGACTGGTAAGTTTTTGCGCGCAACTCCGTTTGTGGACAAGATCAATTGGGCCACGGGGATTGATGCTTCGGGACGTCCCATACTCTCGGGCCGGATTCCGACTGCGAAGGGAACGTACATTTGTCCGGGTGTTGTGGGAGCCACGAATTGGTTCGCGCCCTCCTACAATCCGGGCACAGGACTGTTTTATGTGATGGCGGTTGAGGGTTGCAACCTTTACTTCGCCGCTCCGCGAAAATTTATCAAAGGCGAGACCTATTACAACACGGGCACGAAGGTCCCACCCGGGGAACATAATCAGAAGATTCTTCTGGCGCTTTCCGTGGCGGATGGAAAGACCGTATGGCGTTATCCGCAGGTGGGCCGCGGGGATTCTTGGGGTGGAACTATGACAACCGCTGGTGGACTCGTGTTTTTCGCCGATGACTCGGGGTCCTTCGAAGCGGTGGAAGCCGCGACCGGCCGTCCTCTGTGGCACTTCAATACTGGCCAGCCCATGCACGCGTCCCCCATGAGCTACTCGGTCGATGGAGTGCAGTACGTGGCCATCGCTGCGGGAAGCGACGTCTTCACCTTCGCCCTTCCTCACTGACCCTCGTACGCTTCCGCCTCAATGCTCGAGGTACGGCACATAACCATGCGTCTTGGTTGCGAGGCGATACACCGAAGTCGTCGCCGTAATGTACAGGGTGCGATAGTCCTTGTCGCCCCAAGTCAAGTTGGCGGGTTGCTCCGGCATGACAATCGTTCCTAAGTGATTGCCGTTCGCGTCCCATACCCAAATGCCTTTGGGACCTGTGACAAACAAGTTCCCACTTTTGTCGACCTTAATACCGTCGGGCACACCCTCCCCCTTTCCTCCCGGTTCTTTGCCAAAAACGCGGCCGTTACTGAGCGTGCCGTCGGGAGCGACGTCGAACACGCGGATATCTCTCGCTTCATCGTCATCGACGTAGAAGTGTTTGCCGTCCGGAGAAAAGGCCAACCCATTCGGTTGGGTGAGATCCTTGGTCAACAACTTCAGGTTTCCGCTTTCATCCAAGCGGAACACTCCCTGAAAAGGCAGTTCTTGCTTTTCGCCGGCAACCAAGTCGAGCGTTGGGTCGGTGAAATAAATGGCACCATCGGGTCCGATGATTACGTCGTTCGGACTGTTGAGTTTTTTCCCTTCGTAGCGGTCGGCGAGGATTTTGTATTTGCCGTCGGGCGTTACCTCGATGATCGCGCGCAATACGCTCGCACAGTCAATCAAGCGATGCTGGCGGTCAAATGTGTTGCCGTCAGGATCGCCCAATGCGATGACTTCTTCCTTCTTGCCATTGGGGTAGACACGGTAGATTTTGTTGATCGTCTCGTCGCTGACGTAGAGAAATCCCGCTGGATCCCACATGGGGCCTTCGGTGAATCCGAAGCCGGTCGCAACCGTTTCCAGTTTTGCGTCGCGATCCACCAGATCCCAGAATTTCGGAGAGAGCGGCTCGAGCTTGAACGAGCGAGTGTTTTGGGCAGACGCAGTCAGCAACAGACCGAGGGCCGTCAGCCATGAGGGGCCGATCATACGAAAAAATTTCATTCGGTCGGATTCTCCGTGTCTTGGGGAGGCGGGTCCTCAAGCGGGGAAGTGGCATTCATCAGATAGCTCACCAGATCGTTGAGTTCGGCTGCGCTCAGCCGCTCGCGATAGTTGGTCGGCATCAGGGACTGGCCGGAGTGTTCGATTTTCTGCAACTCAGACTTCTGCAGGAAGTGGAAGTTGCCGTCGGCCGTCAAAATCTGCACAGAAAAGTTGTCTTCATTCCGCAGGATCCCTTCCAGTCGGTTTCCATCGTGACTGACAATCGAGGCTGACTGGTAGCCAGACCGGGGTATTCTGTCGGTCTTGACGATCTCATCGCGAATCGTCTTTGCCGGCAGGTCAGACCCATAAGCTGAGAGGTCGGGTCCAAGAAATCCGCCTTGGCCGGAAATCGCGTGGCAGCTGGAGCATTCGCCTTTCCCGAAGAAAACAGCTTTGCCGCGAGTAGCGTCGCCCGGCGGCTTCCGCTCCTCAAGCTTGCCCTGCAAAGTGCGCAAACGGGCGATGATGTCTCGAACCTGCTGTTCTTTAAGTTCAGGAAAAGCCGGCATGGCGGTTCCGTCAATGCCTTTCAAAATCACCGTATGCACCTGGTCGTCAGTGAGAACGGTGGTCGCAACACTGGGACCTTTGTCGCCCCCACGGCCGTCCAGTCCATGGCAGCCGGCACAGTTGGCGTTGAAGAGCTGTTGGCCGGGCGCTGGAGTGCTGGATTCCCCCCAGAAATCGTGCTCCTGCGCCTGCGAGGAAGTGATGTGAAATATCCCGACGTACACCAGGAGCGTCAGCCCGGCCAACAGATGAGAACAGTTGCGTCTTGAGAGCATATTTAGGGTGGAGAAGCGGCGGCTATCGTGCGTCGTCAATTGTTAATCACTTTTTCACCGCGATGGCTGCAATCTCAACTCTGGCATCGTTCACCAGAGCGGCCGCCTGAATGGTCGCACGTGCCGGCTTGGGATCCGGAAGCACAGTCTTGTAGACCTTGTTCATTTCCGGAAAGTCATGAATGTCGGCCAAGTATACCGTGACGGACACGACGTCTTTCATCTCGTACCCCGCCGCTTTGAGCACTTTCGCGATATTGTCGAGAGCGGCTTTTGTTTCCGGACCGATGCCTCCCGCCGCCAGCTTGCCCGCCTCATCCGTTCCCTCCTGACCGGCAATGTAGAGCGTTTTCCCGGCGATAATGCCATCGCTGAATGGCAGGCCGCGCGTAGGTGATAGATTGATGGCCTTGTGCTCCTGAGCCAAGCCAAGCTGGCAAAGGGCCACGAGAAACAGCCCCAGCATTGCTGCATACAGCCGCGTAGATTTCAAGTGCATCGCTTAGATCTCCTAAGAAACGAGGTTTCAAGTCTTCCAACGGAGCGGCGATCTCTGTTAGAGTCCGCGGACATATATACAACCAGGAGGATGGAATGGACAAATCTCACAGGTCCGCGAAAGGCCGCGTGCTTGCCCTTGTTCTGGTCGCAGCGGCCTTCATGCTGGTTGGTGCCCGGCAGCTCGGCGTGGTTCGCGCGCAGTCCAGTTCTGCGAGTTCGCCCTCCGACACCGACTTGATTGCCCAGTTCCGCCGCGTGGAAGTCGCTTCGGTTTCCGATGCCCTCGAGCAGATTACCGGCAAGCGTATGTACATGAGTCACCATATGCAGCCCATCTTCACGGCCAAGTTCGCGGGCTTTGCCCGCACTGTGCAGCTCAAGAAAGACGAAGGCAACAAGGATCCCGAAGCCCTTAGCGGCATGCTCGAGGCGATTGACCAGGGATCAACCGATGCCGTGTACGTGATGGTTGTCGAGGACGGAGAAGACATCGCAGGCATGGGTGGATTGATGGGCACGGCCATGGCGGCGCGCGGCTACGCGGGAGCTGTGATCGATGGTGGCGTTCGCGACGTTGCGTATCTGCGTAAGATCGGTTTTCCAGTTTTCGCCACCGGCATCGTGCCCTCCACTTCGGTGCATCACTACCGCTTTGCGGGCGCGCAAATCCCGCTGGTGTGCAATGGTGTGCCCGTCAATCCCGGGGATATCGTCGTCGCTGATAGCGATGGCGTTGCGGTCGTACCGAGAGCACAGGCACAGCCGGTGCTCACCCTTGCGCAGCAGATGGACTTCAAGGAACACTCCATGTATGCGGTCATCGAGCAATTGAAATCGATCGTGCAAGCAGTGAAGAAGTTCGGGCGTCTCTAGTCATCCTGACGGGTTGCAGAAAAGGCGCTTTTCATCAGATAATCCGCGCTCTCATTCTTTTGCAATTGAAAGGAGTTCTACATGAATTCGAATCTCACGCGCAGGATCTTTGCCTCCCGCTTTGCCTCGGTCTTATCGGCCCTTGGGATCACTGCGGCTGTGGCGCCCATGTCGGGAGCAGCGCAGACGTCTTCCGCACAGGATGCGGGCGGCATCCGCAAACTGAACGGCGAAGGCAAGCCAGGCACCGAAAAGGACGTCATCATGCCGGTCGTGGTCCACAATGGCTTGATTTATGTGGCGGGTCAAGGCGCACACGACAAGCGTGATCAGAAGGAATGGACAATTGAATCTCACACCAAGATGGTGATGGACAAAGTGAAACAAATGGTGGAAGTTGGCGGCGGCACGATGGATACCGTTCTTCAGGCGAACGTCTTCCTGGTGAAGATTGAACATTGGGACGGTATGCACAAGGTGTTTGCGACCTATTTTCCTCACGGCGGCCCGTCTCGCACCACCGTAGCAGTGGCGGCGCTACCCGGGGATTCGCTGGTAGAGATCAATTGCATTGCAGCGGTAGCACGCAAATAAGACCTAAGGAGAACAGCTAGTGCGACTCAACCTGAAATGGAACCGTCGGGGATTCCTCAGCGCTGCGGGCGCCGTGGCAGCATCCGTCTTTGCTCCGCGTAGATTGTTCTCGCACGCCGGTGCGGCGGCCGCCGGAAGCACGTCAGTCAGCGGTTTCGGACAGACCGGTAACCCGTACGAGGAGCTGGGCGTTCCCACGGTCATCAATTGCGAAGGCACGATGACGGTACTCGGCGGCTCCATCCTCCGGCCCGAACTGGAAGCCGTTATGGCGATGGCGGGCCGCCATTTCGTGAGTATCCCCGACCTGGAGGTCGCGGCGGGTAAACGCATCGCGGAAATGCTGAAGCTTTCCGACGGATACACCGCGCTCGTGACCTCTGGCGCGGCGGCGGCAATCCAGTCAGGGTTAGCCGGCATTCTCACGGGTGACAATGAAGCCTTGATCCGGCAACTTCCCGATCTCACGGGGATGAAGTCGGAGGTCATCATCCAGAAATCTCACCGCAATCCGTTCGATCACCAGCTACGCTCCACCGGCATCAGACTGGTGGAGATTGAAACCCGGGAGCAATTGCGGCGAGCAGTAGGCGATCGTACGGCGATGATGCACTTCACGAATTTCGCCAACGCAGCCGGTCAAATCAAAGTCGACGAGTGGGCTAAGCTGGCCAAGGAATACAAACTACCTTGCATGAACGATGCGGCGGCCGACACGCCTCCGGTTTCGCATCTCTGGGAATACACCAACATGGGATACGACCTGGTAACCTTCAGCGGCGGCAAGGCGATGCGCGGGCCGCAGTGCGCAGGACTTTTGGTCGGGCGCAAAGACCTGGTCGCTCACGCCCTGCTGAACAACAGCCCACACGAGGATACGCTGGGTCGCAGCCAGAAAGTCGGCAAGGAAGAGATCGTGGGCATGGTGAAGGCGCTGGAACTCTATCTCAACGAGGATCATGACGCTCTGGCCAAGGAATGGCAGGACCGGCTTAATCTGATTTCAAAGGAGCTGACAAAGATTCCCGGCGTCAGCACATCATTCTTTACACCCGATATCGCCAATCACGTGCCTCATATGCAGATCAATTGGGACTCCAGAATCTCCGCGACTCCCCAGGAGGTTTCGAAATCGCTACGAAATTCCAAACCCGCCATTGTGATTGGCGGAGGGGAGGGGCGCTCGGGATTGTCCATGTGCTCGTTCATGCTGCAGCCCGGCGAGGAGAAAATCGTCGCTGAACAGTTGTCCCGCGCCTTGCGCGAGCACTCGTCGTGAGAGGGAAAATCCTTGCGCAGGATGAGCCCGAGACCATGCGGCTTATAGAAAACGGTGCGTCTGCATTCTTGTCGAGTAGCTCAATGCGCCGGCATGCGAAGTTTCGACCCTCTTTTCTCGAGCCAGGTGTTGAATTCCTCGATCATTTTGGGTGTCCACTTGGCATCGATCTGACCTGGAGTGTACTTGCCATCCCGCAACATCGCGTGTCCCCATTCGTCGATCATGTGGTCCATTTCGGTTTCGTCCGCAAGTTTTTCGGCCAGTTGCGGAGGGACAAACGTGATGCCTTCCGGATCCCCAATAGCGATGTCTCCCGGCATGACTGTCACGTCCCCAATCCGAATGGGAGAGTTGATTCCGGTCAACATGACGTTCTCCAGAGCCGAGGGATCGACCCCGCGCGCATAGACCTGAAATCCGGCGATCTGCTGAATGCCGGTTACGTCGCGAACGGCACCGTTCACGATCAGCCCGTTGTGACTCTTCGAAAAGATCGCCGTCGCGAGATTGTCTCCAATAATGGTCCCATAACGAATTTTTCCGAACAGGTCGACGACCAGAACGTCGCCCAGTTTGAGGATATCGATAATCCAGGAGTTCTCATCGCCGATCCGGCTCTCCTTCTTCCCATTGGCTCGGATCACGGAATCCACGTCGGGGCGGTGGGGCATAAATACGGCGGTCACCACCCGGCCCACCAATCGCTCTCCGGGATTGATCACTCGCCAGCCCCCTTCGAACTGGTTGCGATAACCTGCGTTCTGCAAAACATCCCATGCTTCATCCGCCGTCACGTTTTTCAGGCGCCTCAGAACGGAATCCGGCACGTTTGGTCGTCCATCGGAAAAGCGCTCGCCGTGCCAATCCGGCGTGAATTCGATGCGC
The DNA here is from genome assembly GCA_046728215.1 of Acidobacteriota bacterium. Lineage (GTDB taxonomy): Bacteria > Acidobacteriota > Terriglobia > Terriglobales > Acidobacteriaceae > Gp1-AA133. Next base: position 35,063 of record JBKPEB010000034.1, on the reverse strand, counting down.
TGCTCTTTCGAAAAAAGATCAAGCTGCGCGTAACCGGGGATGGTTGCAGCAAGGATGGCAAGGAAAGCAAGTGCGAGACTGACAGTCTGCAGTTTCATCATGGGTTCGCTCGAAATAGCGAAGCAAGGTTCGCGAATCGGTGGCCAAGTTATCACACGATAACTACCGGAACAATCGAGTCTAGGCGTTGGTTCGCGTGCGCGCCCGGGAGGTACGCGTGATACAGGAACAAACCACCCGCGTGCGCTGGTTCCTGGTGTTCTGGTTGTTTGTCCTCAGCGCGGTGTCGTATCTCGATCGGGTCAATATTTCCATTGCCGGCGGAGCGATTGTTGACGCTTACCATCTGACCGATGTGCAGCTCGGGAAAGTGTTCAGCGCTCTGGTCGCCGGCTACGCGTTGTTTCAAACGTTGGGCGGTCATCTCGCGGATCGTTTTGGTCCACGACGCGTACTGACCGGAGGAGTGGTTTGGTGGGGAATTTTCACCGCCCTGACAGCGCTCGTCCCCGCCAATGTGGCAGGAGCGCTCTGGCTCTTCGTGGCAGTACGATTTCTGCTCGGTGCTGGCGAAGCGGTCATCTATCCCGCCGCCAACCAGTTCGTCGCGCGTTGGATCCCCGTGCGTGAGCGTGGCATTGCCAATGGTTGGATTTTTGCGGGCGTCGGCGCAGGCGCTGGTCTTACCCCTCCGCTCATTACTTATTTGATGGTCCACTACGGTTGGCGTTCATCGTTCTGGGTTTGTGCGGCGATCGGACTCCTTGCCGGGATTGTTTGGTACGTCGCCGCTCGCGACACCCCCGAGGCGCACCCGCGCGTATCAGCCTCAGAACTCGCAACCATCCAATCCGAGCGTTCAACCCTGGCAACGGAGCTCCAGTCGTCGTCAACAGTTGACAATGACAAGATCCTCGTCCCCTGGAAGCGAGTCGTGCGCAGTCGCGAGGTCTGGGCGCTTACCATCAGCTACTTCTGCTACGGATACGTTGCCTGGATCTTTTTCAGCTGGTTCTATCGCTATCTCGCGAAAGTGCGCGGACTCGATCTGAAGGCCAGCGCCCTCTATTCCATGCTGCCATTCTTTGCGATGCTAGTTTGTTGTCTGGCGGGAGGAATGATCAACGACCGGCTCACGAAGTGGCGCGGCCCACGCCTTGGCCGTTGCGCGCTGGCGGCATTCGCGATGGTGGTTGCAAGCATTTTCATCGCGTTCGGTTCGCAGGTTGAAGGGGCCCGTGTCGCCAGCGTCGTGCTGGCCGGCGGTGCTGGCGCTTTGTATTTGTCGCAGAGCTCCTTCTGGTCGGTCACGGCAGACATTGCCGGACGTTCCGCGGGCTCCGTATCGGGATTCATGAACACGGGTGGACAACTGGGGGGAGCGGTGACCGGATCGCTCACGCCATGGATCGCTGCGCGCTACGGTTGGACCGCTTCTTTCCTGGTGGCAGCTGCGTTGTGTCTGCTGGGTGCCATCTGTTGGATTGTGGTGAACCCGGTGAACACGCTGACACCGGGCCCTGGTGAGTCCTCGTCCACGGAGGATCCCGTACTCAGCGATGCAGGAGCAATCCCGCAACCGCCGCGCATGCGATCAGGATGGGCTCCGCCACCTTCCATCGAAAGAGTACAGCCAGGCTCACTGCGAAGATAAGCACTGTAGGGAGGTCGTAAATCGATCTTCTCCCCAACACGATGACGGCTCCCGCGATAGCCCCGGTGGCGGCTGCGGTTACACCACGAACAAACGCGTTGAGTTGCGGATTTTTCGCCCACCGTTTGTAGGAAGGAGCCAGCAGCACGACAACGAGGTAAACGGGCAGAAAAATCCCCAACGCCGCAGCTGAAGCACCTGCCAGGCCAGCGACCAGATATCCGATAAATGCCACTGTGATCACGACAGGTCCGGGCGTGATCATCGCCACCGCGACAGCATCAAGAAATTGATGGTCGGTAAGCCAGTGATGTCCATCCACTACTCCTCCGTAGAGGAAAGGAACCACGGCAAGACCGCTGCCGAAGACGAACATCCCGGCCTTGGCGAAATAAAGGAAGATCTGAAGCAGTGGACCGGCAGCGACGGCCGCCATAACTGTGCTGGGAACGAATAACGAAGACGCGATAGTTCGAACCGCCACACGCGTTGGCCTTGCTTTCACTAGCATCGAGATCAGGCCACCCAGGAAAAAGAGCCAGATGATTTCGCGCGAAGTCCAGGCCGTGGAGATGCCCAGAGCGCCAAAGATTGCCCACAGCAACCGGTCTTTGGCGAGGGTGAGCTTAGCGAGTTTGACCGCGGAACGTGCGATGATGGCGATCACAGCCGCGCCAATCCCATAGAACATTCCTTGCATCCAGGGCAGTCCGTCAAAGTGCACATAGGCGACGGACAACGCCAGCACCATAAGAAATGACGGCAGGACGAATGCGATGGCCACGACTGTCGCTCCGATGATTCCGGAGTGAACGTATCCCAGGTAGATAGCGAGCTGCGCGGCCAGGGGACCGGGCGCGAGTTGTGCCAGCGCAAGGCCTTCCAGGTAGTCTTCCTTGCGAACCCACTGGCGAGCATCCACAAGGTCTTGCTGCATGTGACCCGCGAGGGCAATAGGCCCGCCAAATCCCACGGTGCCCAGCCACAAGAAGTACGTGGCAAACTGGCTCAGGGAAACGTGTTTCAGCCCGTCGGCCTGCGCGTTGGATTGCAGCGTCATTTTGCCGAGCGCGTCCGATCGAGCGCCGCTCGCAATGCCTTGGCCAGTCTGACGGCATCGTCGTTGGCCCAGAAATGCATGAAGAAGACGCGAGGTTCCTCAGTGAGCATATGGCTGTGAAGTGCCGTAACTTCAATCCCGTTTTGACGCAAAGTCTTCATCACGGGATTTACCTCGGCGCTGAGGAGCACGAAATCTCCGGTGACTGCTGCTTTCCCGTTGTCGGTCGGTTGAAAATTCAGGGCGGTGGCTACCCCCATGCTTGGAGGAATCGCCATTCCTGACTCGGTGATATTTTCTGAACGCGGCACACCGACCTGAAGAACTCCGCCATTTACTTTGCCAGAATGGCCCAGCACCTGCTCAACTTGCTTCTGATCAAACGCCAACTCGGACGTGGTTGAAGGCGCAGTGGTTGCATCTGGGGGAGGGGTGTGAGTCAGAGACAGCGCATCGCGAATAGCCTTCGCCATTTTCACGGCGTCGCCCTGGCTCGAGATATGCATGTAGAGCACTCGCGGAGATTCTCCAACCAGGTGATTGTGTACCGCCGATTCTTGAATACCGCCTTCCTGAAGCTTGCTCATGACCGGTTGGAGTTCCGCCTCCGTGAGGACAAGGTCACCCATTACCATAGCCCCCTGCCCATCCTTCTTGAACGCAGCCCATGAGCCGAGTGCGAGCGCGGGTTTGATTTCAACTCCTTCAAGCGTCACATGAAGATCCTTGCGAGGCATGGCGAAGCGGATGACTTCGCCTGCGACCTGGCCGGTGCGTCCCATGGCTTCCTCGACTGGTTTCCAATCGGTGGCCGCCGCCGATGTCTGCGAATGCGCGACGATTAGTGCATTAAGAATTACGGCGCAAAAGAAGATGAGCCGGTAAGAGTTCGGTCGATACATAACAGTGCTCCTTATTCATGCTGCCAGTGGCAAAAAGGTTCCAGCTTTCTTGCGCAGGGCCTTCTCGTAGACCGTCGCGGTGGCGGCCACGTCCTGTAGAGCCATTCCCGTACTGTCGAAGACGATGATTTCCTCCGCGGATTCCCGCCCAGGTTTCTTGCCGGCGATGATCTCTCCCAACTCCGCATACACATCAGCGTGTTTGACGATGCCAGCTTTCAGGGCATGGTGAAGATCTCCCATGACGGCGCACTGCTCGGTGATGTCACACACAATCTTGCTCCGCGACAGAAGAGATGGATGGATTTCCTGTTTGAGAGGGTTGTCAGCGCCGACTGCGGCAATGAAAATCCCTGGACGGACGTCCCGTTCGCTGATGAAAGCCTTTTGCGAGGTCGTGCACGTTATACAAATGTCGCTTGCTTGCAGGCTAGCGAACAGGTCATCGGTCGGTTGGATCGAAATATTCCACTGGAGGCTCAGTTCCCGCGCAAAGTCCGCAGCTCGATCCGGGCTGTTATCGTACGCGAACACTTCCTCAAGAGGAAAGAATCGAGTGATTGCGGCGAGTTGCGTACGACTCTGCGTTCCGCAGCCACATACCATCACTGTTCGCGATCCAGGGCGCGCGAGATACTTGGCAGCAACGGCAGTTGCGGCGCCAGTCCGTAGACTGGTGATGTCCCGCGAATCCACGACTGCGAGCGGGACACCATTCTCAGCGTCGCAGAGAATGATGACTCCCTGAATCGTAGGCAGTGCCAGTCGCGCGCGATTGTCCGGAAAGTTGGCGTTCACCTTGGCCGCGAAATACTTTCTCCTGAGGGGAAGCACCCCCGCCTTGATATGAAACCCGCCGTCGCGGACGTGAAGTCCCAGCACAGCCGGTGGCTGCGTTTGTCCCTGACCGTACAAGAGAAACGCTCGTTCCACCGCTGCAATGCATTCGTCCATGGATAGCAACTCGCGAACATCGCGAGCCGAAAGGAACAAGATGTGCTCCGATTTCATACGACGAAACCTGCCATCGATGGCGCAGTCAACGCCTCCTGGAGGTTGTCGGCCGAAGAAATCTCGAGCGGTTGCAAACCATGCCGGAAGACGCGGGCCGAGTGCGGACCCATCAGGGTCACCGTGTCGTTTTCCACGCGAAGAATGGAACCTTCGCGCAGTCCGATAACGGGTTCCTCGTTCTCCTCAAGAAACTGCAGGATGCGCTGCTCCTGAGTTTCACCCATGTGGGTCGAGGACGGATCGGGATCGAGGTAGTGTGGACTGATCTGGAAGCGGACTAGCGCGAGAGCCTCAAAGCTGACGGGTTGGATGACCGGCATATCTCTCGTAGTCTTCAGGCTGGGACACGCAACAATCGAACCGGCGCTGGAACCGATGTAAGGCGTTCCAGCCCGAACCGCTTGGCGGATCGGGTCAATTAACTGGTTATGTTGAAGCCCGTGCAACAGTCTGAATGTGTTTCCGCCGCCGACAAAAATAACTTCGGCCTGCTCGATCGAGCGCGCGGGATTGGAAACGTCGTGAACGGACGTAAATGAGAAGCCCATCGCACGAAGGCGCCTCTCCACTTCGGCCGTATACGCCCGGCGGTCGAAAAGCGCGTATGGAATGAAGGCGACACGGACGCGGCTGCCCACAAAATCCCTGATCGCAGTCTCAGCATGATCAAGGTATCCGCTACCGTGAAGAGTGGAGTTGCTGATCAAGAGCAGACGTGACATCTGAATCCCTCGCCCTTCACCGTTGACTGCTGTACAGGCCTTCGATTAGTTGGACACCGCGTCGCAGCAACTCGTCGTCGCTGACATCTTGCTGCGCCCATCCCACCATCACGCGATCTAACCCGGTTCCCTCGACTCGTCCGAACTTCTCGTCGTCGAGATCGGCGTCGTGAACGATCTGTCCAATCGCGCGGACTTTGGGATCACGAATGCCGAATTCCTTGCACAAGGTTTCAAACGTGCAGTCGTCTCCGCGATGTCCGAATCCATTACCTTGGAACATGTCAAAGGGAACCGCTCTGGGATGCCGGCGGGGATCGTCATCGAAAATGAATTTGGCATTCTTGTCGATGAAGCGGGTAATCAGCCATGCAGACGAAACGCGGTCGATGCCGGGGCGGGGCCGGGTGATCCAGGTGCGGTTCGAATGCTCTTTCTTGATGCGTTGGATGCCTCGTTGAACTGTCGATATCGTGGACTCAGGTTTGTCAGCTTGGGCTAGCATGGCTTCGACTCGACTCCTGAGAGGACTGTTAAAAAAATCGATCGCGGAAATCTCCCCAAAACGTTTGCGAATTCGTGCAAGGCTACCGGCAGGCCGAATGCGCGCTTTCAAAATCTTCTTTAGCTCCGACAACACTTTCTCGTAATCTCCAGAACGAGCATCGATAAAGCGTCGCTTTAGTTCCTCGTCAGGACAGTCATCCACCGAGTGAACGTGAACGACGGACGCCTGTCCTTCGGATTTTCGAATTGACGCGGCTAGCCATTCGAAGTTCTCAAGAGATTGAGGAGTATGGGGGAGCAACTGCCCACCACTGTGCAGCGAGAGTGCTCCGTAACGCTTCAACTTCCGCCAAACCTCTACGCGCCGACTCGCCTGCTTTGCCGGGAGACTAAACATCAGCAAGACCCAGGGGATCGAGGATTTCTTATCGTTCGTTATAGACACAGCATCATATGTTACATCTGTAACACATGCTACGCAAGGATGCTCATCCCGTCACGAGCGACCGGCAACTTCCAGTGCCAAAAGAGTGCCAATCAGCGCGTTCTGATCAGAGCTTTGCAGGTTCGAAGTGGGGCGTCAGGAGATGAATCGCCACAAGCGCTACAAGATACGATGATCCGGCAATCAAGAAAGGGATCCGGTAGCTTCCCGTCCACTGCAGCACGTAACCGACGATCTTTGCGATGAGCATTCCACCCACCGCGCCCGCCATGCCTCCGATTCCCACCACGGAAGCTACCGCCTGCGCTGGAAATAAATCCGACGCCATCGTAAACAAATTGGCGGAGAAACCTTGGTGCCCGGCAGCCGCCATACCGATCAGCAATACCACCAGCCACAGGCTTTCCGCCCGATAGGCAAACACGATTGGAACGACTCCGAATGCCGAGACCAACATGGCAGTCTTACGGGCTCGATTCACGCTATTGCCGCGGTGAATCATCCACGAGGAGAGCGAGCCTCCACCGATGCTGCCGACGTCGGAGATGAGGTAGATCATCACGACCGGCACGCCAATCTTCATCAAAGCCAATCCGTGCCTGCGCTGCAGAAAGTCCGGAACCCAGAAGAGGTAGAACCACCAGATGGGATCGAGCATGAACTTGCCGATCGCGAAAGCCCATGTCTGGCGAAGTGCGAGCAGTTTGCTCCACCGCACCCTACCCAGTGGTTGCTGCCGGTCGCTGGTGATGTATTCCAGTTCTGCTTTTGAGAGACGCGGGTGCGCCTCGGGCTTGCGGTAAAGAAGTAGCCATAACGCAAGCCACACGATTCCCAACGCGCCGATCGAAACGAATGCCCAGCGCCAACCCCAATGAATCGTGATCCAGGGAACGATGAGCGGAGTGGCCATGGCGCCGGCACTCGTTCCGGCATTGAAAATGCCGGTGGCCAAGGCGCGCTCCTTCTTCGGAAACCAGTCTGCGACGGCTTTGATGCTTGCCGGGAAAACGCCTGCCTCCCAAAAACCCAGTGCCGAACGGGCGACGATAAAACTCCCCAGCGATGTAGCGATCGCGTGGCCAATTGAGGCGAGACTCCAGAAAACCATGGCCACGGCGTACCCCGTCCTGGCCCCAAGCCGGTCCACCAGTCGTCCAACAGCCAGCATTCCCAAAGCGTAGGCGGCTTGAAATGCAAATACCAGATTGCTGTAGTCGATTTCGTTCCAGCCGAGTTCCTGCTGCAGGGTTGTTTTGAGAACGCCGAGGACCTGGCGGTCCATGTAGTTCTTTGTTACACCAAAGAGAAGCAGACCACAGATGACCCACCGGAAGTGTCCAGACCAGGCGCTGTGAGTAGCGTGCGGCTGGTCGGCGTGTGCTGAAGTATCACCCTTTGAGCGCAGACCATCGGTCCCTTCAGGATTCACTTGCACCCGTCCCTCTTTCGACAACTTCTCAGGCAAACGGAGTAAGGCGCGTTCATCAGGCGGTGGTCGTGCAAACGCATTCGAGGTCCCGGCTGGCTCGATAGATGCTTTCGATCAGCGCGATGCTTCTGCGTCCTTCCTGCCCGTTGCAGGCGGGAGTGCCATTCGTTTCGATTGCCCGAATGAAATCCACGAGGATGGCGCGATGTCCGCCAAGATCTGATACAACGTGTGACGAAGCTCCTTCGTCTTTCACGGAGGTGCTGTGTACAAGATCACCAGTAGACTTCTTCAATTGTGCGGACACGATGCGATCGTCCTCGAGAACGACCGTGCCTTCTGAACCGGTGATTTCGACCCGGCGCGGAAATCCCGGGTAAGCCGCTGTGGTTGCCTGCAACGTGCAGAGTGGGCCGCCGGCGAATTCCAGTATGGTGGCGCAGGTATCTTCCACTTCGATCGCGTGCAGCAATGTCCGCGATCGAGCCTGCAGAGACTTCACGTCACCGAGCAGCCATAGGAGCAGGTCAACCGTGTGCACGCCCTGGTTGATCAGCGCGCCACCTCCATCGAGCGAGAAGGTCCCTCGCCATCCAGATCCGCTGTAGTATTCGGGGGGGCGGTACCATTTCACGCGCGCATCGACCAGCAAGACCTTACCCAACTGCCCGCCGCGAATCATTTCTCGAAGACGGAGGATGTCGGGTTTCAATCGATCTTGAAAGATTATTCCCAGCTTCACACCTGCCTTTTCGGTTGCCTGGATCAATGCGTCGGCGCGCTCCGTGCTGATGTCCATGGGCTTTTCGGTTAGCACATGCAGGCCGCGACGGGCCGCTTCAATGCCCTGCGTTGCATGCAGTCCCGAGGGAGTACCGATCACGACGAGGTCCATTGGGCGATGCGCAAGAAACCGATCGAATTCCTGAAAGGGGCGCCCCCCATATCGTTGACACAGGGAAGCGACACGGTCGCTGTTCCTGCCATAGACCGCCGCGACTTCAACTCCGGAAATCTCGCGCGCCGCGCGGAGGTGTGTCTCGCTGATATTGCCAGAGCCAATCAGGCCGATACGGATAGTCATCGGAGTGTTTTTCCCAAAACCTGTTGCTCGCTCGAACGGAATTTCGCAAATCTTTGATCCAGGTTCCGCATTGCCGGTCAAATGCCTGGTTCCCAACCCTTCTCGTACTCTCGCCCCCAGCGCTTCATTGCTTCGGTATCGTTCTGAATGTGCGCATTCGTAGCATCGAGATTTAGTTCGCGATTCACTTCCCAAGCAACGTTCGAAAGCTGCAGCATGGTGACGCTGATGTTACCGTCAGCGATGGGGGCATTGAGCTTATCGCCTTTGCGGATGCCGCCTATGAAGTTGGCGAAGTGGGCGTCCGTCATCGTATCGCGGCCCAGCAGGTCCGCCGACGATGTCTTGCTCCCTGCCTTAAATTCGTTTGTCTTTTTGCCTGCGAGGTCGTACACCTCGTATCCGTCGCGATCGACGAGCACCGCGCCGGTGGTGCCCATAATGGTGGAACCGCGGTCCCGGTCATAGTACTTCATGCCCTGACAGCTTTTCCCCTCCCAGCTGATGATCGCATCCTCATATTCAAAGCTGGTGACAAGGGTGTCGTAAAACTGCCAGTCATCTTTAAAGTGATATCTTCCGCCCGACGCCGCGATCCGCTTTGGATAGTCCACACCGAGCGCCCAACGGCAGACGTCGACCTCATGTGTGCCGTTGTTCAGGGCTTCGCCGGTGCCGTAGATTCGCAGCCAGTGCCAGTTGTACGGATGAACGTTGTCCTTATAAGGACGCCGTGGTGCTGGCCCTTGCCACAGTTCCCAATCCAATTGCGCCGGCACCGGCGCTTCCTTTCCTGTGCCCATCGACTTCCGTACATTGATGTACCAGGCCTTCGCGAAGTAGGGGCGGCCAATGATGCCGTTCCGGATTTTCTGGATGATCTCGATGGTGTGCGGCGATGAGCGTTGTTGCGTGCCCATCTGCACGAGCTTGCCATGTTTCTGTTGCGCCCGTACCAGCATCTCGCCTTCCGCCGGATTGTGGCTGCAAGGCTTCTCCACGTAGACGTGCTTGCCAGCTTGCAAGCCGGAGATCGCCATCGGAGCATGCCAGTGATCGGGGCTTGCAATTGTGATAGCGTCCACATCTTTCAGGTCAAGAACGGCGCGAAAATCTTTCACTGTTTTGCAAGACTCGCCCATCTCTTTCTCGGTTGATGCCGCGAACTTCGTGAGGATGTTGCTGTCCACATCGCACACGTGGGATACGCGCGCGGTACTCTTATTGGCCTTGATTCCCGCCAAGTGCGCGTAGCCACGACTGTTCAAGCCGATGATCGCGAAGTTGACGCGATCATTCGCCCCCGAGATCTGTGCGTAACTCTTCGCTGTGCTTGCGAAAGCAGCGCCAGCCGCGCTGACCGCAAGTGCATCGATAAATTCGCGCCGTGTAGGCATCGCTCCTCCTTTGGAAATCGCTCCAGCCCATCGCTGGCCAGATTCCCTCGAATCAGCAGTTGATGTTTGCTGTCTCGAGCGCTTTCTTCAGTCCCGCCATGCTCGCACGAGTCGAAGCTTCCGGAGATCCCGCACCTCGCCAGTGCGTCTCCAGGCTGAGCCCGTAGCGGAATCCGTCCCGCTGCAGCGCCTTCAGTTGGTTCGCCCAATCCACGATCCCACCACCCACCGGAGCCCAATCGTATTTATGGTCGGCTTTGCGCACGACATCCTTGCAGTGGCAGTGTCCGATGCGCTCCTTAGGAAGCACTGCATACCCTTTTGCATAGGATGTCCCGGTAATTGCCGCGGCGTTTCCCGGGTCCCAGTTGAGCATGAAATTCTCGTTCGGAATCGCTTGCAGTAGCTCCGCTGATTCTTCCCCGGTTGCGGTGTTGCAGGACATCTCGTTCTCGAGCAGCAAGATCAAGTGTTCCTTCGCACAGCGCTCGGCCGCTTGCTGCAGTTTGCGGTTGATGGCGGCTCGATACGGTTTGACATCATCCAGTCGCCAGTAGTCGAAGCAGCGAATTCTGTCAGTCTCAAACATTGTGGCGAGGGAAATGCAATGTTCTAACAGCTTATCCTGCGCATTGGCGTCAAAATTGGCATGGAACTGGTCGCGCGTCTCGCTTTTCGGCGAGCGCGGAGCCCCCGGCCAGTCGGTCTTGAAGAGCGGACTCGCGATATCGGTGACGCGCAGCTTGTGCGACTTGAGAATTTTCACTGCGTCCGCGATTTCCTTGTCGTTGAGCTCGGTGACGTTTTTGTCCCACATGGATCGTATTTCGATCCACTGCAATTTGAAATCGCCAGCCACGATTTGACAGGCCTTTTCGAAGTCCTGCGTGATTTCATCATTGATGACTGCGACTCTAAAGAGACATTCGCTCGTTGCCCACGTTGGGGAAAGTGGCATCAAAGTATGGAGCCCGGCCAAACCCAAACTGGCAAGCAGGCTGCGACGCGTGAATTCCATGCTCACGCTCCTCCGTGTTCAGAACTTAGGTCTTACCTTCTATCACGCCTGCCCCCCAAGGTGAGAACCGAAATCGGTTTTTCCCTTCTCCGTTTTCAACGTCCTGCACCCCCCTCGAAACATGTGCTGTTGCCTGTGTATCCTGATAAGAGTAGCCATCCGCAGTCGACATGTTAAGGTTGGCCGCGAATCGATAACAACATCATGCTGGCACACACTGACCGTCTGTTCCCTGCGGATCCTGCAACTCGAAGAGTTGCCCGTAATCTGTACGAGCTCGTGCGTGCGTTGCCGCTGATCAGTCCTCACGGGCATACGCAGGCAGCATGGTTTGCGGAGAACAATCCTTTTTCCGATCCGGCACAACTCATCGTCCAGGCAGATCACTATATTTGCCGGATGCTTTATAGCCAGGGTATTTCGTTTGATGAACTCGAGCTTGGTCCCCGCGAAACGAGCGACCCACGAAAAGTGTGGCGCGTCTTCGCCGCCAATTATCATTTGTTTCGGGGAACACCCACGCGCATGTGGCTGGATTATGTATTCCAGGAACTCTTCCGCATCGAAGTACTCTTATCCCAAGATACGGCTGATTTCTATTTCGACGTCATCTCCGCCGCCCTTCGGACCGCCGAGTTGCTCCCCCGTGCCCTTTACGAGCGCTTTCATATTGAGGTGCTCGCCACAACCGATTCGCCGCTTGATTCGCTCAATCATCACAAGGCCATCCGGGAGTCGAGTTGGAACGCGAGAATTCTGCCGACCTTCCGACCCGACCCCGTGGTGGATCCCGAAACCTGTGCCTTTGTCGAGAACCTTGCCGCACTCGGGCTCATGACGCGGGAGGATACCGCTTCCTGGAAGGGATACCTGAATGCCCTGAGGTCTACGCGCTTGCGCTTTCGCGAACTCGGCTGCACTGCCACGGATCACGGCCATCCCACGGCGAGGACCGAAAACCTCTCGGACGCCGATGCCTCGAATTTATTTTCGCGAATCATTTCCGGCAAAGCGGATACTCAGCAAAAAGAAATGTTTCGTGCGCAGATGTTGACGGAAATGGCGCGCATGAGTCTCGACGATGGCCTCGTCATGCAGATTCATCCGGGGAGCGCGCGCAATCATAATCGCGGATTGTACGAGCGCTACGGCCCTGACGCCGGTGCCGACATCCCCACACCGACCAACTATGTGGATGGCCTCCGCCCCTTGCTCGACTTGTTCGGCAACGAGAGCAGACTGACGATCATCCTCTTCACGCTCGACGAATCCACCTATAGCCGCGAGCTCGCGCCCCTCGCTGGCCATTATCCCTGCTTGCGCCTGGGACCGCCCTGGTGGTTTCACGACAGTCCGGAGGGCATGATGCGGTTTCGCCGTTCCGTAACCGAGACGGCCGGGTTCTACAATACGGTCGGCTTCAACGACGACACGCGGGCCTTTTTGTCCATCCCTGCGCGGCATGATCTTGCGCGCCGCATGGACTGCTCGTTCCTTGCTGCCCTCGTGATCGAACATCAGTTGAGAGAAGAAGAAGCATCGGAACTTGCGCACGATCTTGCCTATGGCTTAGCCAAGAGGGCGTATCGGCTGTAAGAAGGGAATTGATTCCAGGTGCACGTCGTATGAGCCTCTATTGCAGTATCGGCAGTCCGGAAACAGATTTGTCGCCCGAGAAATTGCGGGCCCTTCTCTGGGAGACGCTTCCCAAGCTCGGCGAACGCAAGTCTGTCCTCGTCGTGCCGCCGGACCACAGCCGCATACATTCGCGTGCAGGTGAACTCACACGCTTTGCCTGGGAACACTATCGCGACCGTCTTCGGGCCGTGCTCCCCGCGCTCGGAACGCACGCTGCCATGCGACCCGAGCAACTTCAACGAATGTTCGGATCCATACCGCTCGAGCTTTTTCGCGTCCACCATTGGCGAACGGACGTGGAGACCTTGGGAGAAGTCCCGCCGGAATTCATTTGCGCGCAATCCGAGGGCAAACTCAACTACGCATGGCCCGCACAGGTGAACCGCCTGATGGTGCATGGCGACTTCGACCTCATTCTCTCCATCGGCCAGGTCGTGCCTCACGAAGTCATTGGCATGGCCAATTACAATAAAAATATCCTGGTGGGTACCGGCGGTCCGCAGGGAATCAACCGCAGCCACTATCTGGGAGCGGTGTACGGGATGGAACGCATCATGGGTCGTGCGGAAAATCCCGTGCGCCGTGTCCTGAATTACGCGGCCGACCATTTCCTCGGAAATTTCCCTATCGTCTATGTTCTAACCGTGATCGGCCGCAAGGCGGACGGCCGCTTAACCGTACGCGGCTTGTACATCGGCGATGACGTGGAATGCTTTCATCGGGCCGCAGAGTTGAGCCTTACCGTGAATGTAGAGGCAATGGACACGCCTATCCAGAAAGCCGTCGTATATCTCGATCCGCTTGAATTCCACAGCACGTGGCTCGGCAACAAAGCGATCTATCGCACGCGCATGGCCCTCGCCGACGGCGCAGAACTCATCATCATCGGACCCGGAGTAAACACCTTTGGCGAGGATCGCGGCATCGACGCCTTGATACGCAAGTATGGATATCGCGGCACTCCTTCCACTCTTCAGGCGGTCGAGAACAATTCCGATCTCGCCGCCGATCTGAGCGCGGCCGCACACCTCATCCACGGATCCTCCGAGGGGCGCTTCACGATTCGTTGGTGCCCTGGGGAACTCACCAAGCAAGAAATCGAAGGCGTGGGTTTTGAGTACGGAGACTTAAGAAGCTCAGTCGATCGGTACAGCCCCCGGAAGCTTCGTCTGGGATACAACCAAATTGACGGCGAAAATGTTTATTTCATCCCAAACCCGGGATTGGGCTTGTGGGCGCACCGCCAAAAACTGGACACCAACTGACCTAACGCGGACTACTTGCTCTCGGTCCTGTCGACTTTCGGATTACCAGTTCCGGTTCAATGGCAATTTCAGGGACATATTTCACGCGTCCCTCAATTTCGCCGAGGAGAGTCTCGGCTGCGATCTCACCCATGCGAATGAGCGGCTGTCGCACTGTGGTCAGTGGCGGAGTGATAAACGCGGCACTCTGAATATCGTCGAACCCGATCACCGAAATATCCTCCGGCACTCGCCGGCCTGCCTCCTGGAAAGCGCAGATCGAGCCGATCGCAGAGATGTCGTTGTAAGCGAACAGCGCAGTGAACGGCTGCTTGCGTTGCAGCAATTGCTTCGCAAACGGGTAGCCGAGCTTGGGAGTGGGATCATCCCCCTCGAGCTCAACGATCAGCTCCTGCCGGATTCGTATGCCCATTTTGGCCGCAACCTCACAGATGGCGTTCCATCGGTCTTCGGAATCCGAGCTCAGTTTCGAGCCACGCATGAACGCAATCCTCTCGTGACCTAACTCCCGCAGGTGGGTTAGCGCGAGCACGGCCGCTTGGCCATGATCGATGACCACATTCGTCACGCGGTGGATGCGGCGATGTCCTGCCACTGCGACTGTGGGCACGGGCGGCGCTTCGGTCAGCAGCGTATCGACCGTGATAAATCCCTCAACACCACGCTCGCGGAGCACCGCGGAATAAGTCTCGAGCAGTTTCTTGTCATGCCGGTGTGCCACCGTGAGGAAAAAGACATTTTTCTCGCGCAGATAACGTTCAATTCCGCTGATAACGAGGGATCCGTACGCATCTCCGATCTCTTCCAGAATGATGCCCACCATGTAAGTGCGCCTGCTGCGCAGTGAGCGCGCGAAGAAATTGGGGCGGTAGTCCAGCGCACGCGCCGCTGCCAGGATGCGCTTCTTGGTGTGAGGAGGGACCGAACGCGACGCCGAGGAACTGTTCAGCACGGCCGAGACCGTGCTCGCAGTGAGCCCGACCAGTTCGGCCACCGACTGCAACGTGACCGGCCGCTTGCCGTCGAGATCGACTTTCTTTTTCGAAGGTTTCATTCGCCGCGGTACCTTCGACTGGCATCACCTGTTGTCGAGGAATTCCGTCGAACCCAGATTTATATCAGCAACGTCAATGGCGGTACAGGCATTTCCTGCACCAGAAAAATAACGTTATTCTAAGCGGTCCCCCGCTTGATGGATGTATCCCGTCTACTTGGCTAGCCCATTAGAATAACGTTATTGTTGGATTTCGTGGTGCCCATCCTTCCTGGAGGTACATGTCTAGTCAGAATAACGTTATTTTTCTTGACAAGCGGGAGGGAGTGCGACATACACTCCACCGATCAGCAATAGCAGAAAAGTACTAGGGGTCATTTCGGGTAGCAGTTGCAGTGGGGGCAACACTTCCCGCGGCGTAATGGCCGCGGCCAACCTTCGTTTGCGAAAACGCCGACCCGCGCAAGTCGGAAGTCACTTCACAAGCCGTTGACAATTCGTCCACGCTGACGATTTCGCCTAGGAGAAGCTCCATGACGTGCTACATCCGCTCGACACTGGGATTCCTTTTCGTCCTCTGCGTCTTCACATGCGCATTTTCACAGAGCCGGAACACAGGCGAGATTCGCGGCACGGTTACGGCAGCAGGCGCCGCCGTTCCCAATGCAACCGTCACGGTCACCAACGTCGACACGGGCGAGACCAAGACGTTTACCACGAATGAAGTCGGTATCTACGACACAGTTTCGACCCCCACGGGAACGTATAACATCACGTTCACCGCGCAGGGATTCAAGAAACTCGTGCGCGCCCCGGTCGTCCTCCAGGTCAACACCATCACGCAGGATGCAGCCCTGGAGGTCGGCGCAGTCACCGAAACGGTGACGGTCGAGGCCGAGGGCGCTCCGCTGCTCGAGACCGAAACCTCGCACCTGGGCGCCATCATGGAATCGAAAACGATTCAGGAGTTGCCGCAAATTGGCGCCGGCATCACAGGAAACGACTGGGCCAACTTCAACGTGCTATTGCCCGGTGCGACCGGATCGCCGACAGCTCCCGCCTCCGAAGGCAGCGGCGCCTACAACGCCGGCGACGCCGTCTCCATCAACGGAAACCTGCCCAACTACGCGAACTATCTGCAAGACGGGGGCGTAGTCCAGTTGCCCGTCAGCAACAACGTCGACAACACGTTGTTCGAGGCTGTCCAGGAAGTGCAGATCACAACTTCCTCGTTCTCCGCCCAGTACGGAATCGGCGGCGCCGTCTTCAATCAGATCACCAAAAGCGGCACCAACGGCTTTCACGGATCGGCCTATGAGTACTGGCAGAACGACATGCTGAATGCGCGCCCAAAATTCTGGGTGAATGGCGCTCCGGCGGACACACCATACCTGCGCTACCACGAGTGGGGTGGGTCGATTGGTGGGCCGATTATCAAGAACAAGCTGTTTTTCTTCTTTGTGCGCGACAAGATCTACAACAACGGTGCTGGGAGCCCAAAAGTCGGAACCGTGCCGACATTAGCAGAAAGAGGCATGGGAACCGCTCACCCGGGTGCGTTCGATTTCAGTGCTCCAGGATTTCCCACGCTGTATGACCCGGCAAGCTGCAATACCCCAGGCTGCACGCGCACATCGTTCGCAGCCGAAAACACCGGCGACCTTGCCGGAGTAAATGCGATACCAGCTGATCGCATTGATCCGGTGGCAGCAAAAATTCTGACCTACTATCCGTCGCCCAATTCTGGAGCGCCAGGTGATCTGACCAACAATTTCACAACTGTTTTGTCAGCGCCCAACCCGAACCTTCGTTACTTCGGCCGCATCGACTACGATGTGAACTCGAAACACCATCTCAGTTTTTCGATTAGTCAGAAAGACAATCCGGGCGTGAACAAGGGCGGCCCATTCCCTTGTCCGATTAATTGTTTCTCGGGTGATATCGACGGCTACAACGTTCAACTCACTCATACCTGGCAAATCAGCCCAACCCTGGTGAACGAGTTCCGCATGGCTTACACCAAGCAGGGCAACTGGTTTGTTCCGTTTACGATCGGTTTTGATGCTGCTGGCACGCTCGGGCTGCAATACGCGAAAGCCAACGTCTTTCCCCAGATCAACATCAATGGTGCCGGACTGTGCTGCTCGGGCCTGGCACCTGGCACGAACGCGATCTATATCGAGCACCTGTACGATCCGTCGGATGTTCTCACCCTGGTGCGCGGCCGGCACATCCTGCACTTTGGGGTTGAGGTCTTGATGGGACAGGGCAACACCACTCCTTGGGGAAATATTACCGCTGGGAACTTCAGCTTTTCGGGCAACTATACGGCACAAAACGGTGTCGCCGGCGGAACCACAGGCGCCGGATTGGCTGACTTCATTTTGGGTGGAGTTGATAACTGGAATGCGACCAATCAGAAAACGTCCTACGCCCGTCTAAAAAGTCCGCAACTATTTGTACAGGACGATTTCAAGGTTCGCCCAAATCTCACTCTGAATCTCGGATTGCGCTATGTCGCCACCACTGGCTTTACGGAGATCAACAATAGCCTCGGTGGATTTGATCCCAATCTTCCCCTTGTATGCAGTGTCGATAAGAACGGCGACCCTTGCGGCGCGCTCAACGGAACTCTAGGGTCGCTCTGGTTTGCTCCCCAGAACGGGCGTAGTCATTTGCAGAAGCCGATCTACAACATCTTCCTCCCACGAGTCGGTTTCGCCTGGTCCATACGCAACGACACTGTTGTCCGCGGCGGCTTTGGAATGTACTCGTACAATTTCAGCCAGGATACCTATGGGAACGGGATTGGGTTTGGCGCGCTCACGACCAGTACCGGTAATGCTACGGACGTAAATCACGGCACCGGGCCAATCCCACTTATTTTCCTATCATCCGACGCAGCTACGGCGAACACGAGGCTGAACTATGTGCAGGGTTCTCCGAACGCAAAGAATGTCTCGCAGTATCTGAATGTTACCTCGCCTTCCAATCAGACCTACGTCCCCTACGATGTTCCCGTCGGACGTATCAACCAGTGGCAGCTGAGCGTGGAGCACCAACTGGGTCATGATTATGCGGCTTCCGTCGCATATGTCGGTAGCCATGCCATGCATCTCCAATTCGGCACCGATGTGAATCAGATCACCGATGCAGCCGGCATCGCTGCCAGCGTAGCGAACGGCGGTGTCCTTCAAACCGCGCGACCATTCTCGGCGTGGGGCTCCCTGACCGGATACAACTACAACGCGATCTCGAACTACAACGCGCTTCAACTCCAGCTCAACAAGCATTTCTCCAACGGGTTGCTATTCAGCGCCAACTACGTTTGGTCGCACTTCCTCGACGACCAGGACTCCGGCGGATGGGGCAGTCGGGGCGGCACACAGTATTGGCAAATCGGAAATGACCCCTCCGCCAACTATGGCAACTCGAACTTCGATATCACCCACGCGATCAAGGGCTATGCTTCCTATGAGCTACCCTTCGGCAAAGGGAAGCTGTACGCTCACAGCAGCAACTTGATGAACGAGATCGTCGGTGGGTGGAGGCTGGCAGGAACATTTATAGCCCAAAGTGGAAATCCCTTTACGGTGATCAATGCTACGAACGACAACGCCAAGTACACCGGCTGCGGCAACGTGGGTGGAACCGCGGCGGGCGGCGACGTCCCGAATGGCTGTAACTGGTTCCCGAACGTTGTAGGCAGCGTCCATATGAGCAATCCGAATCCCAGTGAGTGGTTCAACACGGCGGCGTTTGCTGCTCCTGCAGGATCGTTCGCCTTCGGAAACGAGGTCAGAAACTCCCTTCGCGGTCCTAGGTTGGTTGTATTCAACTTTTCTCTCGCCAAGAACTTCGAATTCGGAGAGCGCGTGCACCTGCAATTGCGCTCCGATTGGGTCAATGTCTTTAACCACCCCAGTCTTGGTCTCCCTGGGCATACGCTGGGCGGAGACAACTTCGGAGAAATCAATGCGGGAACTCAAGGTGGTGGCGTCGCAGTCGCTCCACGCAGTGGCCAGCTGAGCGCTCGCATCACCTTCTAATCGATGACTGCCGGCGAGCGGGAATGACATGTCCCTCTCATTCTCGCTCGCCCGGTGTTCATCACAGTCTGTGGCTTTCGCTCACCGTACAATCGTGTTCATGCGAAAAGTGGAAGTGGCCGCCCTGTGCTGCCTGTTGCTGTGGGTCGGAGTGGTTCAGGGAACGTGTCAAGCCAAGTCGAACCGTGAAAAGGAAATTGAGGCTCACAGCCAAAAAGTGGGGGAGTACCTGCAGAACAACCGCCCCGATCTCGCCATGCCCGAATTGCGCGCGATTCTCGCCATCGATCCGAACAACGTCAACGCGCATGGCAACCTCGGCGCGATCCTGTTCTTTTTGGGCTCGTACCAGGAGGCGATCCCGCAACTTCGCGCCGCATTGAAGCTCAGCCCCAAGCTGTGGAAGACGCAAGCCCTGCTCGGCATGGCGGAACGCCGAACTTCCGACACACAAGCCGCCCGCCTCGATCTTGAAAAAGCCTTCCCCAACGTGACGGAGAAGAAAATTCAGATACAGGCGGGCATGGAACTGATCGAACTCTACTCCGCGACCGGTGAACTCGACAAAGCGGGATCGACAGTAGCCACGCTGCGCAAACTCGACCCGGAGGACAGCACGATCCTCTACACCGCGTACCGCATCTACTCCGATCTGGCCGACGAGTCGCTGCTCAGCCTGTCAGTTGTCGATCCCAATTCCGCTCGCATGCATCAGGCCATGGCCCACGAACTCGCCAAGCGTGGCGACACCGCGCAGGCTATCGAGAACTACCGCGCCGCGCTGAAGGCCGATCCCAACCTGCCCGGCATTCACTTTGAACTCGCTGAAATGCTACGCACGTTGTCCACGCCCGAGGGCACGCAGGAAGCGCAGAAAGAATATGAAGCAGCCCTCGCCGCTAATTCGCGCGACGCCCAATCCGAGCGCCGCCTGGGCGACATGGCGCTGCAGCAGAACGACCTGGCAAAGGCCTACGAACACTACAGCAAGGCGGTGCAACTGCAGCCCTCCGACACCGACGCCAGCCTCGGCCTCGCAAAGGTCTACATGTCGCGTGACGAGCCGCAGAAAGCGGAGTCGCTACTCCAAGCCGCGTTGCGGCAAGACCCAACCAATGCCGTCGCCCACTACCGGCTCAGCGCAATCTATCGGCAGTCCGGACGTACTGCGGAAGCCAAACGTGAGATTGAGGAGTATCAGAAATACCGCAAGATGAAAGAAAAACTACGCCAGGTGTATCGCGACCTGCACCGCGATCAGGCCAAGGACGAGAACGAGGATCCCATGTAGCGCAGTCCGCGGAATTTTTCTCCGCCCGATTTATAACAGTCACTGAGGCCTATGAGGAAGGAACTGCTTGCAGGTGTTCTCGTGCTCTTGGTTGCGCCGCTGTTCGCTGCTTCCTACTTTCCCGCCCGTCTGGACGATCGCAAAGCTGTTTACCTCACCGCGGAAAACTTTGCGGTCAAGGCCGACGGTGTCGCCGACGATACGGCGGCACTGCAGTCGGCCATCAACACCGTCGAAGAGAAAAGCAGACAGGGAATCGTTTTCATTCCGTCCGGCCGCTACCGCGTAACCAAGACCGTTTACATTTGGCCGGGAATTCGACTGATCGGTTACGGAACCACCCGGCCCGCGTTGGTGCTCGCCGCCAATACACCGGGTTTCCAGAAGGGCGCGTCGTACATGATCTTCTTCACGGGCGGGCGTCCACACGACGGGCAGCCTCCCCCCGACGCGCATCCCGGAACTTTCTACTCAGCCATCAGCAACATCGATATAGAAATCGCCGAGGGAAATCCCGGTGCAGTCGGCGTGCGCGCTCACTACGCGCAACACTGTTTCCTTGCCCACATGGATTTTCACATTGGATCCGGCCTTGCCGGCATTCACGACGGCGGCAACGTGGCGCACGACGTTCACTTCTATGGCGGCCAGTACGGCATCTGGACTCGCAAGCCTTCACCCGGATGGCAGTTCACCATCATCGACGCTACGTTTCAAGATCAGCGCGAAGCGGCCATTCGCGAGCACGAAGCCGGGCTCACCCTGATCCGCCCGCAATTCAAGAACGTTCCCACTGCCATTTCTATCGACGAAAAATATTCTGACGAACTCTGGCTCAAAGACGGCCGAATGGAAAACGTCACTGGCCCGGCCATCATCATCAGCAATGAAAACAATCCGCGCACCGAAATCAACGCGGAAGGCATGGCATGCCGGAACGTTGCGGTGTTCGCGCTCTTCCGAGCAAGCGGCAAGCGCATCGCGGCGCCGTCCGGCACCTACCAGATCAATACCTTCTCCCACGGCCTGCACTATGCCGACTTGGGCACGGTTCCCAAAGTGCAGACTGTGTTCGAAACGTCCCCGCTCAAGTCACTGCCGGAAGCAGTCGAATCCGACATCCTCAACTTGCCACCAATGGACACTTGGGTGAACGTGCGAACCCTCGGCGTCGTGGGTGACGGCAAGACGGACGATACTTCCGCTCTGAGGAAGGTCATCGCGGAGCATCGCACCATCTATCTGCCCACCGGGCAGTACCTGGTAAGCGACACCATCCAACTGAAACCTGACACAGTTCTGATCGGACTTCATCCCAGCACCACGCGAATTCTATTGGCGGACAACACGCCTGCCTTTCAGGGAATAGGCAGTCCGAAACCGCTGCTCGAAACTCCTTCCCAAGGCACAAACATTGTGACCGGCATCGGTCTGTACACAAACGGAATCAATCCCCGAGCGGTGGCGGCGAAGTGGATGGCCGGCCGCCATTCCCTGATGAACGACGTTCGATTTCTCGGTGGACACGGTACGGTTGATCCAAATGCCACCGCCGAAGAGAACGCCCGAGTGTGGGAGAAGATTTACAACAATACTCACACCGCCGACACTGATCTGAATCGCCGCTGGGACGGGCAGTATCCCAGCTTATGGGTCACCGGAGGCGGGACCTTCCTCGATATCTGGACGCCCAGCACGTTCGCGCAAGCCGGTTTATATATTTCGAACACTTCCGTGGGCGGACGTATTTATCAGCTCTCGAGCGAGCACCACGTGCGCAACGAAGTCGTCCTCGATCACGCTTCCAACTGGGAAATCTACGCGCTGCAGACGGAAGAAGAGCGGGGCGAAGGCGGCTTCGCCCTGCCGCTCGAGATTCGCGATTCCAGCGACATCACGTTCGCCAATCTCCACATGTATCGAGTCGTGAGCAGCTACCAACCCTTTCCCAACGCCGTCACGCTCACCAACTCGAAGCACATCCGCTTTCGCAACCTCCACTGCTACAGCGACAGCAAGGTTTCCTTCGACAATGCGCTGTACGACCAGACGCATAACATTGCAGTTCGGCAACGCGAATTCGCCTGGCTCACCATTTCCGGCCAGTCCTCTGTCTCGCCCAAGCCTTCCTCCGCAGTCTTCGCGGGTGGCAAACCGGAAAGCCTTGCGACGGGCTTTTTCAATATCTCCGGCGGTGCCATTGATAACGTAGGCAATCTATATTTTGTGGATGCCCACCAGCAGACGATCTATCGCTGGTCCGCCGCCAATCGGCAGCTCTCAAGAGTTCGTGACAATCCGCTCGATCCCGTTCAGCTCTTTTTCGACCAGGCGGGAAATTTGATCGTGGTTTCGTATGCCGGCAAGGGAAGTGTGTACAGCTTCAGGCCGGACTCCAGAGATGACAACGTCACCCCTTTGCAAGCAGTTCCAAGTCAGCCGCGTCCCGGCTTTAGAGCCGTGCTGCCCGTCGATTATTGGCGAAATGAAAATGATTTCGAAGACACGATCATCAAGCCGAACCCGTACCAATTCATCTCCCCCGATGGAACCACTTTCTTTCCCGCGGGCGAAGGCTTCGTCAGCGGAGAACTTTACTACGGCTCCAAACTCAACGACAGTCTGCGCGCTTTCGGATTAGCCCCGGTGACCGATGCGCAAAAGTTCTTTGTCTCCGATGAATCCGGGCAGAAAACCTATATCGCAGAAGTCTCCTCCGATGGCACAGTCTCGAAACTAGAATTGTTTGTGGAGCGCGGCGGTGAGAGTGTCACCGTGGACGAAAAGGGAAACGTCTATCTCGCCGCCGGTCAGGTGTACGTCTACAGTCCGTCCGGAGAATGGATCGACACTCTGGAGGTGCCGGAGCGGCCATCGCAACTCCTGTTCGGAGGACCCGACGGTCACACGTTGTTCATCTTGGCGCGCAGTTCGCTCTACGCGATCCACACGATCGATAAAGGGCCGATGAGTGCCAAGGCCTGCTGCAGCAGCGTCACCAAAAAGAGGAACTAATCCATGACTGACAAAACGACGCGTAGAAAGTTTCTGGGAATCACAACCGCCGGAGCCGCAGCCACCTTGTTTCCACGCTTGGTTTCGAAAAGCTCCACAGCGGTCGAATTTCCGCACGACGACGCCACGCGCCCGTCGCAAATCTCGACTTGGACTACGTCCGGGAAAGATCGATACGTGGCCGGCCCGAAACTGAGTTGGAGTGCAGCGTCGCGAACTGCCCCAGCGGAGATCAAGCTCGATCCAAACGCCAAATTTCAGGATCTGCTCGGCTTCGGAGGGGCCTTCACTGACGCCGCCTGCTATACCTTCAACCAACTCTCTGCCTCGGCTAGAGAGAAGCTCTTCCACGAATTGTTCGATCCGTCCGAGATGGGTCTCAGCATCGGCCGTGTCTGTGTAGGCGCGAGTGACTACTCGACCAAAGTCTACAGCTATGACGAGGGCGAACCCGATCCCGAACTTGCCAGGTTTTCCATCGAGCATGATCGCGAATACATTCTTCCCATCCTCCGGCAAGCCAGAAAAATCAATCCGGACATCTTCCTGTTCTCGTCCCCATGGAGTCCTCCCGGCTGGATGAAATTCAACCACACCATGCTGGGCGGTTCCATGCGGAGACACTATTTGCCCGCGTACGCGCAGTATTATCTGAAGTTTCTGCAGGCCTACGCGGCCGAAGGCGTTCCTATTCAGGCATTGACTACGCAGAACGAAGTTGATACTGATCAGGACGGCCACATGCCGGCCTGCATCTGGCCGCAGGAGTATGAGATCGAATTCGTGCGCGACCGCCTGGGGCCGTTGCTCGAAAGCAGCGGCATGCCGGTCAAGATTTGGGTTCTCGATCACAACTACAATTTGTGGGGACGCGCCGTGTGCACGCTCGATGATCCCAATCTGCGGAAGTACGCCAATGCCGTTGCTTGGCACGGCTACGTTGGTGCGCCCGACGTAATGAGCAAGGTGCACGATGCTTTCCCGGATACGGAGATGCACTGGACCGAAGGCGGGCCCGACATCAACGACCCTGCGTACCTCACCGATTGGTGCAAGTGGTCGGGAGCGTTCAGTCAGATCCTGACCAACTGGTGCAGATCGATCACTTCCTGGAATCTCGCTCTCGATGAGCAAGGGCATCCGAACATCGGTCCCTTTCCCTGCGGCGGCGTGGTGACCATCCATTCGGAAACGAAAGAAATCACCCGTAGCGGTCAATACTGGGCGCTCGCTCACTATTCGAGAAACATACATCGGGGAGCGCGCCGCTTCCGCTCCGACACCGGTCTCACCGACCTGCAACACGTGGCGTTGGAGAATACCGACGGCAGTCGCGTCGTTGTGCTGACCAACCCGGGACCGGCGCGGGCCATTCGCCTGCAATCCGGAAATTTCTCAGCCCCGGTATCACTCCAGTCGGATTCAGTGACGACCCTCGTCTGGAGATGATGCGACGGCAGCCACCATTGCCGTCCTGTCCCGACTTCACATGGGCAAAATTCAAGGGCATGCGATTCCGGAAATCGCACGCCCCAGGCCTCCGAAGTAACGGCCAGCGAACTACGCCACGCCTTCCTTCGCCATCCACCGCGCCGTCTGATTCTTCGGCAGTATGTCGAGATAAATCACCGCATACCGGAACGCCATCACGACAGCCGTCAAAACCATCAACGTCGCCGCAAATTCCGTCCACTTCGGCACGTAGTAGATTCCAGAGCTGGCTTGCAGCCCGGTGATCGAGACGTTAAGCCGGTTCGCCATGAATCCCATCACCACCAGGCTGCAAGTCCAGTACAACAGTCGTGGATTGTTTCGGACCTTTCCATGTTCAAAAGCACCAGCGGCGCGACCACGAGGAGCGCGAACTCCAGCCAGAACGAAAACGTCTCTTCCCGCCAGCGGAACAGGTAAGGCAGCGCATCCCGCGAGAACAGGTCCACCAACCGGAAGATTCCATACAGTCCCAGCATGGGCGCAATCACCCGGCTCAGTTCACTCAGGATGCTCGTATCGAGCTTCACGTTGAGTGACCGCACGCAGAGATACAACGCCATCACCGTCACTGCCAACCCAGCGGGAATCGCCGACAAATAAAACAGCGTGGTCAGATAGGGTGTGTACCAGAGCGGATCCAGCTTGCCTTTGGTCAACAGATATAGCCCGCCAAGAAACGACTGGTGCAGCGACGACAGCACGCATCCCACCAACACCAACCCGATCAGGATTCGATGCTGTTGCTTCAGATACCACTCGCGCACACCTTTCCACGGAATCTTCTCCACCAGCGCCGGAGAAAAGTCCAACGAGAGCACGGTCGAGTACAGCATCACGCACCACGACACTTCGAACAGCATCGAGTGCCGGTTCCACATAAAAATCGGATGCCATATCCGCCACGGCAGCCCGAGTTCATACATCATCCCCGCGATCACACTCAGGTAACCGAGAAACGATACCAGCACCGCCGTCCGCAGCACCGGACGGTAGCGCTCGAACCCGAGCAGATACACCGCCGCCGCAATTCCGAATCCGCCCGCCGACAATCCCACGCCGCACAACGTCCCGAGCCCCACCCAAAGTCCCCAGGGCTGCGGATCCGTCAGATGCGTCGACTGGCTGAAGCCCAGCGCGAACCGTGCATAAGTCGCATATAGTCCCGCCACAAAGATCACCGCCACAATCCCTCGCCACATCGTGATTTTCGGAACCCGTGTACCAGTCATAACCCAGCTCCTTCCAAAACCGGTCTCGCTCGTTCAAAAATGGATCTCGCTGGCATTGTGCTGCGCGCTCCTCTGTGCAGCTCTGTGCCCTCTGCGGTTAAGGTCTTTCTGGACGCACCTGCGACTCCTCCCGCGCAACCTGGTTCCGTCGTTCCGTGATCCAATACAAACCCGCCAGCAACGACCCGCCAACAAGAACGACCATCGGCACATCGCCCAACGCCGCCGCACTAAACGCTGGCATCGCTTGCCGTGGCGCCAACGGGAATCCCAGCTTTTCGAACGGCACGTCCGAGATGAAGAACACCGATGTGCCTCCCGCTTCTTCGCTCCCATAGATCCGCTTCACGTACTTCGAATCTAGCAGCACCCGCCGCTGCGCCTCTTCGAGAATCTCGTCACGCCAGCCCACGATCGACGCGCTCGTCGGACAAGCCTCCACGCACGCAGGCGGCTGTCCCTGCGCCTGATGCGCCGCGCACATATCGCACTTCTTCACATAGGGGACCAGCTTCGTCCATTCATAACGCGGCACGCTGAACGGACAAGCCACCAGGCAGTATCGACATCCGATGCATTTCCCCCCGTCGTATGTGACCGGCCCCGCCGCCGTTTTCTTTAGCGTCCCCACCAGGCACGCCGAAGCGCAAGCCGGATCCTGACAGTGCATGCACATCCGTCGTACATACTTGTCGCCATGCTCTTCGATCACGGTCAGCGCTGTTGGCGAAAGCTGGGCTTCCGTCGCTTTCGGGAAACCGTGCACTTCCTTGCACGCTTGCTCGCAGCTCCGGCACCCGATGCACTTCGTGATATCCACCAGGATCGCTCTCGCGCGTTCCATAACGTTCTCTTTCGTCCTGCTGCGGCCACCGCCGCCGATCGATGTAGCGCCGGCATCTTGCCGGCAGTCCGGAGGGCGTCTCGCCCGCCGCCGTTGCGCCACTACGCCAGCAAGAATTCCTTCGCCAGTTTCTCCCGTAGCTCCGCCGTCACCCGCATCAGCAAACCCGGCATCGGCACGCCCCCGTCGGCCGCCATCGTCGGCGCCAGCTGCGCAACCATGCCATTCAGACGGGTCACGCTGTTCTGCAGCCACGGCACCACCATGCCACCCTGCACCAGGTTCTTCTTGTTGAGCGTAAGGTCCGGCGCCTTCACCATCGCAATCCATCCGTTCTGATACGGATCCCGCGCAATCAGTCCTGGATCCTGGATCACTTCCTTATTCAGCGCCATTACGACGCCTTCCACCGGTGAAACCAGGTCAAACGACTGGTCGCCGCTAAACAAAGTCACCAGCTTCTGTCCCTGGCGTACCCACCGGCTCGAGCCTAGCGTCTCGATGCGATCAATCTTGCCGATCAGGTTGGTCGCGAAGCTGTCGACGCCCACCCGCGCATTCTCGCCATCCTCCTTCAGCACCCAGGTATGTCCGGGATGGAAGCAATATCCTTACAGGAGTGGAGAAGCCATACTCGCGCTGCAGGCGCGGCACCGGAGGCCCGGCCCACACTTCAGGTTGCTCAGCCGCTACCTCGCCGCGGCTGCGGAAGTAGCTGATCGACATCACCAGCAGGAAGATCAGGAGGACAAACAGTATCGACATGACAACCTCCTCGCCCGCAGCTCTTTGCGCCCTGCGTGCGACGCGTGCCGCGACCGACTGCATCCTCTCTATATGCACGTGAAGGCCAAATTGAGGTGGAGATCATGTCTATATGCACGTGAAGGCCAAATTGAGGTGGAGATCATGGATACTGATAACAAGGCACTTACACGACTGTTCGCCGGTTACGAAAGTCGCTGGTGCCACTGCGTTTTGCAGGAGGTCCGTGCGTTCTGCAGGAGCACCACGGGCATTGGTTGTCGGATGATCATTGACTCACCGCACCAGGAAAGACGAGATATTCGGTTCTGAAGGGATGCCTGCGCTTGGATCGATGCGACGCAAAGGGGGAAAAGCATGAGGCGCGAGATCGATGCGTGCTTATCTAAGTTGCGGTTCTGAGTGTAGCGCGGGCGCCCTCACCCGCGTTTGGCCTTCTATCGCAATGTTCGCTCTGACTCAGAAAGCTGTCTTTTGGTTTTGGTAAGGGCACGCTTCACTGGCTGCGGAAAGACTCCGAAAGATCTGTCGCTTTGAAAGGGCTCGGCTTTAGCCGAGCCGTAAAGGTAAAAAGCACTGCGGCTTTGGCCGCTGACAAGGGTCACTAAATACCACGACGGCTGTTCATCGACCTGCGGGCGCACGCCATCGGCCAAGATGTCGTAGCGCCCGCGCAATGATCTGCCAGAGGCCGGATACATTTTCGCAGACTGTTCTCGTCAAACCCAATTCTTCTTGCAGTTCGGCGGCAGACCATACATATTTCAACTGCTATCCGGCGGTGTGACTTTTATTCGGCTGGTTCCAGCGATAAGATTCAGGTGAACTAGGACGTGTGTGAAGCGAGAGAACTGTGACCGATTCTCAGGTTAGGTTTAGCTTATCCGTGCTGGGGCATTGGAGATTGCACGAGAGACCCGTAGTCTTGGGCGGGATTTGCGAAATCGCAGTCAGTGAGTTGCAATGGAGACCTTACGCCACCAATCCTTCGAGGTACCGCCAACTCTCTGGTTTTCATTGACTTGTACTTGCACCACGCATACCATTGCTCGACTACATGATTGGCCGAACCATGTCCCACTACCGTATCGTTGAAAGGCTGGGCGGTGGGGGAATGGGTGTCGTCTACAAGGCCGAGGACACTCGGTTGCGTCGGTTCGTCGCTCTGAAATTCCTGCCCGATGAGGTCGCGCGCGATCCGCAGGCCCTCAACCGCTTCCAGCGAGAGGCGCAGGCCGCTTCCGCACTGAACCACCCGAACATCTGCACCATTCACGACATCGGAGAGCAGGACGGGCAGGCGTTCATCGCCATGGAATTCCTGGATGGCGTGACTTTGAAGCGCCACATTGGCGGCAAGCCCGTCGACACAGATAGTCTTTTCTCTCTCGCCATCGAGATCGCCGATGCTCTCGATGCCGCCCACTCCCAGGGAATCGTGCATCGGGACATCAAGCCCGCGAACATCTTTGTCACCCGCCGCGGTCACGCCAAGGTGCTCGATTTTGGACTGGCCAAGATCACGCCGTCAGTCTCGCAGCCGGCCAGCGACGCGACCGAGACCCGGCATCAGCGACGCACATCTGACCAGCCCGGGAACGACCATGGGGACGGTCGCGTATATGTCGCCCGAGCAGGCCAGGGGCAAGGACCTCGACACACGCACCGATCTTTTTTCTTTCGGATCCGTGCTCTACGAGATGGCCACGGGCGCACTTCCCTTCCGCGGGGAAACATCCGCCCTCATCTTTAACGAAATCCTCGAGCGCGATCCTATTCCGCCGCTTCGCCTCAACCCCTCGCTGCCTCCGAAGCTCGAGGACATCATCGCGCGCACGCTGGAAAAGGATCGCAATCTCCGATATCAGCACGCCTCTGACATACGGGCCGAATTGCAGCGCCTGAAGCGGGACAACGAAACCCGGCGTCCTGGCGCCGCAACTTCGGGAATGATGCCGGCGAACCATGATGACTCCCTTCCCGCCTCAAGGGTTGCGTCCGCTGTGTCGTCTTCATCAGCAGCAGTTTCGCCCGCTTCATCCGGCACCGCCCCCGCTGCAGTACCGGCTCCCGCCAGGTTGAATGGCTGGAAGCTCGTGATACCGGCAGTCATGCTGGTCTAGCGGTGGTGGCCATTTTTCTCTTTCGCCGTTCAACGCCCGCGGCGAACACGTTGACGGAGAAGGATTCCATCGTTCTCGCGGATTTCGACAACACAACCGGGGACGCGGTGTTCGATGGGGCCCTTAAGCAGGCCCTGGCCGTGCAGTTGGGGCAATCACCGTTTCTGAATCTCGTTTCCGACCGCAGGTTGGAAGAGACCTTGCACCTGATGAGCCGCCCCGCGACTGAAAAGATTACGCGCGACGTCGCCCGCGAACTCTGCATCCGCACCGGCAGCAAGGCGTTCCTGCAGGGCTCAATCTCGAAGCTGGGTGAGCATTACCTGGTCGGGATCGATGCCATCGGTTGCAACAGCGGCGACACTCTGGCCAAGGAACAGGAAGAAGCGCCCGCCAAGGACGACGTGTTGAAGTCGCTCGGGAAATGCGCTTCGAGTCTTCGCGCCAAATTGGGTGAGTCGTTGGCCACGGTCCAGAAATTCGACGTTCCGGTGGAAGCCACAACGTCGTCACTCGAAGCCCTGAAAGCCCTGAGCATGGGAATCACCACGTTCCGTACCAAGGGCAATTCGGAATCGATCCCCTTCTACAAGCGCGCCATCGAACTTGATCCCAATTTCGCGGTTGCCTATGGCAGCCTCGGACTCACATACGGAAACCTGCAGCAACCCAGCCTGGCCGCGGAGAACATCAGGAAAGCTTACGATTTGCGCGCCCGTGTCAGCGAACGGGAGAAATATCGCATCGAAGCCTTGTACTACAGCTACGTGACCGGAGAGCTCGAGCAGGCCAGCCAGGTCTACGAGTTGTGGAACAAGAGCTACCCGCTGGACGCCATTCCGCCGGGAAACCTCGGCTACATCTATACCGAGTTGGGTCAGTACGAGAAGGCTCTTGCCAAAACCGAAGAGAGCCAGCGCCTGGAGCCGGACGTCGTCGGCTATTTCAATCTCATGGGCATACACCTCGCTCTGAACCAGCCCGATGAGGCCCAAAAAGCCCTCAACCAGGCCCGAGCCGCCAAGTTTGAGGGAGAGGTGCTGCACTGGGGAATGTACCTGCTGGCCTTTTTCCGGGGCGACTCGGCTGAAATGCGACGGCAAGTGGAGTGGGCTGCCGGGAAACCCGGCAGTGAAGATCTGCTGCTCGACACCCAGTCGAATACGGAAGCGTATTTCGGACGTCTCGCGAAAGCCCGTGATTATTCTCGGCGCGCAGTGGATACTGCAGTTCGCTCCGATTCCAAGGAAACCGGCGCTTTTCGCCAGGTGAGTTCCGCCCTGCGGGAAGCAGAATTCGGCAATCTCACAGACGCGAAACAGGGTGTCGTGAAAGCTCTCAGCCTGTCTCCTGGAAGGGACGTCAAGCTATTGTCGGCGCTTACTCTCGCACGCGCCGGCGAAGCGGCACGCGCTCGCGCTATCGCCGACGAACTCGAGAGGGCTCAGCCCACCGACACGATGCTGAAGATTTACTGGCTGCCTGCGATCCGGGCCGCGGCCGAACTCAGCGCGCA
Source organism: Acidobacteriota bacterium (assembly GCA_046728215.1). GTDB lineage: Bacteria > Acidobacteriota > Terriglobia > Terriglobales > Acidobacteriaceae > Gp1-AA133. The sequence goes on along the minus strand of JBKPEB010000034.1, from coordinate 3,605 downwards.
TAATTCCTCGCAGGCGCTCATTGATCTTGAAGCCACGAATCCCTACGAGTTAGGACAGCCGCCTCAGTTTCAGTGGGGTACGCTTTACCCTGCTTATCTGCGTGGCGAAGCGCAGCTCATGGCACGTAACGGGCCAGCCGCTGCGGTCGAGTTCCAGAAGTTCATCGATCACCGCGGCATAGTCGTCAACTATTTTGTCGGTGCGCTCGCTCGCCTGGGACTGGCGCGGTCCTACGCACTTTCTGGTGACACAGCAAAAGCAAAAGCCGCCTACCAGGAGTTCTTCACTCTCTGGAAGGATGCCGACCCCGATATTCCCATACTGAAAGAAGCCAAGGCGGAGTACGCAAAGTTGCGGTAGCTGCCTGCAGCTGGAACTATGTTGCCCTTTCCTACTCTTTTTGGCTGTAGTTGATTTAAACAAATGGGATGAGCTCTGCATGGCGCACAGCGCCACAACGATCAATGAAAACGGGATCTGTTGGCAGTATGCTGCGTTCGGACTGCTGGACGTTGTCATGTTCGCTGAGTTCGGTCCCCTGTACAAAATCAGAATCACTCTGGACGATTCTGCGTACCACGAGGTTGACAGTTCGGAGAACGCCTTCCGCGAGGCGAGTCGGGATGCAGGACGGAAACTTATTGAAACGGTGCCTAATCCGCTTCGATCCATAGTTGGCGTAACAGTGCGCCGTGAAAGGCGCTGGACTCAGCGGGATGAAGACCCGCCCGGGAACTGGATCGCTCCACCCGGTAGCAATCGGAGCGGCGGTGGAGGTAACAAAGCCGTCGAGGCCTCCGGTGTAGAGGGTCGCATAAGGCGACTTGGCGAGTCTGCAGGTTGTAACGTGTCATCTGGGACCTAAGAGGCCCGCGAAAACTCATGAAAATCACTACGAGCATTGGGCAGAATAATGGCCGGTGGGAGTGGTAAGGTCGATCACTCACTGGATAAGCCGAAGCTGTTAACGTGTCTGACCCGGAGCGTGCATGGTGGAGCGAATAAATGGGCGTTGCACTCCCCCTGGTGGGGAGCAGCGATAGCCCGCGACCGTGGTTCACGTAAGTTGCGGCACACTCTCTGCTCCCGCCAGGAGGAACGTATGTATCGCATAGCGGGAATCGACGTACATAAAAAGAAGCTGGCGGTAGTAGTAAGCGATGTTGAAGTGCATGGCGAGTACCAGTTTGAGCGGTGTTGGTTTGGGGCCAACCCAGAGCAGCTTCGCTTCTTATCGCAATGGCTGGCGGAGCACCAAGTCGAGGAAGTGGTAATGGAATCTACGGCACTCTACTGGAAGCCGGTATGGGGAGCGCTGGAGCGATATTGGCAGCCGATTTGCCAGAAACGAGAAGGCGCGGGTGCAACCTCGGGACTCTTGCATCTGGCGCAGGCACAATCGAATCGTGGCCCACGCGGTCGGAAGAAAGACTTTCGCGACGCAGAGCGCCTGGTGAAGCGTCTGGTAGCCGATGAGCTGAAGTTAAGTTTTGTGCCGGATTGGGAACAGCGCCTGTGGCGCACCCTCACCCGCCGTAGATACCAGCTCACGCGCGCTCGCGTCCAGTTACAGAATCAGTTGGAGGCTTTGCTGGAAGAGGCCCACCTCAAGTTATCCAGCCTAGTCTCAGATCTGTTGGGTGTTAGCGCACGGCGCATGTTGCAAACGATCGCCGACGGGGAAACCAATCCGGAGGCTCTGGCCGGCTTAGCCGATCGCCGCTTACGGGCCAGCCCGGCGCAGTTAAGCGACGCGCTCGGCGCGTGCACCGAGCTGCACGCAGTCTATCGCCGGCTGATCAAGAGCCCGGTCTAGGCGTTGACTCCGCCCAACAGATCCTTGCCGAGGTAGGAACCAATGCGGCCGTGTTTGCTTCCGACAAGAATCTCTGCTCTTGGGTAGGAGTTTGTCCTGGAGACGAGGAAAGTGCGGCCGAGTCTTCCAGTCATCGCTCCCCGCAAGGTAACCGACAGATGCGGCGTCTTCTCAACCAAGCCGCCAATGCTGCAGTCAAAACCAAAAGGAAGCATTTTCGAAATTGTGTATCGCCGCCTCGTGCCGCGCCTGGGCCACAATCAAACCATCGGTGCTGTTGCCCATCGCCTATGTCGATTGATCTGGCTCATTCTCCGCAAAGGTGTTCGCTATGAAGAACGCGGTCCGGCGGTGAGCCAACGGTCAAGGCAAAACGCACCAGCAAGATGATCAGAGAACTCCGAACGCTCGGTTATCGGGTGGAATTTCTCAATGCCGTACCCAGCAAGCCAATGCCGTAGCCGGGATTTTCGACCGTGAGTGAACGCTGAGCAGGCCCCGAAACCCATAATGCAGGAGCTGACCCACCCGAAATTTGGGGAAGGCCGATGTCGAGGGAGCCGTAGCGAGCGAATCAGTTCTCTCGGACCTGCCGGGGTAATGGCGATGGCATGTACGCATAGGAGACCAGACGCAACACGGGAAGCCCCAGCGGTGATCGCGGTAGGGATCAACCGGCAACTCGCGAGAGACAGGCCGGGCCGTATGGGGTCGCGGAGAGGTCCGTAGTACCGAGGAAACCGGGTAACTCCGGCAGAGGGAAGGGGCCTCAGTTAAAGACGGACGCAAGAAGCAACGAAGGACATGGGGATTGACGACGAATCTAGCAGCCCCAGGTTTGTGTTCAGAAGTTGCAGACGGCGTCACACAAAAGCCTGTCCGGTTCGATGAGCGGTTGCAGCGATGCTAGTTGGTGTTCTAGCGGGTGAAAGTGCCGACAGGGGCGCTTGCCCAGTTACCTCTGTAGTTATATCCGGCGGCGGTGCGGGTGACCAATCCGTCGAAAGCCCGGACGTAAAAGCCCCGGTCGGCTGGGTGAAGACCTGGTCAGCTCCGACAAGGGGGGCGAGCAAGTCGACAGGTCGTAGCGAAAGCGAACCGTAAGTAAGTCCCGATATGAACCCTCTCACGAGAATCGGAGTGTGGGAGATTGGAAGTGCCGAGACCTTCCGTTTAGGTCGAAGGCCAGCGTCATTGGTGAAGGAACTGGGTGCAAGCAGCCGATGAGCTTCCCGGGATCCCAGAGGACAACATGTCGACACAGAATGCCAACGAAAGCACGGAACCACTCGTGGTTTGCCTAGGCATTGGAGCCCATGCCCTGATGCACAGCGAAGACATCTCGTATAAGCTGCCAAGCGGCGAAGTCGAGTTGTGCCTGCGAGTGGGGCGGATGGGGTCGATTAAGTGAAGATGGACCGGGACACTATAACCCGATCCGGAGCGAGGACCCCTGGGGTAGAGCGGCAGTACGCTCGAACGGAGGTGTCCAAGCGCGCTGGGTCCCTCGGCTCAGTACGAGGACTCGGATCGGCAAGCGATGGGCACGAAGGACGGATGCAAACCGCACGATGCGAAGACCTCGCTAATCGACGGGAAGGCGTCGTCTGATAGATCCGGCCTTGAAGCCGTAGCGGAGTAAATCCTGCCCTACGGAATTTTAGGGGGAGCAGTGGAAACGTCGGCATCATTCGAAGCCCGGTCCGCGCCACTGCCCCACCCGGCGATGTGGAAACGGAGCATGGTCCAGCTAGTGAGGCACCGGCAGACGAAAGAGCCGGGAACAGA
>JBKPEB010000033.1:0-11166 GCA_046728215.1 Acidobacteriota bacterium | reverse complement strand
TGCGTGGGCCGTCTGATCCTGATGTTTCTCCCTGACCCGCTTTCAGTTCTGCGATCGTTAATAAGGCTGGTGAGGACTGGTGGAATCTTGGCCTTCCAGGAACCTTCCTTTGCACCGATGCTTGCACTCGTTGACAGACTGCCGACTTGGTCAAGAGTTCCGTTTACGGCGCGTGAAATATTGTTGCGTTCGGGCGGAAATCCGGAAATGGGATTCGACTTGTACAGGTTGCTACTGGAGCTTAGGCTTCCGGCGCCGAGAATGCATATGGATGTCTTGCTTGAGAGTGACAGCAACTTGAGGGCAATTATGCTGGATGCTTTTTTCAACATGTTGCCACAGGCCCAACAACACAACATATCCCTTGCGGAACTCGGGGACCTGAACACACTTGCCGAGCGAGTTGATTCAGAACGTGCAGCTGCGAAGACGGTGATGCCTTTCCTGCCACTGGTGAATGTTTGGACGCGGAATGTGCGGTGAGCGGAAGGATGATGAATTTGCGCAGAACTCTTAGCCTGATTCCCGCGGTATTGCTGGCAGCGGTTGGTCATGCGCAGTCCGGACCAGCGCAAGACCTGCCGCTGCGTAGGACGCGAACGGGCGGTAAGTGCTTCCGGAGCAAGTCACGTGAATGTGTCATCGCCGCCGACGGAGCCGCCGCAAGCCTCTAGTTTTTTGCCCACGACCAAGCCGGCGAATCCGGCATATGACAGCCGGATGAGCCGTTTCGCATGGCATGGCCAACCCCGCGGTTACCGGAAATGTCCGGTGGCATATAACGTCGCTGCGCATGCCCATCCTCTCAGCGAGCGGATAGTCGGCAATTGGGAATTTGACTTCTGGTTTGCCCGTCTTCCGCCCAAAATGAGGGGTCCTTGCTCACCGAAAATGTGTCTTGCGGCGCGGCAGGCACTCCATGTCCTGAGCCCAACAATGCCGGCCCGTCTGCCTTCGGAGCGCCTGCACTCAGTTCCGGTCCGCGAATTCTACAACTCTCGTTGCGACTGGACTTTTGAGGTTGTTCTTCCTTGAGTTCGAGCTAGTTCAGATGATTCCGACCGGGGAGACTTACGGATGCCCTGAAGGATGTCACAAAAGTGAGATGCGCGATCTGAAAACGGTCTGACGTGACAAAAACGTGATAAATTCATCGGGCTTTTAGCATCAATCAGCGCTCAGGCCAGCGCCGTAAGCTGAGAGGTTCTTTTCGCTTGTTCCGGTCCGAGGCGTTCCATTCTATAGCGAGGAGATCTATGTGAGCAGCAACCTCGCTCGCAGGCTTCGCAGGGCAAAAATGCGGCTCCTCTGCGTCGCGACGGTCATCACGGGCGTCTTCCTCATAACAGCGAACAATTCTTCCGCCCAAGCTGCAAAGGGCCCGGATGATTATCTCGCGTTGGTTAAGCTTTTTCAGCAATGGCGGGAATTCGAGCATCCGGTGATGAGGAATAACGTCCCCGACTACAGTGCGAAGGCGATGGCGGTCAAAGCCGCAGCCCTGCAACAATGGCGTAAGCGGCTGGATGCAATTGATCCTAGATCATGGCCTATTGAGCAGCAGAACGACTTCAAGCTGGTCAGGGCCGAAATGAACGGGCTCGATTTCAATTTTAGAGTGCTCCGTCCCTGGGCTCGCGATCCTGCTTTTTATGCAAACGTCTTCTCATCTCGGAGTGATATTCCATGGCGTGAAGGCCCTGTCCCGTACCCCGAAATCGAACTCTACAACTATCACTTCCCCCTGGATGCCGACGCCCAGAAAGACCTGACCACAAAGATCGGCATGATTCCGGCTTTTCTTTCCGAGGCGAGGGAGAATTTAAAGGCAAGCAATGCGCGCGATCTTTGGGTCTATGGCGAGGAGGAGCTTCGTAATCAGTCTCGCACTCTGGCCTCACTCGAAGCTGGCACACTCACTGTTCGCACGTTAGCCGAGCACCAGAAGGCCGACTTGACCGGAACCAGCCCGGAGTTACGTGCCGCCGTGACCGCTGCCCGCAAGGCGACCGATGAATTCGTCGCTTGGCTGGAGAAACTAGCCCCCACCAAGACGGGACCTTCCGGAGTGGGTAAGGAGAACTACACCTGGTATCAGCAGAATGTGCACTTCATTCCCTACAGCTGGGACGAGGAGGTCGTTCTGCTACGCCGCGAGTTGGAGAGAGCGCAGGCATCCCTACGCCTTGAGGAGCACCACAACCGCAACCTGCCACCACTGGAGCCCGCCACTGATGCTGCTGCATTCGACAAGATGGCGCATGGTCGGCTGGATAAGTTCGTCGATTTTCTTATCAAACATGAGATCATTCCCGATAAAGCTTACATAAAGTCGGCGCTCGCCGAAGAACTCGGGAGTTTCGTTCCGGAGGACCAGAGGGTTTTCTTCACCCGCGTCACACACCGCGAGCCCATGCTGCTTCTCTCCCACGATTATCACTGGATTGATCTGGGACGAATGCGGGACGAACCGAATCCAAGTCCGATTCGCCGTCAAGCCCTACTCTCCAATATCTGGGACAACCGCGCCGAGGGTTTTGCCACCGCCTTTGAAGAGTTAATGATGCAGGTAGGTCTATACGACGACAATCCACGTGCTCGCGAGCTGGTCTGGATCATGCTGGCAAATCGCGCCGCGCGTGGGCTCGCGTCGCTCTACGCGCAGGCCAATCAATTCACGCTGGAGCAGGCGGGACGATTTCACGCTGAGTGGACGCCCCGTGGCTGGGCCAAGTCCGGGGATTCGCTTACTGCATTCGAGCAGCTTCTTTACCTGCGCCAGCCGGGCTATGGCAGTTGCTACATCACCGGCAAGCTGCTCGCCGACCGCCTCATCATGGAATATGGCCATCAGCAGGATCTCGCAGGCAAGCCGTTTGTGTTGCGCGATTTCCTCGACCGCTTTAACAACGAGGGCATGATTCCTGTTCTCTTGATGGAGTTGGAGATGATCCCCAATAGCAGTGCACGGGCCCTCCAGCCTCGACATCCCTAGAGGCCCGGTCTGTCGCTTGCTTTTCCTTTTAGGGCTGATTCTTCTCTATCTGCGTTACGGATCGAATAACTCCGGCACGGCGACTGACTACCAGCATCTCTTCGAGACTACAAGGGTAGAGCAATTCGTCTTGAGAGTGGCTCGGCAATGGGTGTACCAATCATGCTAAGTTTCTTACCGGCGTGATCTGCTCCTCATCGTTTTCCTTAAGAAACACCTTCCTGAAAGATTTCTTGCAGCGATACAGCAGGACCCTGAGATACTCTCGATTCACACCGATGTGTTGACAAATCTCGTCCTTGTCCGATTCGTTTAGAAAAACCGCCTCCAATAGAAAATGATCTTTTTCTGACAAGCTCTTGAGGATGTAACGGACCCTTTCCCGCATTTCTCGGTTAGAAATCGCATCAGGAACACTCGTGGCCGGGTCGGCGATGTTGTTGATGGAATCGTCGCACGGCGAATTCTCTTTTGATGACTGACGATAGTGCTCTAACAATACGTTGTTACAAATGGAGTTGACAAACGACCCAAGACGTTCAGGCCGACGTATCCCTCGCTCGCTTCGCAGGGCCGCCCATGTCCGGGCAAATGTTTCCTGGCGAACGTCCTCGATCGCAGAAGGAGAACGCAATCGGCGACGGAGCTTGAGCTCGATGAGAGCGCTAAAATACTCGAAGAAGTGCTGCTCCGTCCAAGGATCTCCAGAACGAAGCCGCTGCAAATACAGTGCGTCAAAGGCGTAGAATTTCATTGGCTTCTTGCTCCCTTTTGACAGCGTTCGGTTTCGACCGAAATTGTTCTTAATACTGGTTCTGCTTGAGATCTCATCTTCTGAGCGGGACTCCGCAAAATGCTCCCTCTCGACGTGGTGGCAATGCGTTTATTGACTTACGAGGAAATTCCCAAAAGTATTTCGCCGCACACATAACGAGCTGTTCGTACTCACCGCATGAAGACCGCGAAAATAATTCACCGGGAAAAGCCCGGAGCCGGTTAGCTCCGGGCCGTCGCTGCTGTAGTGGCGCTTTACTTTGCAGCGACAACAACTTTTCGCGTCACATTGCTATTTGCGATTCGTACTTCCTTCTCCAGTTTGGAAGTAGGGAGCCGCTTAACGCCTCCGCCGAATCCACACGAAACCTGTGAAAGGAAATACTTATCGCCGTACCTGTTGAACACCAGCTTCGTCCCGCTGTCGCCATTGCGACTCCGCTCCGAGCGGACGACGCTCAGGGCACTTTTTGCTTCTTTGGTATCCCGGACCACGATGGCATCGTGGGCAAGCGGATTGATTTCGTACGTGCCAGCAGACATTTGGGTCTGTCCGACTGTGAAGTCGAAAGGAACGGTTACCCTGGCTATAGTCTGTGCAGAGAGTGGAACGGTGATCAACAAAGCCATTGTCAGAATTCCAAAAAAGTTGCGTTTCATGTCTGCCCTCCTGAGGCTCCCCCAGAGAAGCCCAAATTGAATTCGTGGCTCCTCTCTAGCTTCTTATGGAAAAAAATCGGAAACATTTCAGGTCTTTTTTGTAGGCCGCCGAGTTCCCTTTACCAGCGACCTCCAGAGGCGCCGCTCTTTTTCGATGCTCGACAGTGGTGTTGGCTTTTGCGCGGTGGCTGCGAGCACAAGTGCTCAACTGTGTCACATTTGGAAAGCAGCGTATTGCGGATCAGCTGTATAGAGCTTCAATCGCTGATGCGTTGGTGTCCGGTCTCGTGGCCTGCTCACCATGAATCATGCCCGCTCCCCAGTCCCACGATGCTCCATAGTCCTTGGGAAGCTGTCCTGAAATGGGGATAGAGAATCGATTGATTGGTGAGAATGCGCTTAGAGAATCTCGATAACCGCAATGAAGTCAGTGAGTTGTAGCCGAACTCGTTGAAGAGGGATTGATTGCCGCGCGGTGGAACTCCTGCCTTAGCTTTTCATTGATTTTGGGAAGGCAAAGGTGCAAGATTCGGACCGACTTTTGTGGGCGAGCCTCAATCGGGGCAAATCCGGCTTATCACTAGCAGCGGCTTCGCAGCCAAACATCGTTGCGAAAATGCTGAAACGTTTTCCGAGTTGGGTCACTTAGTTTATGGGACCGAACGGATCTCACGGAAACGGTCAATCAGAAACTGATCCTGCCGTTCTCCAGAGCCGTGCCGCCCAGGCCGTGGATTTCAATCCATTAGCGAGGAGATTATATGACTAACAACTGGACCATCATGGTTTACATCTCGGCCGACGATGTTCTAGCGAACTTCGCGATTGATTCCTTAAACCAATTCCGACGAGCGGCGTCGGACGACGGAGATATAGTATTCGCACTATTCGATCCCAATGACGGCAACGGAGGGGCGTCCCGATATCGTTTTGACGGCAAGAACAAGGAGAAGCCACTCAGCGAGGTTGGAGAGCCCCAGGGCACTGTCAATATGGCGGATCCAAACACTTTAACCAAATTCGTGAAGTGGGCGTCCGCGCCACTCAGTAAGCCAAAAGATAGACACTATTGTTTAATCCTGTGGGGGCACGGGACGGAACTCTTACTGGACCGAGATCCAGGTAAAAAAGGAGAGAGATATCTGACTCCCGCGAAACTCAGGAGTGCTCTGAAAAATACCAAATTCGACGAAAAGAACAAAATCGATTTCGTCGCTTTTGATGCCTGCTCTATGAGCATGGTTGAAGTGGCCACCGCGCTTCAGGGCTACGTTCAGTACATGATTGCGTCGCAGGAGGAAGTGCCGGACGTGAGCTTCCCCTATCAAAGAATTCTGGAGAGGCTGAAAGGCCATGGTGGGGATCCCAAAGATGTTTCTAGGTTGATCCCCGAGATCTATGTTCAGTCCTTCCGAGACTATCGCGTCACGCAGAGCAACGGGGTCAAGGAGATCATGCTTTCGAGCCTCAACTTGGAAAACCTAGAAAAGATCACGGACCCAGTGAGTAAACTCGCCGATCTCCTGCTGCAGTCAATCGCAGACAATGATCTTAGCAGTGCAATCGTCGATGCTCGTAAGATCTCTCGCGACTTCGTCCTCGGTTTGTTCGTGGATCTTTATGACTTTTGTGAGAAGTTGCACGATAGTTTGGACAAAAACAAGTATGAGAACAAGGGATATTGCGGGCAATTGAAGAGTGCGTGTGAGCAAGTTCGAGAGGCGATCGACAATAGAGAGAACGTTATCGCCAATGTGACGAGGCCAAATGTAAAAGGTTGTCACGGAGTTTCTATATATTTCCCTTACTCCCGTGAAAACAACGCGAAAGAGCAAACCCAAAGATTGCTGGGCGACGCCGAAACCGGAGTCCTAAACCTACCGCTGACGAAAGGTACACGCGACAACACGCTGAAGGCGCGCGGTGGGAGAATTGAAGAGCTTGAGGCAGATTTTAAGCATTTGCCCTTTTTCAAGAATGACGGTTGGGGCGCTTTCATTAAGAAGGGATGGTCTGTTGTTCTGGCGCGGGAGTTTCCCTACAAGCTGGACTTGCACTATTCCGCAGAGCAGGCCGTTCAGAATCTATCGGCAGCACTGAGCAGCGGGGGCTGGGGCAGTTTGGAGAACAGGCAACCTCGAGAGCAGAACGAAGATTTGACCAAAGAGCTGGAACGGTTGGCGCTAAAACCTGGAGCATGACCTCGTGGAGGGATACAGCCACTGATGTGCAACTGCTCCTCAACGGGCTTTGGCGGATCGGGGGACTATGAGATTGCACATCATTGCAGCCCTGCTTGCGTGCGTTCTCTTCCGGTCGTCCGCGATGAATGGGGCTAGACAGTTCAGCGTTGCGGAACGAATCCACAGTGTTGAACCTTCGGCAGAGCGCCGCAAGCAGAGTTCCGTCGCCACATCCCGCCTGGATCGTGGCGACCACTCTGTACTGAGAAAGGCCGAAGAATCGGCGCAAAGAGCGGCGGTCCTTCGCAAAAAGCAGACCGCCGGGAACCTGTTGGCTGCAACGAGGTTCTTCCGAGAAAGTTCGCGCCTCTTTGCTGCCGGCCACTCCTACAACAAAGCGGCAGACTCACAGCTACAGATCGGTGAGATATATCTGATTCTCAGCGACTTTGATAACGCGCGTCAGTCCTATCGCGAGTCTTTGAGACTCGGACAGGACTCCGAGTTGCGATGTCGGGCCCTGGCCGGTATCGCTCGAACATATGCTAGCACCGGGCCTTCCTCCCTTGCGGACGACTATTCACGGCGGGCATCGAGTGTGTGCGAACACCTGAGTGAGAGAGCACAGGCTGAGGCCCTGGAAGCGCGCGGAGAAGTCCTCCGATCCGCGGGTGATTACTCGGCGAGCGCGGACTGCCTCAGGCGTGCCCGGGACCTCTTCATCGCAGCAAAGGATGACAATGGCGAGGCGCAAGCCCTCCTTATTCTGGCACACGCGCTCTTTCAAGGCGGTGAAAGGCTGCCAGCTCTACAAGTCGTCGGAGAGAGCTTACGATTGTCGTTGTTGGCTGAAAATCGTTATGGTGTTGCCCGCGCGCGTGCTGCCCTAGGAATCTTCGCTGTCCTTACGGGCGAATTTGAAACCGCGCATTGCAATTACGCTATAGCTCGACCGCTGTTCCGGGACATAGGTGATCGAGATGACGAAGCGAGTGTGCTGAATGGGCTGGGATACGTAAACCGCGCAACAGGCGATCCGCACAAATCCGTGGAATATTACCAGGCTGCGAGGGCTGCCTTTGCGGCTGTCCACGATTTGCTGGGAGAACAGGGGGCAATTAACGGGATGGGCGAAGCCTTGGCAGCTACAAAAAGCTACAAAAGACTGCTGCCGCTCTATTTCGCGGCCTTGCGTCTCGGACGAAAGGCAAATAGTCCTGTAGATGTGGCATCAGCCTTCGCGCACATTGCAAGTGCTTACGAAGCAGAAGGCAAGTTTACCGAAGCCGAAATGTTTTATCGTCGTTCAATCCAAGCCTACCGTGCGGTGGACCATATCTATGGTGAGACCGACTCTCTCATCCGCATGGGTCACCTACAGGCAACTCTAAAGAGATATCCCGAAGCCATTGCATCACTTGAACGAGCGAGCGCTCTGAACGGGAAGACAGGCCAGATTGAAGAGAAAGCTACGATACAGTACGAGTTAGCCTGGATTTATCGGGCGTTGAATCGGTTGGAAGACTCGCGGCTAGCAATTGAGGAAACAATCGACCTAGTCGAGCACCAGAGAATCAGTATCTCGCGTTTTGACACACGCGCTTTGTACTTCGCTTCTGTGCACCGCTACTATGCACTTTACATACAAGTGCTGATGTTGCTCGATCAACAGCAGCCAGGACTTGGTTTCGCAAAGAAGGCCTTTGAGGCTTCCGAAAGAAGCAAGGTACGGTCCCTCCTGGACTTGCTTACGACATCAGATCAAGATGCCCCCTGCGATGAGCTCTTGCGAAGGCAATTGGAACCGGTTGATTCAACCGAGCCTCGCACTGTCGATGCAAAAGAAGGAGCGCCCTCAGTGGCGCCGACCCTGACGCTGGAGGAGGTACAGGCAGAGATTGGAAGCGAAGACACAGTTCTGCTTGAATATGCTCTCGGCGATGAAAAAAGTTACGTATGGATCGTAGACCAACACGACGTTACCTCGCGCGAACTGCCGAAATCAGGCCGAATCAGGGAATCAGTCGATGCTTATCGTAAGGCGCTCATCCCTCCACAGTTGAGAAGCGGAGAGAGCGCGGTTGACTACCAGGCGCGAGTCCGCAAATTGGATCGGGCATATCGATTCCATGCACAGCAGTTATCACGATTGCTTCTTGAGGGGATCCCTCTTTCCGGGCCGAAGCGCATCCTTATCGTGCCTGACGAGTCCCTGCAATATGTTCCGTTTGCTGCTCTTCCACTTCCTTCCTCCGGTACAGGCAAAGATCTTCTCGTGAATCAGTTTGAAGTCGACGCTCTGCCCTCAGCGTCGGTACTCGGGATTTTGCGAAAAGGGACTGGCAAGCGAGCTCCACCAACAGCCATCGCCGCGATTTTTGCCGATCCGGTTTTTGAACCAGATGACGGGCGTGTATTAACGCGTGGTTCAGGCACCAGGAGAAGCTATGAGGATCGCCCCGCCAGTTTGAGCCGAGCCCTAAGCGACATCGGGGGATCTCAGTACATTGCCAGACTGCCGGCTTCACGCGACGAGGCTAACGCAATTGCGAGTGTTCTTCGTTCTGGAGATCCTCAAGCTGTGCAAGTTGCACTGGACTTCGACGCGAGCCGTGCCCACGTGCTCAGAGATGGTCTCACACGTTTTCGTCTGGTACACTTCGCAACGCACGGCGTCGTGGACACTCGCCATCCTGAAATGTCAGGGCTGATTCTGTCATTAGTAGATAAGAACGGCAGGAGACAGGATGGTTATTTACGCTTGGGCGACATTTACAAATTAAAGCTTTCAGCCGATCTGGTGGTCCTCAGTTCCTGTGACTCGGCATTGGGCAAAGACCTCGATTCTGAGGGAATTATCGGTTTACCGCGCGGCTTCTTATATGCAGGCGCGAAGAGTGTCATCGCGAGCTTGTGGAAGGTGAATGACGATGCAACTGCCACACTCATGTCAAGACTTTATGCACGTATCAGAAAGGGAGAAGGCCCTGGATCGGCGCTGCGTGGTGCCCAGCTTGAGATGATCCGGGATGAGCAGTGGTCCAACCCTTACTACTGGGCGGCTTTTGTGTTGCAGGGAGACTACAAATAGAACATTCACTTCATGGGGCTGCATTTTCGTAGATCGCCTATGGCAGCACAAGAGCAGAAGAGGACGCTCACTCCAGAAGCTTTCGGTAGGTTTCTTCGTTGGCTGTCGGAGGATGACGAGCTGGCTGTGCGAGAGTATCAACAGATCAGGACGAAGTTGACTAGGTTCTTCATTCATAAAGGTTGCACGGACGCGGATAACCTTTTCGACAAAACCGTGGACATTGTGGTTGGAAAAATTGAATTGTGTGCGCAGTACTCAAGCCCGCTTGCTTATTGCTACGGCGTAGCAAGAAACGTCTGGTACCAGGATGCGCGAGAGCGAAAGCCTGTCGCCATCGATGCCGACGTGGCGTCTTCAGAACACCCCGATCCAAAAGTGCGCGAGCTGGAGCTGCAATGTCTGGATCGTTGCCTGACTCAACTGTCGCCAGGAGACCGCGAAATCATAGTTCAATATCATGCAGGGCAGGGGCGAGACAAGATTCAAGCTAGGAAGCGATTGGCCGCTGGGGTAGGTGGAACAAATGTATTGCGGATCAGGATGTGCAGGATCCGCAAGGAACTGCGCATCTGTGTGGTTGCGTGTATCAGGCGATCACTAAATTGAGAAGTTACGAGGTCGTGCAATGAAAAGCGATGTTCCCGACCGGGCTCTAGTTCGTGAGTATTTGCTGGGCAGACTTGATGACAAGAAAGAACTCGAAGAACAATTGAGCCACGAAATATGTGTTAATGATGACTTGTCGGAAATGGTTGAATCAATCGAAGAAGAGATCATAGAAGACTTCCTGGACGGGACGCTGGATCCTGCGGACAAGGATGCTGTCGATGGATATTTTCTGCGGCCACCTGAACGCAAAGAAAAATTGCGATTTGTCCGACTCTTGCGACATCGTTTCGAGCAGAGACAGGACTTGGTCGGTACACGCAGGGAGACATTCGACTCAGCAAATGTTCCCCAGGCAAGATTTGATTACAGGCCGGCCAATCTTGGGCGCTCTCATTTCAGGACCTATGGGGAGCTCGCCGCATTGCTCGTGCTTACCGTCGTGGGTTTGATTTACATATCCGGCATTCGCAAGAACCAAGCGAGAATTGAAGCCCAGCTTGCACATGAGCGAGAACGGTCTGCAACTGTGGCAAAAGAAGCACTGGTATCGCAGGCGTCGATGGTTGCTTTGACTTTGGTGTCGGATCGATCTCGCGGTGATAGCACTCAGATCCCAAACATTGAGATCAATCCCTCCACTCAACGCATCGTGGTGGAAATTGCTCTCCCCGGCCGTAGTCCTGGTCCCTTCGATGTGATGCTTGAGGCCCGAGGAAAGAATCAGCCGATTTGGACAGCTCGGCTGCTACCGCTCGTATCAGCCTCGGGCGATGCTCGTCTGGTTTTTGACATACCGGTGCAGGGAGTCGCGTCGGACGTCTACTCTTTTGTTGTGTCATCCTCGCTCTCGG
>JBKPEB010000032.1:0-74504 GCA_046728215.1 Acidobacteriota bacterium | reverse complement strand
AGTGTGCCGCCTGCGGCAACCTCCCGCGTGTTGGCGGCGCTAGGTCCCAGAATGCTGGAGTTGGCTGCAAAACGCAGCGATGGAGCGCATTCTTATAACGTCCCGCCCGAACACACTGCCCAGGCTCGAGAGTTGATGGGCACAGGCCCATTGCTGTGCGTTGAGCAAGCGGTGGTGCTGGAAACTGATGCAACCAAAGCACGCCAAATTGCGCGCGGATTTCTTAACGTTTACCTAGGCCTGCCGAATTACACCAACAATTTCCTCCGGCTTGGTTTTACGGAAGAAGATATCAAGGACGGCGGGAGCGACCATCTGATTGATGCGATTGTTGCCTGGGGCGATGCGAAGGCTATCCAAAGCCGGGTGCAAGCCCATCAGACTGCGGGCGCGGATCATGTCTGCATTCAGGCGTTGTCCGCGGATACTAAGGCATTACCGCTTTGGGAGTGGCGCGAACTTGCTGAGGCGTTGATTCATTAGGCTGGGGTGCTGGCGTGCCCGGCCATCATCTTGTCTATTGCCCGTCCTACACCACCCCATCTCGCCGCCGCCGAGTTTCTCGACGATGCGATAGTGGGAGATTGGCGAGTCAACCAATGACGGCTCTGACCTAGCGTGCCGACCAAGAATCATTGCAGTGTGACCACCTGCCGGTGCGGCAACGACGTCACGCAACAAAATTTTTCACTGAAAAGCAAACTCCCCCGAGATCTCGTTATATCTGGTGAGGCCGATGACGCTTTTCGCGGGCGTATCTCGGCGAACAATCTCAACGATGGCAGGAGAATTCCATCATGCACGCTCACAGGTTTCGTGTAATTTCCGCTCTTATGTCCTTCGCTGTTGCCTTGTCGGCGGTTTGTATGGCTCAGACCCAAGGCGTAGCGGCTCCGAATGCGCCTGCTGTCGGACAGACTAGGTCGCCACATGGCAGAGTCATGTCGCCCGCATCCAGCATTGCCCATCCGGGTGACAGAGGAGTACGTGCGCGCACTCACTTGCAGGTTTTCATGCCCGAAGATGCGCTGCCAACCAGCTCGCAGCTCCAAAACCCTGAGTGACCACGCGGTCGCGAACTCGTAGCGGTCGCCATCAAACCTGCCCGCTTGGTTGAAGGAGGAAGTCTACCCTCAGAAGATCCAACCTCAACTCAGAATGGTACAGGTCCGAGAAATAGCGCGCGCTATGCAAGCCTCCCAGCCCTATGCCGCCTTCATCCGCCCGGGCCGTCGCAGCCCGCATCCGAGACACCGGCAGGCATTGTCGCAGATATGTGGAGCGTCATCCCACTCCTAAACCAACGCCCACGGGTTCTATGCTTGACAACCTATCGGAAGAGGATCGGCAGACCCACAATATTGTGATTCGTGCGGAAGAGATTATCCGAGAAACAAAGCGGCAAGGTCTGCCTGTCCTACAAGCAAACAAGCTTGCGAACAGGCCTCTTCAGAATTGACACCGACGAGTTAAGCGGTACGTGATTGGAACAGTCAACCTGGAGTTGATCCAACGAGCTAACGAAGGGACATGAAACCGGACAGAGTGGCGCGCTCCGTCCGGTCAGTCTGCAGCCTTTGCTTGGGAGGGTGGCTGCTCTAGGGAGGGTGAGTCTTTGGAGAGTGGTTGAGGGTGTGTAGGGTGGTACGGAACGAATTGAGCGTATTCCCTCAGAGCGGCGCGCATCTCTGAAAGAACACGCTCGACTTCTTCAGCGCCCCGGGTGGAGGCAGCCTTGGTGCAAAGCTTTCTAATTCGTTCGTCGATGGGATCGATTTCCACGTTACTGCAACTACAGTGGCGAAGCTTATGACGCTCGAACTGTGCACGCAATACAGCAAGGCATGTAGCCGAAATGACGTTGGTTTTGTAGGGAAACCCGGAGAGGTTTTGAACAATGAATGTGTCTTACAAAGAGAAGTTGGCAAGCCTCGCTGAGGAACAGGCGAAGCTTAAAAGAGCGGTCAAAGAAGCGCGCTGCGAGCAAGAGAACGAAAGAGGCCCGTGCGCGTGCCTTCGCAGCAAAAGTATTACAGGAAGAACCACCCCATCGTGATGGGCAGCCGTAAGCGCGCCAAGCAGCGGAAGGAAGTTGCAGAGTTGTTACGGATTGTGGAGCAGTCGATGCAGCATTGGAAACAGGAAGCGGCCGAACAAGATGCTGTTTAAGTTGAGCGGTCCACAAAGGGGCTTTCGGGGACCTTGATGGGATTCCTCTGCGTGACACAGGTCGTGTAACACTCTTGATGAACGGGCTTGCCGTCTTCATCACTACATGTATCGGCTGTTGTCAGAGATAGAGGCTGATGGCAGAGGGCACAGAGTATTTCGGGTTCGAACTTCTCATCATGCATGGAGTCTCCCCCATTCATGGATACAGGCACTAATTTTGACTCGAATTTAGGAGTTCGGGGATACGCCAAGAAGCGTCAGCGTTTGGTGTGTGTTGTTTAAGCTAATCAGCCGCTTTGGATAATGAAGAGTTTTGGGGCAAGCGGCTCAATGCTCCGCCTAGCCGTGGAAACAGATGCTATTAACGAACGTATTGTCAGACCTGCGCAATACAGTGTCCATTGTAGGCAGGACAACAAAAGCGCAACAGTGGGAGAGGCCCGAACGAGGAGAGGTAAACAACAATGGGTGAAATCTTATCCGTGAAGTTGATCTTCACTCTTCGTCGGCCGCGATGCTTCGTGAGCACATTGGCACTCGCACATCGGGATACCTTTTCCAGAGTTCCAAGGGCCCATTAGCGCGTTCCAATGTCTTACGGCGCAGCCTGCCAAAATCCTGCAAGAGATGGGCCGGGAGAAGTGCGGGTTTCATGCCTTTCGACGTTTTCGCATCACTCACTTGAGGGAAGCAACGTGTGATGGAGGTGTTGCTTAGAATTTGGCTGGGACACTCCACCGAAGGCATCACCGACAGGTACACGGTTGAATCTCTCAAGAGGGATGGGGCTTATCGGAAGGTCACGCAGAGCAAGCAGGCTTGGGTTTCCACATGCCTCTGGCAACCTGAATTTTGGAATGCAAAAGCCTCGCGATCATCTTCCGCCGATCACGCCTTCGTCAAAGCAAAACATGCATCTGAGATCACGTTTACCCACTTGTTTCACGCCATGATCCGTTGATTCGACGCGTGTAAGAGCTCGCCTTAATCAGGAAGTTCCGCTTTCCCGGTGATCGTGAAAGTGGCTTCAGCGGTGGGAGCGCTGGTGCCCGGTTGTCCGCCACCGATGGTAAGACTATAAGAACCTGGCGCGATGATGTGCTCTCCCGTCTGGTTGACGTGGCTCAGGGAGCGGGGATCGAGAGTCATACGAATATGCTCCATCTTGCCGGCGCCAACGTGCAGCCGTGTAAACCCGCGGAGCGCGCGGAGGGGCGCTCCGGGAGAGTTCGGAAAATGTAAGTAGATCTCGGTGACTTCATCGCCTTCGCGCTGGCTCGTATTCTTGACGTCGGCATCAACGGTGAGTGGCGCGCCTGCCTGTAACTGTTTCGAAGACAACTTCAGGTTGCTGTATTCAAATTTCGAGTAGCTCAGTCCATAGCCGAAGGGATAGAGCGGCGTACCCTTGAAAAAGCGGTAAGTCCGGTTCGACATGGAGTAATCGTCAAACGGCGGAAGGTCGGCGACGCCTTTATAGAAAGTGACGGGAAGACGGCCAGCAGGATTGTTGACGCCGGCTAGCGTCTGCGCGATGGCGGTCCCACCCTCCTCGCCCGGATACCATGCTTCGAGAATCGCGTTGGCGTGCTCGTTCGCCCAGTTCACGGAGAGGGCGCTGCCATTCATGAGTACGATAATGAGTGGTTTGCCGGTTCTCTCCACGGCTTCGAGCAACGCTTCCTCTTCCTTGGGCAGGTCTAAACTCGTGCGGTCGCCGCCCTGGAAACCCTCAATCTGAACGTTCATCTCCTCGCCTTCCAGGTCAGAAGTGATGCCCACGACAGCGACGACCACATCGCTTTTCTTCGCTGCTGCTACTGCGTCGTCGATCGGAGTCTTGGTCACATCGGTCGTCCAGAGCAACTGGGCAATTGCGTCGCCCGTGGTCTGAAAATATTCCAGCTTGATGGCATATTTCCTGCCCTTCTCCATCTTGACGTCGGCCAACTTGGTGACGATGCCGTGCGTCGACCAGTCTTCGCCGATCAATTTGCCATCAATCCAGAGGCGGAAGCCGTCGTCGATCTTTACGCCGATACGGTAGCTACCCGATTCCGCGGGCGTCACGAAGCCTGTCCAGCGGGCGGAAAAGTTATCCGACTTAAAGGCCCCAGGGTCGAAGCCGGGAACAGGGTCACGCACAAAATCGAATTCGATGTTTTTGTCGATGCGAGTAACAGCCGGAGTACCGCTTAAGTCAGTTCCCTTGAAGTACTGACCTCGGAGCCCGGGCTTGCCGTCGGGAGTGGTAAGCCACTCTGCAGGGATCGGCTTGGGTTCGCGAAGGAAATGCGTACCGGCGACAAATGTAATGTCTGAGGAAGGGAACTGCTTGCGAATGCCGTCGAGTGCGGTGCTGGTGTAGGAGGGAGTGCCGTTGTAATTTCCCTCCAACACGCGAGTGCTGTCGGCCAGCGGGCCAACAACAGCAATGGTTTTAGGCGCGGTCGTCAGTGGCAGGATGCCGTCATTCTTGAGCAACACCATGCTCTCCCGAGCGGTGGTAAGCGCTAGTCTGCGGTTTGCGTCGGTATCATTTTTCGTGATGGGGATCTGCGCATACGGCACCATCTCAGGTGGATCGAACATTCCCAGCAGGAAACGAGCGCGGAACAGGCGACGCAGTGCGACGTCCATATCCTTCTCGGTGAGCAGACCCTGTTTGACGGCATCCAGGTACTTCACGTAGTCGGAGTTATCCGTGACTGTCTGGATATAGTCGATGCACTCGTTGTCCATGCCTGTCTTCAGGGAAACAGCGGCCGCCTCTTCTTTGGTCTTCCTGTAGTGGTGACCGGACCAGATGTCCATGACGGCACCGCAATCTGATACGACGAAGCCATTGAATCGCCATGAGCCGCGCAGCCGATCCTGGAGCAAGAAGCGGTTTGCACACGCGGGTTCGCCATTGATGCTGTTGTACGCGCACATGGTCGAGGCGGCGTGGCCCTCGATGATCGTTGCGCGGAAGGCCGGCAGGTAGGTGTCCTCTTCGTCGTGCTTGGAGGCTGGCACGTTGAACCCGTGGCGCAGGGACTCGGGTCCGCTGTGCACAGCAAAGTGTTTGGGCGTGGAGACGACGCGCAGGTATTTCGGGTTGTCACCTTGCAAGCCGGTGACGAAGGCAACTCCCATGCGAGCCGTAAGGAAGGGATCTTCGCCGTACGTCTCCTGACCACGTCCCCAGCGCGGGTCGCGGAAGATGTTGATGTTGGGCGACCAGAAAGTCAGGCCCTCGAAGATGTGGCGACGTCCCTGGCGGACGGCTTCGTGATGCTTGGCCCGGGCTTCCGTGCCGATGACGGTGGCAACGTCATGCAGCAGTGGAGCATCCCAGGTAGCGCTGAGGGCGATCGCCTGTGGAAAGACCGTCGCAAATCCGGCTCGGGCAACACCGTGCAGAGCTTCACTCCAATAATCATAGGCCGGAACCTGTAGGCGCGGAATCGCGCGCGCCTGATTTACCAATTGCGATGCTTTTTCCTCCAGTGTCATGCGAGAGACAAGATCATCCACACGCTGATCGATGGGCACGGCAGGATCAAGATAAGGTGCTGGAGTAACGGACGCGTTACCCTGGGCAAGCAGATTCAACGGAATGCTGGCGGATGTTGTTGCCAACAGGGCGACCATTGCGAATCCTTTCATGAATTGCCTCAAACGCATCGACCTCCTCTGTCCTGGATCGTGTTCGGCCTCACCCGCTGCTTACTCTTTACCCATGCCTGTTCGGGCAACTGACTCTACCGCGATCCGATGGTGAAGGGCGGGGTAGATTCGGTGGTAAACACCATAGGCGGTATCGAGAATCGCACAGCATAGCAGCGAACGGACTCCGCCACCACCCAGGCGAATGCGATCCACGGGGATGTTCAGTTCCTGAAAGATCGTGAATGTATCTTGCAGCGGAAGGCAACCGGAAAAGGTAACGCGGCCGTGCTCATCGATGATGAGTGCGCGGGTGCCGCCCGTACCAACATCGATCCGAAGAAATCGGATAGCCCCTCCTGGCTACGGAAGAAGAGGTGGTGAAGATCACCGAGGCGCTCAATACGGCGAGTCGCTCTGGGATGTTGCCTTTACTTGGCCCGCTTCGTCGCGGCTAAATTCATGCCCGTGGATTGCCGCAAGATCAGATTTGTCTTGAGCACATACTCCGTTCCGTTCGGCGCCGGCGTTTCTCGCTCAACGTCCGCCATGAGCGCATCAAACGCAAGCCGGGCTAACTCCGCTTGCGACATTTGAATGGTGGTGAGCGGAGGAATCATGAACTGCGCGAGTCGTATATCGTCGAATCCGACCACCGACAAATTGTGCGGAACGGCGATGTGCGTGTCGTGACTCTTTCGCATGACGCCGATCGCCGTCATGTCATTCGAGCACATCATGGCGGTTGGCCGGTTGGATAGCGATAGCAGTTTTGCGCAGGCCGCCATGCCACCTTCCATGGTGTGGTCGCCCTCCACCATAAGTGCAGAATCGCACTCAAGGCCGATCTCGCGCATGGAGCGCAGAAAGGCCTGTTGCCGTGCGAGCGCGGACTTGAGTTTGAGAGGTCCGGAAATGAAGGCGATTCTTTCGTGCCGGAGAGCCGCCAGGTGCTGAACCGCCTGTCGAATACCGTGAAGGTAGTCGATCCGTATGTTGCTTACCCAGGGACGCTGCGGACCAACATCCACAAAAACGATCGGAACCTCGCGCACATGAAGGTGCTCGAGCAGTGGTTCTTCCATCCCGAAGGTCAACACGGCGACGCCCTCAACCCGGCGCTCGAGCATACGACGCACTGAGCTTTCCATCCGTTTCGGATCGTGACTGGTTGAGCTGAGCAGGATCTCGTAGCGATGTTGGACCGCAATCGTTTCAAATACCTGGACGATTTCCGGGAAGAACGGGTTGGTGATGTCGGAGATGATTAATCCGAAAATCCGGCTTCGCCCGGAAACCAGGGCCCGCGCTTGTGTGTTGGGGTAGTAGCCCAGTTCCTCGATGACATTCCAGACGCGCTTGGCCATCTGGGGATTGACGGTGGGCACGCGATTAACGACTCGCGACACTGTGGCGGTGGAGACGCGCGCCCGTTTTGCGATCTCTCGGATGTCCATGCCCCGCTCGAAGCTAGGGAATTCTAGCATGGTAAACGTTCCCCTCTGAGAGATGAGGGCATCACTAATGCCGAGGAGCATGTGACGTGAGTATGTGCTTGGCTACGTCGCGTTTCTTGGATGCTGACGGATACATACTAAGAGGGAAGATCCGAATTGATATTGCTCGCGAGATTGACAAAAACAACCCACTGCTCTACTTTCACGGGACATGGTAAACGATTACCAAGGCCTTCCAGGCCTGTCGTAGGGACTCTTCCCCGATGCTGCTGCCGGACTTGCGCGAACAGGTGTTGCAGGCCAACCTTGAGCTGGTTCGGCAGGGACTGGTTCTCTTCACGTTCGGAAATGTTAGTGGGATCGCTCGAGAACAAGGTCTTGTAGCCATCAAACCGAGCGGTGTCCCTTACGATTCCATGACGCCGGCTCATTTGGTTGTCACCGATCTTGCTGGAAAGATCGTCGAAGGCGAGTTGCGCCCCTCGTCCGATCTCCCGACCCATCTGGCTTTGTACCAGGCTTTCCCAACGATTGGCGGAGTCGCGCATACGCACTCGGAGTATGCCACGGCCTGGGGACAGGCGCGCTGCCCCATTCCATGTTTTGGTACGACTCACGCCGATTATTTTCATGGGCCTGTGCCCGTCACTGACACGATGGACGATCCTGAAATCGTCTCTGACTACGAACTCAATACCGGCCATGCTATCGTGCGGACGTTTCAGAAAATCGACTACGCTGCCATCCCGGCAGTACTGGTTGCCCATCACGGCCCATTTTGCTGGGGTCGAGATGCGGGGGAAGCGGCGCATAACGCGGCAATTCTGGAGGCGGTAGCACGCATGGCTTTCTACACGGTTCGAATCAACGACCAAGCGGAGCCGGTAGGCCGCACTCTTCATGACAAGCATTATTTAAGGAAGCACGGCACCAACGCATACTACGGGCAGAAAAAGGAAACCAAATGACGACAGCCTTGGCTGTGTTCGTCGCAGACCGGCTCGTGCACTTGTCTCCGGTAGATGTTGTCATCGTGGTCTTTTATTTTGCGCTCGTCCTTGCCATCGGCTTTTACCTCAAGGGCCAAGCCAATACCAGCGAAGACTTCTTCATGGCCGGCCGTGAGATGACGGCCTGGGTGGCCGGCCTCAGTTTCCTCTCTGCAAACCTTGGCGCGCTGGAATTGATGGGTTGGGCGGCCGCTTCCTACCAATACGGAATTCTCGCAACCCACTGGTACTGGATCGGCGCCATCCCGGCGATGCTGTTCCTCGCGCTGGTGATGATGCCGTTTTACTACATCTCAAGAACGCATTCGGTGCCGGGCTATCTCAAACTCCGTTTTGGAGAATCGAGCCGTACACTCTCCGCGGTTTCCTTCGCGTTCATGACCGTTCTGATGAGCGGCATCAATATGTACTCGATGGCGTTGGTCATGAAAGTAGTGCTGGGGTGGGACATCCACTTCAGCATCTGGGTGTCGTCGTTGACGGTCGCGATCTACGTAGCGCTAGGAGGCTTGCGTTCGGCGATCTTTAACGAGGTGCTGCAATTCATCCTCATCTGGGCGGGCGCTGCTCTCATTCCGATCATGGGGCTAGTCGAGACCGGGGGATGGAGCAGTCTCAAGGCTCAGATCACGCACAATGCCTCGAATGAATACGTGCATCTGTGGTCCACGCTCGGGTCGTTCAATAACAACCCGATGGGTATCCACTGGACAGGCATCGTCTTTGGGCTGGGCGCAATTATTTCCTTCGGCTACTGGACTACGGATTTTCTGGTGGTGCAACGAGTACTTGCTGCCAAGGATTTGCGCGCTGCCAAGATGGCCCCCATCATCGGCGCAGCCTTCAAGATGATGGTCCCTATCATCGTCATCCTTCCCGGACTACTCGGCTTGGCTGTGTTGCCAGTGAAACTTACCGGAGAGACGGCGGCGGTGGCCAGCGGAGGGCACAGTTACAACGAAGTTCTTCCTTTGATGTTGGCGCGATATTGCGGACCAGGACTTCTCGGGCTGGGTATCACCGCCTTGATTGCCGGATTTATGTCGGGAATGGCGGGCAATGTCAGCGCGTTCACGACCGTTTGGACATACGATATCTACAAAGCACTCATCAACAAGGAGGGGCCCGATTCTCATTACGTCAGCATGGGACGCTGGACCACCGTTCTGGGCGTCCTTATCAGTGTCGGCACCGCCTACCTGGTGATGCAATTCGCCAGCATCATGGACTACGTACAAGCTCTATTCAGTTTCTTCATCGCGCCCCTTTTTGGGACGGTGGTGCTCGGCATGTTGTGGAAGCGAGCCACGAATGCCGGAGGATTCTGGGGTTTGCTGGCCGGCACACTTTCTTCGATCGGCATGTGGGCCTGGGTAAAAGTGGATCCCAGCGCGTTGCGCTACGTGGCGCTCTCGCCCAATGCGCGCGATATGGCGGAAAACATGTATCGTGCTCTTTGGTCTTGCCTGCTGTGCTTCGTGGTTACCATTGTCGTGAGCTACATGACCAAGCCGAAGCCGGACAGCGAACTTAGCGGCCTGGTCTACGGTGCCACGGTCATTCCTCATGAAGCCGAGGTTCCACTCTACCAGCGTCCAGTGTTCTGGGCAGCGGTGGTGGCAACTGTCTTCGTGATACTGAACATAATCTTCTGGTAGGCGCGCAGGGGTGATGCGATGCATGATCATGGAATTTCCATCTGGTTCTTCATTGGTCTTTCGCTGCTCGTGAACGGCATTCTGATCACGGGTGCCGGAATATGGGAATTGATTTCCCCTCCTGCAAACCGAGTGGTTTTGTTCCAGTATCATGCCAGCATCTGGTGGGGAGCGTTATTGCTGCTTCTGGGCGTCCTCTATTGCGTGCGGTTTGCGCCCAGGCGACAGGCCTAGCTTGCGCGGCCTGACAGGGAACCCCTATGGCAACCAGAAAAATGACGATGGGATTGATCGTGGGGAATCGTGGATTTTTCCCCGATCATCTCGCGAAAAGTGGCCGTGAAGAGATGCTTCGGGCTCTCGATAGCGCGGGCATGGATGTTGTAGCGCTTACCCCGGAACAGAGCAAATATGGCGCCGTTGAAACGCGAGAGGAATCCCGGCGATGCGCCGACCTCTTCAAGCAGAATCGTGAGCGAATCGACGGCGTTATCGTAACTCTGCCGAACTTCGGGGAAGAGCGAGCAATTGCTGATACGCTTCGACTTGCGGATCTGCGTGTCCCTGTACTGATCCAGGCCACTCCCGACGACCCGAAGAAAATGACGATCGCATATCGGCGCGACAGTTTCTGCGGAAAGATGTCGGCCTGCAACAACCTGCGGCAGTACGGGATCCCTTACTCGATCACGACCCTACACACCGAGACGCCGGACTCTCCGGAATTCGCCAAGGACCTCGAGTGGTTCGCGGCCGCTTGCCGCGTGGTGAATGGCTTCCGGAATCTTCGCGTGGGTGCGATCGGCGCTCGACCGACAGCCTTTAATACCGTGCGTTATAGCGAGAAAATTCTCGAGTCCCAGGGCATCTCGATCGAAACCCTTGATCTCTCAGAAGTGTTGGGCCGGATCGAGCGCACAAAAGACAACGATGACGAGGCTCAAGCGAAGCTGACGGCGATCAAGAAGTACGTCGATGCCAGCTCAGTTCCAGAAGCGGCGCTGTTGAAGATGGCGAAACTGGGTGCGGTGGTGGATCGATGGATGGCAGACACCGAGGTCGCCATCAGCGCCGTGCAGTGTTGGACCTCAATTGAAGAAAACCTGGGAGTGGTCCCGTGTACGGTCATGAGCATGATGAGCGACAGCCTGCTCTCGAGCGCCTGCGAGGTCGATATCTGCGGCGTGCTCGGGATGCATGCTTTGCGACTCGCTTCCGGCACCCCTTCCGCCCTGCTCGACTGGAACAATAACTACGGATCGGATCCCAACAAGGCTGTGTGCTTCCATTGTTCCAACCTGCCGAAGCATTTCTTCCGGTCGGTCAAGATGGACTTCCAGGAGATCATCGCGGGCACGGTAGGGAAGGAGAACACATTCGGCACGTGTGTCGGACTGATCAAGCCCGAGAAAATGAGCTTCGCGCGCTTCTCCACTGACGACACTGCCGGCAAGATGCGCGGTTATGTGGGAGAAGGGAAGTTTACTGACGATCCGCTCAATACTTTCGGCGGGGCGGGCGTAGTGGAAATTTCCGAGATGCAGAAGTTACTGCATTTCATTTGTGAGAATGGCTTTGAACATCACGTCGCGGCGAATCTTTCGACCGTTGCGGGCGCTGTTCACGAAGCCACTACGCGTTATCTGGGTTGGGACATGTACTGGCACCAAGGATCCAACGGAGCCTGCTAATGGCGATTGTGGCAGGAGTTGATTTTGGAACTCTGAGCGTTCGCGTCTCGTTGGTTGATAGTGAGCGAGGACTGCTCGCCTCGACGGTCGCTGAGTATCCTCTGCATCGCAAACGTGAAGATCCCGAATACGCTACTCAATCCCATTCGGATCACATGAACGCTTTGGCGGCAGCCACCCGTGAAGCAGTGAAGAAGGCTGGGATTGCCGGTGATCAGGTTGAGGCGATTGCACTCGATACGACCGGTTCTTCGGTTATTCCCGTCGACAAGAATCTTCAACCATTGGGCGAATACTATTTGTGGTGTGATCACCGTGCGAAGGGCGAAGCCGCCGAGATCACTGAGGCAGCTCATCGAGAAGGCCTGGAAGCGATTCAATGGTGCGGCGGTGTCTACTCATCCGAGTGGGGTTTTTCCAAGCTTCTGCATTGGCTGCGTCACAATCCTGACAAGCGGTCTCAATTTGCTTCTGCCTTCGAGCATTGCGACATGGTGGCTGCCACGCTGTGCGGCATCAACGATCCAAAGAAAGTAAAACGCAGCATCTGCGCGATGGGACACAAGTGGCTGTGGAACGCCGCGCTCGGTGGCCTTCCGCCCGAGCAATTCCTCGTCAAGGTGGATCCGCTCTTCGCTGGCGTCCGGGGACAACTGGGTGGAGACTATGCGACTTCCGACCAGATTGCCGGAACTCTCTCATCGCACTGGGCTCAACAGCTCGGACTGAAGGCAGGTATTCCGGTTCCGGTCGGGGCATTCGATGCCCATTGGGACGCGATCGGTGCCGGCTGCCGAACCGACGATATGGTGAATGTGGTCGGAACTTCTACCTGCATTATCGGTATCACGCCGTCGGTCAATCTCGTGCCGGGAGTGTGCGGAGTGGTGCAGGGAAGCGTTCATCCGCAGCGCACGGGCATCGAAGCCGGGCTCTCGGCTGTAGGGGACATCTTCAACGCGATCGCTACACGAGCGGGAACTGATGTCCAGACACTCAGCCGCGGACTTGAGGAATATCAGGCCGGGCAAACGGGTTTGCTTCGCCTTACGTGGGACAACGGCGACCGAACGGTCCTTGTCAATCCGAACCTGCGTGGCGTTACACTCGGGTGGAATCTGCAGAGCACCGCACAGGATGAACTCTTCGCTGCTATCGAAGGCACAGCCTTTCACACTCGCGTCATCCTTGACCGCATGGCAGGCAACGGTGTTCACATCAAGCGTGTGATCAATGCCGGCGGAATTCCCCAGAAGAACGACGTGCTTAATCGAATTTACGCTAATGTACTCGGACGTCCTGTGCTGGTACCTGCACAGAGCGTGGTCAGCCTGGGATCTGCGATCTTCGCTTTCCTGGCGGCGGGAACTTTTCAGTCTGTCGAAGAAGCGCAGAACAAGATATGCCCGCCTCACAAGGTTTACGAACCGGAGCCTGAGGCGGAACAGGTTTACGACAGGCTCTACCCGCTATACCGCGACCTTTACTTCGCACTCGGCGAGCCCGGGAAGAATCCTTTGGCAGAAGTACTGCCTGCATTGATTCGAATTGCGGAGTCGGTGCAAAAGAAGGAAGCCGTAGCCTGAATCGGAATCCGCGCCAGCGAATAACTTTGGCGAGATCATTCACGAACTCGATGCGCGACGCCCCGGCGCGTAGCCGGTGTGTACTGATCAGTGCACTATTTCTGGCTGCTACAGCGAAAGGCGTCGAATCCCCTCCATCTGCCGATCACGCCCCCGTGTTCGCCGAAACTCCTCCCATGGGCTGGAACAGTTGGGATGCCTACGGCACGACCGTCAATGAAACCCAATTCAAAGCAAACGCGCAGTGGCTCGCCGACCATCTGAAATCGAGCGGTTGGCAGTACGTGGTCGTCGACATGGAATGGTTTGTCACCAATCCACTGCCAGCAGGAAATTCGCCGAAGTCGCAATTCAGCATAGATGACCACGGACGATACACCCCGGCGATCAATCGATTTCCTTCCGCGGATCACGGTGCCGGCTTCAAGCCTCTCGCTGATTACGTTCATGCCCTCGGCCTGAAGCTTGGTATTCACATTCTTCGCGGCATTCCAAGAGCGGCTGTCGAAAAGAACCTTCCCATCGAAGGCTCTTCGTTTCACGCCGCGGATGCCGCCGACACTCAAGATACCTGTTCCTGGAACCCTGACAATTACGGGACTGACGCAACGAAACCCGCCGCGCAGGCGTACTACGACTCGATTGCCCGACTGTACGCGGGATGGGGCATCGATCTGATCAAGGCTGATTGCATCAGCAGTCGTCCCTACAAAGGCGACGACATTCGAATGCTAAGCCTGGCGCTAAAGAAAACCGGACGCCCGATTGTTCTCAGCCTTTCTCCCGGTGCCGCTCCTCTCGAGAAACTCGACGAGATACGCCAGTACGCACACATGTGGCGAATCTCTGATGATGTTTGGGATCTTTGGCACAGCACGGTGGACTATCCGCAGGGTTTGGGCGATCAGTTTCCGCGCGTGGCGAAGTGGGCGGCCTATTCTGAGCCAGGCCACTGGCCGGACGCCGACATGCTGCCACTCGGCTTTCTGGGTCCTGCTCCTGGTTGGGGGAAGGCACGCTGGACCCGGCTCTCGCACGACGAGCAGCGTACATTGCTGACCCTTTGGTCCATGTTTCGTTCACCGCTGATGATAGGCGGCGATCTGCCTTCGAGCGACGCGTGGACGACGTCGTTGCTGACGAATCCTGAAGTGATTGCCGTGGATCAACACACCGTGTCCAGTCGCCCTGTCATCACGACCGACAAAGCAGTCGTATGGGTGGCGCGGTCCGTTTCTGAGGATCGGCGGTATCTCGCGATCTTCAACATGGGGGACGAGAGTTCGACATTTCAGTATTCGTGGAAAGAACTAGGCTTCGAAGAGGCAACATACCGCTTAAGGGATCTATGGGTGCGCCGCGATGTGGGCACCGCCAGCTCGATCACTGTGCGCCTGCCTGCACACGGCGTGATGCTCTACGGAGTCTCCTCTGCACAGGGCAAAGAGGGTAGGCCTCAGTGAACAATCTGGTCCCAATTTTGGCGTTTTTTGTGAGAGAGCTACTCTGGGAGGAAAACTTGAAACCTCGTGTGTTCGTGATTGCACTACTACTTGTCGGCATAATGATGACGTGGCATCTGCCTGCCACGGCTGAGGCGAAATCAACCATGAAGAAGCAGCCCTTCGGAAAGACCAGCGACGGACGAGACGTCGAACTCTACACCCTGACCAACAAGAAGGGTATGGAAGTCGCGATCACCAACTTTGGCGGGATCGTCGTCGCGCTGAAAGCTCCGGATCGCAATGGGAAATTCGACGACGTCGTTCTCGGCTACGCCAGCCTCGACGGCTACCTCACCAACAAAGCCTTCTTGGGAGCGCTCATCGGCCGTTACGGCAACCGAATCGCACATGGTAAGTTCCCGCTCAATGGGGCCAACTACACTTTGCCCAAGAACGATGGCGACAATACTCTTCACGGTGGTCCGGAGGGATTCAACAAGCGGTTGTGGACTGCGAAAGATGTTTCCGGCGCAAAGGGGCAGGCACTGGAATTGACCTATATGAGCAAGGACGGAGAGGAAGGCTTTCCGGGGAATCTTACTGTGAAGGTTGTCTACACGCTTACTGACCAGAATGAACTGACGATCACCTATTCCGCCACCACTGACAAAGAGACCGTCGTGAATCTTACGAATCATTCCTATTTCAACCTCGCAGGACAGGGGACCGGCGACATTCTTGGACACCAATTAATGATTCGGGGAGATCATATTACGGCGGTCGACGATACTTTGATTCCGACCGGCGAACTCCGTCCGGTTAAGGACACACCTTTCGACTTCACCCACGCCACTGCCATCGGCGCGCGCATTAACCAGGACGATCCCCAAATCAAGGTCGGCAAGGGTTACGATCACAACTGGGTGTTGAACGCTCACGGGCCGCACTCGCCTGTATTGGCGGCCGAGGCGTACGAACCCAACAGCGGCCGCGTTCTCCAGGTTCTCACTGTCGAGCCGGGCGTCCAGTTTTACAGCGGCAACTTCCTCGATGGAACGATCACGGGCAAGGGCGGCAAAGTCTACAAGTATCGGTACGGATTTTGTTTAGAGACCCAGCACTTTCCTGACTCGCCCAATCATCCGAAGTTCCCATCCACGACGCTCAAGCCGGGTCATACTTATTCCACGACCACGGTTTTCAAGTTTTCTGCCCGTTAGACTGCTAGCTTACGGTTGGGTGCGCCCCTAGCGTGTCGCTTGTTGCGGGCGCATCCACCCGCAGCCGCAAGTGCATTTCTCACGATCCTCAATCTCGGAGGCGAGCCATGATTCGACGGAGAGATTTTCTTCGCAGCACGGTCGCAGGAGCGGGGGTATTGCTGGCCAGCCGCTGTCTACCCTTTGCTGAGGCATTTGACTCTGTCACGACCGGCGCTCGCATCGAAGTTCTTTCCGACGAGCCGCTGGGCACGATCTCCCCCAACATCTATGGGCACTTCACCGAGAATCTCAGCGGAGTAGTCTACGACGGCATGTGGGTTGGCGAGAATTCGAAAATTCCCAACATTCACGGCATTCGCAAGGAACTGGTCGACGAGATGCGCAAGATCAAGCCTTCAGTCGTCCGCTTTCCGGGTGGCTGCTTCGCCGATAGCTACGACTGGCGAGATGGCATTGGGCCAACCGACAAGCGTCCGCGGCGCACCAACTTCTGGGAGGACGAAGAGTCTCCCAATGCTCCGTCCAGCCACAAGTATGATCCCAATCAGTTCGGCACCAACGAATTCGTCCGCTTCTGCAAACTGATTGGCAGCGAGCCCTATCTTGCCGGCAACGTGCGTAGCCTGAGTGCTCAGGATTTCTACCGCTGGATCGAATACTGCAACTCGCCCACGGGCAGCACCACCCTCGCAGACACGCGAGCGGCTTCGGGATTCCCCGATCCATTCAATGTTCGTTATTGGGGCGTCGGAAACGAAAGCTGGGGATGTGGCGGCAACTTCACTCCCCAGGAGTATGCAGTGGAGTTCCGCCGCTGGACTACATGGGTGCCCCGTTTTCATCAGGAACTTGCCTTCATCGCATCCGGTCCGAATGTGGATGACTGGAACTGGACGCGAGGCTTTCTCGAAGAAATCTTAAAGAAGGGAAGAGGGCAACTTCGCTCGATCTACGGTATGGCGCTTCATCACTACGCGTGGAATCTGAGTCGCGGCGCCACCCAGCATTGGGTCAAGGGCAAGGGCGACGCTCTTAAGTTCGACGTCGTCGACTGGTACGAACTCCTACGCGAAGGTGAGCGAATGGAGGGCCTCATCACCGGACATTGGCAGATCATGAGCGAATTTGACCGTGAGCACAACATCAAGCTCGTAGTTGACGAATGGGGCCCCTGGTATCGTCCGGGGGGCGAGGCAACTCCGACGAATCAACTTGAGCAGATACCCACACTACGCGACGCTGTGTTCAGTGGCATGACGCTCGACATTTTCAATCGCCATCCCGAAAAGGTTGCGATGGCGAATTGCGCGCAGCTCATCAATTGCCTCAACAGCCTGTACCTGGCTCACGAGGACAAATTCTGCGTGACCCCGGTTGGGCATGTATTTGCGATGTATGCTGACCATCAAGGAGGCCAAGGTCTGCGCACGATCTTTTCCGTCCCCGACGTGACTTACGACCGCGACGGCAAACAGGCCCGTTTCTGGGGCCTTAAGGGATCAGCGTCCCTGCACGACAAGCAACTGGTGCTGACGGCCGTCAATCCGGATGTCAGTGCCGTGCGCGAAACGGAAATTGTGGTCCGTGGAGCAAGGGTTCAGTCCGGCTCCGCCACAACGCTTACAGACTCCGATATTCACGCACACAATTCATTCGAGCAACGGAACGTCGTAAGCCCGCAAAGCAAGCCGGTGGATGTCAAAAGCGGGACACTGACCTATACTTTTCCACCTGCATCGGTGACCAAGCTCGTATTGAAGCTGGGCTAGACAAGTGCTTGTGCTCGCAAGTGAAACTGGGGAACGACGCCTTGTATCGATCTCAGTTGCAATTGAGCGTGGGTTGCAAGGTCAAGGCGCCACATCCAGTGTGATCACTGATACGGAATGCGCAGGGAGCGTTACAGTGAACGATGGGCCCGCAGCGATCTTGCTGGTTACGATCCGCACTGTGTCAGGATGGCTGAAGTCGTTAGAGGTGTCCAGGCTCTCGCCGTTCACGGTTTCAATTTGCGCTTGGCGCGAAACATGAACCGCTGTCAGAGATATGTTGGTACTGATGGCGGTTGACGGATCGGTGTTGACGGCCTTGATGAAAATCCGCTTGCCGTCTGCGGATCGACTCACCACGGCATCGATCGTAGGGTCATCTCTTCCTTCGATTGTTGAATCGAACGCCGGTCCCTGAAGAGTACTCGACAACCGGTCACGCCCCAAGTGAGAAGCGTAGAGGGTATTCACCAGATAGGTCGGTGTGACGAAGACCGCGTGGCGGCTTGCTTGAATGACGCCACCGGTCCAGCCGTTCACCAGGTCGGAAACTGCGCTCATCTGGACCGCGTCGCCGGTGCGCTCGAATACATTCATTAGACGTCCAGCGTAGACGGCGGATTGCATCGAATGTTGCTGCGGCAGTGAAAACGTCGTGTTCCACTCGTTGACCGCGAGCTTGATGTCATGGCCGGGCACCACCTCCTGAATCATCTGCTGCATCTGGCGATAGAACTGTTCATAGTGCAGCGGCCGCGCCCGCAGATTATTGGCGTCGCCCTTCATCTCGGCGGGACCGTAATAATGGTGAACTGACAGATAGTCAATATTCTTGCCCGCAATCGTCAGCACGGTGCGATCCCATTCGAGATTGTTATCGCCGGTTGCGATGATCCGTATCGAGGGATCCACGGCTTTCATTTTTTGCACATAGCGATTCAGATTGCTCGCGTAGGTTGTAGCGTCGCTGTGCCCGCGCACCCAATCGCCCCAGATTTCGTTTCCGATTTCCCAATACTTCACGTGGAAGGGCTCCGCACTGCCGTTTGCCGCGCGCATGGCGCCGTATTTTGAGTGTGGAGATCCATTGCAGTACTGCACCCACGCCGCGGCTTCGTCCGCGGTTGCTCCACGTCCCTCCACATTCACGGTGAGCGATGGCTCGGCTCCCATTCGCCGGGCGAATTGAATGAACTCGTCAGTTCCAAAGTCGCTTGGCTCCAGTTCGTTGCGCCACGCCGCGTTGACCCAGACCGGCCGTTGATCGCGCAGGCCGATGCCCCATTGCCAGTGATAGTCCTGCGCGACATTGCCGCCGGGCCAGCGGATAAATGCAGGTTGCAGCGCGAGTACCTTTTCGGCGACATCGTGGCGAATTCCGCCTTCGGCATCGCCCGGCATCAATGATGCCTGATCAATCCATAGCCGGCCGCGACCACTGAAAAGAACTGCAATCTTCGCAAGAGAGTCGGATTTCTCCGGGACCAACGTAAAGCGATATTGTTTCCAATCACCATTGAGATTCGAGAGCGTAGCACTGGCATACCGCTCACCGTCCGTTTGATCGGCCTCCAAAGCAACGGTGATCGTTCCGCTGTAATCCGGCGACTTCAGCCATATGTAACCGTGGTACTCCAGTCCCTTGCGGATGGGAATCCACCCTTGGCGAATACCGCGCCGTCGCCCATCGTTGCGGTCGATCTCGATGCGAAGAGAATGCTGCGTGGAAAGCGTATTGCTGTCGCCGTGAACGGCATAGTAGACAGAGTCATCCCAGGTGAAGTGCAAAGCATCGTCGTCGTTCCGGTCGTCGGGATCGCGCTCCCAGTACCGCGACAATCCGAGAGCATTGGGCGCTTCGTTGAAGCCTCGATCGCGAATCAGTTCCGCGTATAGCCCGCCTTTAATATCCTCGAACATGAACTCGGCGAATTGCCCATACAGAATTGGACTGATGGCGTTCTCGACTTTGGCCGTGTCGATTGTAAGTGAGGCCCTTGTCCCGTCTTGCCCGGACGAGCGGGCGCACAGGCAACAAAACAACAGGACAAGCGACAGTCGCCAATAGTTTATTTGCATGCTCCCGGTTTCTACTGCGAGTGACAGCGCTCAGGTGTTCGGCAGGCGCAACTGCGCCCGTGGCATGGTACCAGAGTGTAATCGTTTACAAGCGCTCTGGGATTCCACCATCGGCTCCTTTCTAGCGTTCCGAATGTGTTAACTTACAGGCGCTCGCAATCGTTTACGGCGGCTGGTTTTCAAAGTCGGGCCGAGGCAGGTGCAGATCATGGTTCGCAATCCACGAAAACCCATTTCCCAAGCTTTCATTTTCGTCGTCGCAATTCTGTTGTCGACCTCAACCTTCTTGCTTGCACAGAACTCCCGCTGGACGGAAGAGAAAGCCAAGTCCTGGTACGATCAGCAACAGTGGCTGGTGGGTAGCAACTATATTCCCACGGATGCCATCAACGAACTTGAGATGTGGCAGGCATTGACCTTCAACCCTGCGCAGATCGACAAGGAACTGGGCTGGGCGGAGGACATGGGGATGAACACGATGCGCGTGTTTCTGCATGACCTCGTGTGGCAGGAGGATCCGTCGGGGTTTAAGCAGCGCATCGACAAATTCCTTGAAATTTCCTCCAAACATCACATCAAGCCGCTATTCGTTCTGTTTGATTCGTGCTGGGATCCGAATCCAAAGCTCGGGATGCAGCATCCTCCCATTCCCGGAGTTCACAATTCAGGTTGGGTGCAATCCCCGGGTGCGGCGGCCTTGAAAGACCCTGGCCAACAAGAGAGGCTGAAGGCGTACGTGATAGGAGTGGTGGGCACATTTGCCAATGATCCACGCGTACTGGGGTGGGATGTATGGAACGAGCCGTCGAATACCAATGATGGTAGTTACGGTAAGCACGAATTGAAGAATAAAGCTCAAGTGGTGGAAGAAATGCTTCCGAAAGTTTTCTCCTGGGCCCGCGAGGCGCATCCGTCGCAGCCTCTCACTAGCGGCGTATGGGACATTGATTTTATGAAAGGCACAGCGCTCACGAAGACTCAACAGATCCAGTTGGAAAACTCAGATGTGATTACCTTCCACAACTACGGATGGCCGGAGAGCTTCGAGAGCGAAGTTCTGTTCCTTCAGAAGTTCAACCGACCCGTGTTCTGCACTGAATACATGGCGCGTGGGGCAGGTAGCACATTCGACACCGTCTTGCCAGTCGCCAAGAAATACAAGATCGGCGCGATCAATTGGGGATTTGTCGCCGGAAAGACGCAAACGTATTACCCGTGGGATTCCTGGCGACACCCCTACATCGTGGACGAGCCGGCCGTCTGGTTCCATGAAGTCCTTCATCCTGACGGAAAACCTTATCGCGAAGCCGAAGTTAAGCTGATTCGCGAACTAACGGGCCGGGGAAAGCCCTTGAGTTAAAACTCTGAAGGCATCGCGCGAGATAATTGAGGGCATGAGACGGTCCGCGAGGTGCGCCCTTGTCGTGAGCGCCTCGGTCTGTCTGATTGCTGGTTCTCTGTTCGGACAAATCGACGCAGATCCGATGGGCACTGCGACCGAAGCACTCCGCGCCAGAGAATTCGACAGGGCGCTGCACATTCTTCAACCGGCGATCCGGCAATCCCCTGGGCGTGCACAGTTGTGGATGTTACAAGGCCTCGCGTATTCTGGCGCCGGACACAAGCAAGAGGCCCTCGCTTCATTCCGCGCCGCATTGAAGATCTCGCCAGATTATCTGCCGGCTCTGGAAGCCGCGGCTCAGATCGAATACGACGCCGGCCGCCAAGCGGCGGTTCCACTCCTGGAGCACGTGCTCCGTTTGCGGCCTGACGATACGACCAGCCATGCCATGCTTGCCGTCCTAGCCTACAAGCAAGGGGATTGTGCAACTGCGGTGGAGCACTTCGAGAAGGGTGGTCCGCTGATGACTTCCCAGCCTTCGGCATTGCAAGAGCATGGCGCCTGCCTGTTAAAGCTCAAACAGTTTGATCGAGCCGTCGCCGTTTTGCAGACCGCAGTGAATTTGAATCCCGAGGACCGCCGCGTTCGTTCGCAGCTTGCGTCCGCGCAATTGACCGCGGGCAGGCCCAAGGACGCTGTCACGACGCTCGAGCCGATGCTGCGGACAGATGCAACCGATGCGAAGTTGCTTCGGCTGGCCGCCTCGGCATACGAGGCAAGCGGCAATACTCCCGAAGCTGTGCGAGTGCTGCGCGAGGCCATTGTGACGGATCCTCGCAATACGGACCTCTACCTTGATATTGCAAATCTCTGTATGGACCACCAGTCGTTTCAGGTCGGCGTCGATGTGATCAACAGCGGCCTGAAACTGCTGCCTACAGCGGGTCCCCTCTATGTGGCACGCGGTGTTCTTTATGTTCAACTGGCGCAGTACGACGAGGCAGAAGCGGACTTTGAGAAGGCGAACTCGCTGGATCCTGCGAATGCGCTCGGGTCCGTTGCGCAGGGACTGCAAGCTGTGCAGAGCAATGATCCTGATCGCGCCCTGGCAACAATTCGCGCGAAGTTGGCGAAAAAGCCGAGCGATCCATACTTGTGGTATTTGCAAGCTGACGTGTTGGCGCAGAAGGGATCCGACCCTGGCTCGGCCGATTTCGAGGCAGCATTGCGGTCAGCAAAGAAGGCAGTCGCGCTCCAACCGAGCTTCAGTGCGGCTCACGATGTGCTGGCCAAGCTCTACCTGCAGGCGGGGCAAAACCAGCTCGCCATCGAACAATGCCGCAAGGCATTGACCAGCGATCCAAAGAATCAGACCGCCGTTTACCACTTGATTCAGGCGCTTCGCAAGACAGGGGCAAAAACGGAGATTCCGGAATTGCTCAAGCGTCTCGCGGAATTGCGGGCGGAGAGTTCCAGGCAAGAGATAGAACGCAACCGGTATAAACTGGTGGAAGACAACGCTCCGGAGCCAGCAGCCCAGCCGCATCAGTAAACCTTTACTCACCGGTCCTGAAGAGGCACTTGACGGGCACAACATTCGGAGACAGGACAGAATTTTTTTCATGCCTTTTACCCGGCGTTCCTTCGTGCAGCTCTCACTAGGCTCAATTATTTCGGCGTCAGCGGCAAGGCTGTTGGCCCAGGGTGTGTCGACACACAAAGCGAAGTCCCTGCCACGGCCGCCAGCCTCGGGCCGTCCCTTCAACGCACACTTTGTCGATGTAGCCGCGACCGCGGGCCTGCAGGCGCCCGTGATTTATGGCGGAGTGGAGAACAAGAAATATATTCTGGAATCCACCGGCTGCGGGTGTGCCTTTTTCGATTACGACAACGACGGATGGATGGATATTTTCCTGCTTTCAGGAACGCGCTTGACCGGGGATCCTCCAGAAGCCACCAATCGTCTTTACAAAAACAATCGGGACGGAACGTTCACCGACGTTACCGAAAAGGCTGGACTGAAGGCGGTGGGCTGGGCTTCGGGCGTCTGCATCGGGGACTACAACAACGACGGTTTTGAGGATCTTTTCTGCACCTACTTTGGACAGAACCTCCTGTATCGCAACAATGGCGACGGCACATTCACGGATGTGACGAAAGAAGCAGGTCTGTGGACCGATCAGCCTCGCTGGGGTGCCGGGTGCAGTTTTGTTGACTACAATCGCGACGGTCATCTCGACCTTTTCGTTTCGAACTACGTTCGATTCTCTTTCGAACACGCCCCTGTCCCT
The DNA here is from genome assembly GCA_046728215.1 of Acidobacteriota bacterium. Lineage (GTDB taxonomy): Bacteria > Acidobacteriota > Terriglobia > Terriglobales > Acidobacteriaceae > Gp1-AA133. The sequence goes on along the minus strand of JBKPEB010000032.1, from coordinate 51,130 downwards.
GGCGAGAACAGCAACTGCAACTGGAAAGGTGTCCCGGTCGAGTGCGGGCCTCGCGGTTTGCCTACCGGGCGACATTCTCTTTATCGCAACAATGGTAATGGCACTTTTACCGACGTAAGCCAGCAGGCCGGAATCGCGAAAGCCACCGAAAGCTACGGAATGACCGTGGTTGCCGCAGACTTCGATGAGGACGGATGGCCCGATATTTTTGTGGCCTGCGACTCCACGCCCAGCCTGCTCTTCATGAACAACCATGACGGAACGTTTCGTGAAGAAGGCGTGGTGCGCGGTGTTTCCCTCAGCGATGACGGCATGGAGCAAGCCGGCATGGGCGTTGGTGTCGGCGATTACGACCTGGACGGTCATCTCGATCTCTTCAAGACGCATTTTACCGAGGACGCGAACGGCCTTTATCACAATGACGGTAGCGGAAATTTTGACGATGTAACGCGCAGCGCTCGCATCGCCGTTGAGACCCGTTACATCTGCTGGGGCGCGGGCATCGTCGATCTCGACAACGACGGTAATCCCGATATTTTCATGGTAACCGGCAACGTCTACCCCGAAGTGGAGCGCAAGTTGCCGCAGTACCCCAACAAGACTCCGCGTGCTGTCTTTCGCAATCTGGGCAACCGGACATTCGAAGAACTGGGAGTGGAAGCCGGCGCGAGCGTGGCTGAGCCGCACTGCAGTCGGGGCTGCGCTTTTGGAGATTTTGATAACGATGGCGACGTCGACATCTTGATTGTGAATTTGAACGAACCGCCCTCTCTTCTTCGCAACGACTTGAAGACCAAACAGAACTGGATCAAGGTGAAATTGGAAGGAGTGAAGTCCAATCGCAGCGCCATTGGCGCCCGGGTTCTTGTGCATTATGGTGCCAAGGTTCAAGCCCAAGCCGTGCTGAGCCAATCGAGCTATTACTCGTGCAATGATCCGCGGCTCCACTTCGGTTTGGGCGCGTCGGGTTCGGTCGACATCGAGATCTTCTGGCCCAACGGTCTTCGAGAAAAATTTAAAGGCGTCGACGCCAACCAGCTGGTGACCCTGCGGGAGGGAACGGGGATCGTGCCTTCCAAAGGCTGGCCGAAAAGATGAAGCCTTGCTGTTTCGAGGACGTGGCGCATAACGCTCTGACGATTAAACCAGCAGGGCTGACAAGCGCTCGCCTTTCGCCTAAATCGCTCTTCATAGTGCGAATCAATTAGAAATTTCTTGACACTGGTGTCGGAGAGGGCTATAAGTGTCCCCCATCAGTAAACGTTTTCTCAACAAGCGCCGTCCGCTTCATCGTGGGGATGAACATGACTGCAAAAACTCACTCTGCATACTCGATCGTCGTCATCGCCTTTTTGCTGCTGGCTTGCGGGTCGGTCTTTGCGCAGTTCACGGGCAGCATCCAGGGAAACATCCAGGATCCCAGCAATGCAGCGATTGCGAACGCAAAAATAACCCTCGTCAACCCAGCCACTGGGGTTACGACGACGACTGTCTCGGACGCGTCAGGAGACTATCGTTTTGTCAGTCTCGCCCCGGGTGCTTACAAGATCACGGTCGAAGCGGCTGGGTTCAATAAGGCCCAGGTCGAGATCAGCCTACTCACCGAACAAAATCTGAGTGTTCCAATCACGCTGAAGGTAGGCTCGATTTCTGAGCAGGTGACCGTTACCACCGAGGCCCCGGTGGTCGATACCGCGGACAGCCGCACGCACCTGACGCTTGAGAATCGCGCCGTCGCCCAGTTGCCGGTTGCAGGCCGCAACCTCGTGACGTTGGTGACGCTGGCACCCGGAGTTTCTGGTCTAGGAACCAGCGGATCCGGAAGCCCCGGTTCGGGTGTCGACAACTACTCCACCGAAACGCAGGTGGACGCGAACGCCAACGGCCAAGGCCAGAACAACAATCAGTACGTTGTGGATGGTCTTGACGTGACCAGCGGAATTCGCCAAGGGGTTTTGAATCTGACGCCGAATCCGGATGCCATCCAGGAGACGAGCATCCAGGTCAACACCTTCACGAGTGAGTTCAGCCGAGCGGCTGGACTGCAGACAATTTTTACGACGCGATCGGGCACGGATCAATTTCACGGGTCCGCCGCGGATTACTTTACATACCAGAAAATGTTTGCTCAGCAGCACTTCTCGGGCAAGTACCAACCCTTTCACTCGAACAACATGTCGTTTGCGATTGGTGGTCCGGTCATTCCGCATCACCAGTTGTTTTTCTATTTTGCGGTCGAGCCGCTGCGTTCGTCGCAAGGTGCCAGCGGAACAAGAACCTTCACGGCCCCTGAGTTCATCGATTGGGCCCAACAGCACAATCCGGATTCGGTGGGAACGCACGTGATGGCCACGTACCAGCCCGTCAATTTGGGCGGGATCGGAGTTGCGCCGAACGGAACTGCACTCGGAGTGTTTGGGCTCGACGCAAATAAAAATCCTATTTGCGGAACGCCGGCAGTTGAGAATATCCCTTGCGATCTGCCCATAATCGATTCTGGTTCATTCGGCGGCGTACAGGTTCGCAACGGGACACAGTACTTCGCTCGACTCGACAAAATGTTTAACAAGGATCGAGTCTACGCGAGTCTGTTCCGGACGCTGCTAACCACCGGCGTGGCCTCCCCGATGCCACAATTTTCCGCTTTGAACAACACTTGGCAAGTTGCCTTCCAAGGAGTCTGGACGCATACGTTCTCGTCCTCCACCCTCAATGACGCTACTTTCGGTATGAGCAGGGTTGAAGGCGTCCTGGGTAGCGGAGCGAAGGACTACACCGTGCCTTCCATATCGGTAAACGGCGTCAATACTGTGGACGGGAATCAGGCGTTCGGTGTGGGTTTCGCGCAGGGCGACTTCATTCAGCACAACTACCACTGGCGCGATGTACTGACCCATGTGCGTGGCGCGCATACCTTGAAGTTCGGTTATGAAGGCTGGTATGGCGACGATGTTGAGCCCTTTCAAGGGCCGTGGTCTCAACCAAAATTCCAATTCGACAACTTGTTGAAGCTGGCGCAGGATGCGCCCACCAATGAAAACGGAGTCATGTACGACCCCGCGACCGGTCAGCAGAAATTGTGGGATTGGAATGCCGCCTCCCGCACTTTCGGGCTCTTCGTTCAGGATACGTGGAAGGCGAGAAAGAACCTGACCCTGACCTTGGGACTTCGCTACGACGACAGCGGGAATCCGTGGTCCAAGAGCGCTTCCACAGTATTCGGAAATTTCTATCAGGGCACAGGACAAACGCAGCAAGAGCAGGTAGCGAACGGTTACGCCAAAGCTACTCACAACGCCCTGCTGCACTCCGTGAATAACCTGTTTAGTCCTCGGGTGGGTGTCTCCTGGGATCCAACGGGAAACGGCGACTGGGTGGTGAAAGGCGGGTTTGGTATCTATAACAACTGGCTCACCCAGGCCAATGTGCAGGAAGAATTTCGGGGCAGTCCTCCGGGTCTGGTTTTGCCGACATTCTTCGCCGGTGGGACGGCAACCGCACAAGCTCCGATCTTCGTCTTGGGCACCAGCAACAAACCGCCGTTTGGATTCACTTTTCCGACGTTTCAAGGGGGCCTTAATGCGCAGGGCGGAGTGGTGGGCGCCAGTTTCGGAATTGGCGGCATTAACCCTCTTCTGAAGTCTCCGAAGTCGAATATCTGGGCTCTTTCGGTGGAGCGTAGAATCAGCAATAACTTTGCGGCCGCCGTCGGGTATTCCGGATCTCACTCGTACAACATTGTCGGCAATGGAAATTCAATTGGAAACGTATCCTACGGAGTGGATATAAATGTCTTGCCCGGAGACCTGATCATTCACCAGAGCAAGGTGCCCACGCGTCTCAATCCCAGCTTCGGTGCCATTACCTACGCGGATAACGATCGCTATGGGAATTATCACGGCGTATATTTCCAAGTGAAGGGGCGCTTTTCACGCGGCTTTGTGGATGCTTCCTATACCCGTTCCACCTCCAAGGATGACGCCCTCGCTTATCCCACCCCCTTCAATTCTGCGCAATACTACGGGCCATCGAACTTCGATGTGCCTAATCGATTCTCGGTCAGCTTCAACTATCAACTTAGAGGCTTGAATGACGGTAGGGGAGCTGTGGGTTATCTGACCGGGGGATGGGGAATCAGCGGGACGAGTGTCTTCCAGTCCGGCTATCCAATCACCGTTGCGAATTCCAATTCCTACCAGCCGGTGTGTCAAGACACATCAACTACAGCTCCCCCCTGTCCATCGCTGGCAAACCCAGCCGTAGGCTACGCGGCTGGAAGCGGGGACTACAACGCGGACGGGAGCACGTCAAACGCTGGGCTCGGACTGGACTACCCGGATGTGAGCAGTTATCACCAAGGGACATCCAAGAATGCCTTCCTCAATGGAATTTTCTCACCGGGGCAATTTGCTGCGCCCGCCTTTGGTTCGGATGGCAATGAAAAGTCCAACCGTTTCCGAGGGCCGAATTTTGCGGAAACCAATGTCAATTTCTACAAGGATAATCGCATCACCGAGCGCGTGAACCTGCAGTTGCGATTTGAATTCTTCAACATCTTCAATCGGGCCAACCTGGCGAACGTCGACGTGAATCTGCCGGACGGAAATTTCGGCAAAGCGACCGGAGCACACTTGCCACGCTGGTGGCAGGTAGGAGGCAAGATTTCTTTCTAGCCAATCCCACAACCACAACCCACAACACAACCCACGAAAGCCGGCGCTTCGCCCGAAGCGTCCGGCTTTTTTCGGTCGAAGTGAAAGTCGGCGTGTCTCTGTTACGCTCACACGCACAACATCGATTACCATGTCACGGCTGGCGCTCGAAGGTGGCCAGAGGCGATGGTTAAGAAGCGGGCCTGTTCCATGATTGAGATACGTCGCATCCGGAGTTGTTGCGCGCTTCTTATTCCGCTCTTCTGTATTTCGTTCATTCTTGCGCAAACGGGCGGCGACCGCATTGATTCGATCGCGGCAGCTCTACGAAACCATGAGTTTGATAAGGCGCTTGAACTGGTTCGTCCGGCGTTGCAGAAGTCTCCAGGCAACGCCCAGTTGTGGGCTATGCAAGGCGTGGCCTATTCGGGAGAGGGACAGAAACAAGAAGCGCTCGCGTCATTCCAAAGTGCCCTAAAGATTGTTCCCGACCACATTCCAGCGCTCCAGGGCGCCGCGCAGATCGAGTTCGACGCCGGCCGCGCCGCTGCTGTACCTATTCTGCAGCACCTCCTGCGATTACATCCCGCTGATTCAACCAGCCATGGAATGCTAGCGGTGCTCCTCTACCAGCAGGGAAACTGTAAGGCTGCCGCTCCTCATTTTGAGAAGGCCGGGGCGCTGTTCGACGAGAAACCCGACGCTTTGCATGCCTATGCAACCTGCCTGGTCAGGCTCAAACAGTTGGATAAAGCGAGGAGCATTTTTGAACGTACCCTGGCTATAGATCCCAACGATCAACGCGAACGCCAGCTACTCGCGTCCCTCCAGGTGATGACTCACAAACCGCAGGACGCGATCGCGACGCTAAAGCCGCTGTTGGAGCATCAACCCGAAGGTGCGACTTTAGAACTTGCTTCGGCAGCGTACGAAGATGCGGGAGATACGGATCGCGCGGTGAACGCGCTGCAGCAGGCGATTCTGCTCGATCCCATGAATGTCCACCTCTACCTGGATTTTGCTGCGGTCTCGGCGGCGCACCAGTCGTTTCAGGTCGGGATCGGCGTTGTGAACGATGGGATCGGATTGCAGCCAAAGTCGGCACAACTCTATTTTGCTCGCGGCGTCCTTTACATCCAACTCGGCAAGTACGAGGACGCACAAGCTGACTTTGAAAAGGCCTACGAGTTGGATCCCAGCCAATCTCTCAGCGTGGCGGCACAAGGACTTGCAGCGGCCGATGTGAATGATCTGGATCGGGCGCTTATCACGGTGCAGACAAAATTGGGAAAAACGCCAAATGATCCGATCCTGCTTTATCTGGAAGCGGACGTGCTCGCGCAAAGAGGTTCCGAACCGGGCTCTCTGGACTTCCAGCGGGCGATGTGGTCGGCCAAGAAGGCCGTCGCGCTGAGGCCCGGACTGGGCCCAGCGCACGCTGTGCTGGCGAAGCTTTACCTGCAGGGCGGGCAGTATACCGAAGCAGTGGAACAGTGCAGAAAGGCCATCGATATCGATCCTAGGGACCGAACGTCGCTTTATCGATTGGTCCAGGCGCTGCGAAAGACGGGCAACAACGCCGAGATCCCAAGCCTGTTGAAGCGACTGGCAATGCTTCGCCAGGAAGCAACCAAGGAAGATAGAGAACGCTCTCGCTTCAAGCTCGTTGAAGGAGATACTGAGCCGACACCGGAGATCGATTCTCAGCCGTGATTCAAGTGCACACCCTCATAGCGTTCCGCCGCGCCCTTTCGGAATAGGACCAGGCCTCAAGATTTCAACAACACGTAAGTACTGTAGCTCTCCTTGTCGATACTCATGAATGGACGCATGGTCACGCTACTTCCATCCGCCGCCGTGGCGGTCCAGTCCCCAGTCTTGTTATTGGTAGCCCTTGCTTGCAGCAGGCCATTCTTGTCGAAGGTGGGCTGGGCATCGGCCACCGCGAACAGCACGAGCGGACCTTGCACGAGGGCCACCAGTGTCGGATGGTTGGCGTCGACCGGTTCGAGTCGCAGCGGCATAGGCAGTTCGAGTTCGATGCGGTCGCCATCTTTCCAGGTACGCCGAATCGCTGCAAAGGTCCCGGGCTGCACAGAGTCGGAGATTCGATTTCCATTGACGGACAGCACCGGATCTCCTGTAGCCCAGCCGGGAATACGGACATGAATTGCGTATTCCTTGGGCTGTGAGCCTGATACTTGGATTTGGACTTTGTTGTCGAACGGATATTGGGTTTCCTGTTTCAGCCCGTAACGTCCGCCACCGTCTTCCCACTTTAAGGTGGAGGGCGTGAAGAGGTTTAGATAGACGCCATCCGCCGACCGCAAATAGGTGCTGATGTGGTAGTCGGCAGCCAGCTGCGGGAAAGTGCCTGAACAACACGGCCACTTGTCGCGGTACCAGACCTTCTTGCCGGTGTTGGCGTAATCCGAATAATAAAAGGAAGTGCCGTCGGCTTGGATCGGCCAAGCGCCCAAAATTGTGTTGTAAAGCACACGCTCCATGCTGTCTCCATAACGAGAGTCTTTGGTTACACGTAGCAGGTAGCGCGTGATTTTGAAGTGGCCATAGGCCCCACATGGCGTTTCGAAGCTGGCATGGGAGTGCGCCAGGCTATTGCCCAACTGCCCAGTTCCGGGTTCACCAAAGGCCTCGTCTGGTCCCCAGCCACCGGTCGCGAAGCTTTGCGTGTTCACCAACATGTCGAAGCCGTTCTTCGCGGCCTGCAGGTGTTTCTTACTCCCAAGTGTGATGTAAGCCTGCATGGCGGAACTGAACGCATTCACGTGACTGTAGGCGTGTTCGAAAGGCATCACATTGTTTCCTTCCGAAAGAGGCCCAAAGTATGTGTCGTCTTCGAGAAACTGCTTGGCCATGTCGCGATAAAACGGCTGACCGCTACGTTGATAGGCGAGAAACAGATTTTCAGGCAGGGTGTAGGTCTCGTCCCATGTGAAGGACGTGTCCTTATGGGGGCGAGAGCGCTGTTCCGCTCGTGAAAGCGCCTTTTCCGGCAGGTACGCCACCACCGCGCGGGTAAGCTTTCCGTGGACGTCCATCGCCATTGGATCGTGAGCGTACTCGTGCGCGTCGATCAGGCCGCAGGAAAGCTTGTCGTACGTGTAGGCAGGCAGACGGTATCCCGCAAAGAATTTTGCCTTGGGATCTAGGGTCTCAGCGTAGCCCTTCACCAAACGATTGATCTTGGCTCGTGTGGGTTCCGAACCAGTGACGGCATAGGCTCGGGCGAGGCCGGACACATATTGCCCAAACGAATGACCAGCAATGAAACCGTGGAAGTCTCCCCGCTCAAGGCTGAAGCCGGTAAGGTCATACCAACCGCCCATATCTTCGCCAGGAGCCGGCAGTCCCGCGACTTGGCGATAGACCTTGAGCATCCGATCGTTGTCGAGATTTAGAAAGCGCTCATGATTCTCCACGAATTGGCGCTTCATCGGGCCGTCTTGAAGCTGGACGGCGGAGTAGGGGAAAGTGCTCAGCGGTGGCGTAACTGCCACGTTTCCTTTGCCCGATGAAGTCGCCCACATGGGAATCGATCTGGCAGCGTACGTTGATGCGGTAGTCGCGCCGGCTGCCTTGAGGAAAGTGCGGCGGCTCAGGAAAAGCGCCATGGCCATGCTCCGAGTTAGGAAACGTTTTCTCCAGTCTGGTGTACAGGGGCCCATGTTGTCAATCTCCTTATGTGCCCTCGTCTTCCCCCGGCAGAGGCTCCCTACCGAAGCCCCCTTCTCATTGCTGCAAATGTAAAAGAGAGGGCTGCCGGGCGACCATCTTTGTAGTCTCTGCACTTGAGCTTTGCCAAACGGCGCCCCTTTACAGTGCGGCTGGGGCAGGCTAGATTACAATCGCAGGAAACGTTTACCTTCTTTGATCCGTGAGTGCACCTGGGATCGAGGAGCTAGTCGAGCCAGCCCAACTGAAAGCTGGCAGAGGTCCACATGATCGATCTGGGCAATCTGGAAGCGTGGTTCGTCACCGGAAGTCAGCATCTCTACGGGTCGGAAACTCTCAAGAAGGTGGAGGAGCACGCCACGACCATCGCGCGCGGTTTGGCGGCGTCCCACGATATACCGGTAAAGATTGTCGCGAAGCCGGTACTGACCAGCGCTGAATCGATTCTCGACCTATGCCTCGAGGCCAACCGAGCCAGGAACTGCGTTGGCGTGATTACCTGGATGCACACCTTTTCACCAGCTCGCATGTGGATCGCCGGCCTTCGATCCCTCAGCAAGCCAATGTTGCATCTCCACACACAATTCAACCAGGAGTTGCCCTGGTCCACGATCGACATGGACTTCATGAACCTGAACCAATCCGCCCATGGCGATCGCGAGTTCGGGTTTATTGGCTCTCGCATGCGGCTCAGGCGCAAGGTCATTGTCGGCTTCTGGCAGGACGCTGCGGTTCACGCCGAGATGAGTGTGTGGTTGCGTGCAGCGTGCGCCTGGCACGATGCCAACAACTTGAAGGTCGCGCGCCTCGGTGACAACATGCGCAATGTTGCGGTTACCGACGGTGACAAAGTCGATGCTGGAATCAAGTTGCGCTACGCGGTGAATGGCTACGGCGTGGGCGATTTAGTGAAGATTGTCCAGCAAGTGACGGACCCGGAAATCAAGCGGCTTACCGATGAGTACGATGAGGTTTACCAGGTTGCGCAACCGCTTCGTGAGGGCGGATGCAAGCGTGAATCGATGCGTGACGCCGCCCGGATTGAGTTGGGATTACGCCGATTTCTCGATGAGGCCGGCTCGCTTGCCTTCACCGATACATTTGAAGACTTACACGGTTTGACGCAGCTCCCGGGCATCGCGGTGCAACGCCTGATGGCAGATGGATATGGTTTTGGAGCTGAGGGTGACTGGAAAACAGCCGCCCTGGTACGTGCTGCAAAGGTGATGAGCCGAGGATTAGAAGGCGGTGCTTCTTTCATGGAAGACTACACCTATCATCTTTCCAATGGCGGCCAGGTGTTGGGTGCTCACATGCTCGAGGTGTGCCCGTCGATCACGGCGGAAAAGCCGTCCGCCGAGATCCATCCTCTTTCCATCGGCGGCAAGGCCGATCCGGTGCGGTTAGTTTTCACGGCTACCAGTGGGAAGGCCGTGAACGCCTCGGTAGTCGACATGGGCAACCGCTTCCGGCTGATCGTTAACGAGGTAAACCTGATCGAGCCCGAGCATCCTCTTCCCAAACTGCCCGTTGCCAGGGCCGTCTGGAGACCCGAGCCTAACCTGAGAGTGGCTGCGACAGCTTGGATTTTGGCAGGTGGCGCACATCATACGGTTCTGAGTCGTTCTTTAACCCGGGAGCATTGGGAGAATTTCGCCGAAATGGCGGACATGGAGTGTCTAGTGATTGACCACAAAACCGAAAGCTCAAACTTCTCCAAAGAGCTGAGATGGAACGAGACGTACTACTATCTCGCGAATGGAATTTGAGTTTGACGACTGCAGCGTCTCGACTGCTGCGACTTAGAGATTGTATCCCTAATGGATAAGTGAGCTGACTGCGCGACCCTGCAAAACAGTTTCTATTTCAGTCATCTCTTTTGCATTAAGACGGAACTCCATCGCTCCGACAATGCCGGACAGCTGCCGCGGGCTTCGTATGCCGACGATAGCAGCGGTGACGGCGGGATTGTTGAGCGTCCAGGCGATGGCCACTTCACCAGGCGATCGCCCATGCCGCTTCCCAATCTCGCGCAAGTGCTCCACCAGTTGCAGATTGCGCGAGAGCAGTGGCTCCTGAAAATTAGGAAGGTTGCGTCGCCAGTCTTCCGACGTGAACTTCGCGACCCGCTCCCGCGTCATTGCGCCCGTCAGCAGGCCGGCCGACATCGGCGAATAAACAATGACTCCGATATTGTTTTCGCGCGTGAACGGCAGGATTTCGGCTTCAATCTCAGGTGTCACGATTGAATACGGCGGCTGAAGGGACGTGATCGGTGCGATCGCCTGCGCCCGTTTCATCTGCGCCACGCTGAAATTTGAAACACCGATGTAACGCACCTTGCCCTCTGCCTGCAGGCGGAGGAGGGTCGACCAGCCTTCCTCTATGTCTTCGTCGGGCTCAGGCCAATGAATCTGATAGAGATCAATGACATCTGTCTTTAGTCGCCGTAGGCTACCTTCACACTCCCGGCGAATCGAATCTGCTTTCATACACGCGCCAATTTTGCCGTTGGAACCCCACACTCGCTCACATTTGGTGAACACGTACGGGCGCGGCGATCGGCCCTCGAGGGCGCGCGCGACCACCTCCTCCGAGTGGCCAAGTCCATACAGGGCGGCAGTGTCGATCCAATTGATCCCGTGGTCGAGCGCTGCGTGGATGGCGGGAATGGAACCCGCTTCGTCGTGTGGCCCCATGCTGCCTTGCCACCCTCCTCCACCGATCGCCCAGGCTCCTATTCCAATCGGCGTGATTTGAAGATCGCTATTTCCTAGTCGTCGAGTTTGCATGGCAGGTTGCAGTCCTCCCATTCAAGAGTTCAGAGGTTCGTATCTCTAGAAACTTACGTTGATCGGCTGGCCGTCGAAAGTAAGTTTGCGCCCAGCACCGCCCGTGACCACGCTGATCTCGATGTCCCTAAGAAGAGGAGGCAACATGCGCGATCCCTCAGCCAGGCGCAATGACAGCGTGCGCCCCGACTCGCTCCAGTCCATCTGGACACCCATCCAGTCACCCTTGCGATAGTTGAAAGACGTGCCGTCATCTTCGTACAACAAGAACGATGTATCTCTACCCGGATAGACAGCGACAGACATGGGCTGGTCTGATTTCTCAGCCACGTGTTGCTTTACCGGACCGAGCGGAAGAATCGACCCGCCTCGCACATAGAGTGGCAACGTTTCTAAATCGACTGGCCGGCTAATCTGCCGGCCTCCTTCAATTAGCTCGCCACTCCAAAAGTCATGCCAGGCGCCACGTGGAAGATAAACTCGGCGGATCGCTGCGTCTTTTTCAACGACCGGTGCAACGAGCACATTCCTTCCCCACATGTATTCGTCGTCCCGCGCCACCGCCGTGGGATCGTCAGGAAAATGCAGCCACAAAGCGCGCATCACGGGCATGCCGGTGAGAGAACACTCACGCACTGCGCTGTAAAGGTAGGGCAGCAACCGGTAACGGAGTTTCAAATATTTTCTGCAAATTCGTTCGACATCGGGATTGTGCAGCTGACTGCTATCGGGAACGCCAGCTCCATCGTAATTCTTGATCTCCACCGGCCCGGGATCCCCCGTGTTCCAGCCCCAGGGAAGTCGAAGTTTCCAGGTGCGTCCGTGAGAGCGGAACAGAGTGCAGAAAGCGCCAAACTGAAACCAGCGTACGTACAACTGGGCAGTGAATTCCGGAGTGGGTACAAATCCGCCAATGTCTGTTCCCCAGTACGGGATTCCAGAGAGAGCGGTGTTGATCGCGATCGGAATCTGCATCCTAAGCGTCTCCCACTTCGAATAGACATCGCCCGACCAGAGAAACGAGCCGTAGCGCTGCATTCCCGCATATCCATTGCGATGCAATGCATAAGGACGCTCGAGCGGCCGATCCAGCTGTGGCCCCTCCCAGTACATGCGGTGTCGCACCAGCCGCGATGCGATATCGAGCGGATCCCCTTCATCGGGCCACCACCCATCCACACCCATCGCGAAATCTTTGCGGTGTGCATCCCAGTAGCAACTCGTCTCCGTCTCATCGAAATGGGAAAGGTCGCACTGATCCCGAACTGTTCCGTGGAGTCTGTCCGACAGAATTACCGCGTGGAGAACAGCGTGAAAATTCTTCGCATGCAGTTGATCGAGGACTTCCTTGGGATCAGGAAACACCCGAGCATTCCACGCGAACGATCCGTTCTCTGTGTTCCATCCGGACGGGCAAAAGCCTGTTCCCAGATAGATCAAGGCATCGCAAGGCAATTTCTTTTGGCGGAAAGTGTCCGCTTCCTGCAGCACTTCTTCACGGCTGGCGAGAGTACGATGCGACTGCTGATAGCCGAAACTCCACAGCGGTGGCATCTCGGCGTGTCCAGTGAGCCGCGCGTATTCGCCCATGATGGTCGCTGGATCCGGAGACACAACCAGAAAGATATCCAGGGGAAGGGAACTGCTCGGGCTTGCTGGTTGGTGCTTACCCTGTGCGCCGGTGAAATCAAACGTCCCGAAGGGTTGGTGGAAATACATCGCCCAACCCTCGGTTCCAATGATCCATGGAATGGGGACGCGTCCGCCGTGGGTCTCCAGTCGGTACCCACCTTGCCCACTGATCATTTTGTCGATGGAGCCGCGGCGATCGAATTGGGCGCCTCCCTCTCCCAGTCCAAGTATCGGTGAGCGTCTCGTCTGAAAAAGAACGACGCCCGTCTCGGGCTCAACGGCGAGTTGCTGGATTGTTTCACCCTTCTTATTCTTGATCGTAAATTTAAGCGGGTCGGGAGCAACCTGCACAGTGAGATTGCCCGCATGGACACGCTGCGCTTGCCAGTCGCCTCGCAGCGAGGCGACTGGCGCTCCCCATGACGATTGCACAAGTGAACCGTCCGTCGGGATCGCGCTGACCACGCCATCTTTGAGGGGAAGCACACTGAGTCGAAGCGTATTCGCACTAATAGAGGAAATCTGGATCTCCCACTCTCGACTAGCGCCCGCGAGGGGCGAATTCGCTAACACACGTCTTGCTGGCAGCGCCAGCGTCCCAGCAACCGCAATCAATTGCTTCAACACGTGCCGGCGGTTCCAGCCGTTATCCATGTCGTTCCAGCTTCTCAGCGTTTAATGGGAATCCCGCGTCACCCGGGCACCGCTGCGGCCTACAAGAAAATCTAGATCCGCTCCCTCATGCGCCTGCAGGACGTGCTCGACATAAAGCCTCTCCCATCCTCGCGTGGGCAGGGAAGGAGGCATCCATTTCGCACGACGCGCTGCAAGTGTGTTGTCGTCAACCTCGAGTCCAATATGTCGCTTGGGTACATTGAGGGTAATCAGGTCTCCAGAGTGAACGAAAGCGAGCGGACCGCCCATCGCGGCTTCGGGACAGGCATGTAACACGACCGTCCCATACGCCGTGCCGCTCATCCGCGCATCCGAGATGCGCACCATGTCGGTGATACCCTTGCGCAACACCTTAGGAGGCAGCGGCATGTTGCCAACCTCTGCCATGCCCGGATATCCCCGAGGCCCGCAGTTCTTCAGGACCATCACCGAATTTTCATCGACGTTGAGATCCTCGTCATTGATGCGCGCATGAAACTCTTCGATGGACTCGAACACAATGGCGCGACCTCGATGCTGTAAGAGATGGGGACTCGCGGCTGAGATTTTGATCACGGCTCCGTCCGGCGCCAAGTTGCCACGGAGGACCGCGATACCGGCGTTTTGTTTAAACGGCTGCGCAAAGGGATGAATGACGTCGCGACTCCAGCAAGGCGCATCGGCGACGTTGTCCCATATCGACCTTCCATTGACAGTCAATGCGTCACGATTGAGAACACCCGCCTCCCCCAGTTCACGCAGAACTGCCGGTACGCCTCCCGCATAAAAGAAGTCTTCCATCAGGTGCGCCCCGGACGGCTGAATATCCACCAGGCATGGCAACCCATCCCCGAGCCGGTCGAAGTCATCCAAGCACAGCGGCACGCCAATGCGGCCGGCAATGGCGATCAAGTGAATGACAGCATTAGTCGATCCGCCGATGGCGGCGTTTGTCCGGATTGCGTTTTCGAACGCGGCCCGCGTGAGAATCTGCGAGATACACAGGTTTTCTCGCACCATCTGAACGATGCGCCGTCCTGTCATCTGCGCGAGTGTGCTGCGTCGAGCATCGACCGCGGGAATCGCCGCGTTACCCGGCAGGCTCATGCCCAAGGCTTCCACCATGCTCGCCATGGTGGAAGCAGTCCCCATGGTCATGCAGTGACCCTTCGATCGGTGCATGCAGCTTTCCGCTTCGAAGAACTCCTCGGTCTTCATCTCGCCACTACGAATCTTCTCCGTCATCTGCCACACGCCGGTGCCAGATCCCAGGTCGTGGCCGCGGAACTTGCCCGACAACATCGGACCACCCGATAAACCGATAGTCGGAAGGTCGCAGGAAGCAGCACCCATGAGCAGCGATGGAGTGGTCTTGTCACAGCCCATGAGCAGGACGACACCGTCCAGGGGATTCCCGCGAATCGATTCCTCTACGTCCATGCTGGCCAGATTGCGAAACAGCATCGCCGTCGGTCGCAGCACGGTCTCACCCAGCGACATGACAGGAAATTCCAGAGGGAAGCCGCCGGCCTCCCAAACGCCCCGCTTCACGAAATCCGCGAGTTCGCGGAAGTGCGCGTTGCATGGCGTTAATTCGGACCACGTGTTGCAGATTCCGATGATGGGCCGGCCGTCGAACAGGTCGTGGGGCCAGCCCTGGTTCTTCATCCAACTGCGGTGGATGAACCCGTTCTTATCCAGCGGTCCGAACCATTCCTGGCTGCGCAGTTTTTTCATAGGTCATCCAAGCGGCATCGATGATAGCGCAAACAAAGGAATCTCAGTAAACGATTACTGAAAGCGCGCTATAATTCGGCCCCAGTCCCATAGCATTCCTTCTCAGTCGCATGGAGGCAAGACATGCCCAAGTGCCGCAAAGTTTCCCGTCGCGAGTTTGTGACTTCTGCAGTCTCAGCCGCCACCATTGCTTCGGTGGCGATGCCCGACGTCTTTAGCAAGGTTGCCGAGCCAGGTCGTTCCTTCCTCGCGGACGCCGCGTTAACAGATACGCCCCCGTGGCGCGATCAGGCAATCGAAAACCTCGCAAAATCTCCACACGCCAAGTTGCGGCAAATTCCAGTGCGCGCGGTGACCATCAAGAACGGTTTCTGGGGCCAGAGGCGCGACATCAATGTCACGAAAAGCATTCCCACCATGCGCGATCTGCTGGAAGCCAACGGCCGCATGAATAATTTCCGGCGCCTCGCCGGCAAGAGCGACGCGGCGCAGCACGGCCCGGTCTTCTCCGACTCTGACGTCTACAAGTGGACCGAGGCTGTGGGCTTCGCTCTTCAATCCGGCGAGCTCCCCGATGTGCGGAGAAAGGCTGACCAGGCTATCGATGAAGTGGTAGCTGTCCAGGAGCCGGACGGTTATCTCAATACGTATTACGTCGAAGATCGCAAGTCTCTGCGGATGCTTCCGGAGACGCAGTCGACCGGCCATGAGCTCTACAACATTGGACACATGCTGCAGGCAGCCATCGCCTATTACCGTGGCACCGGGGATCGGAAGTTGCTCGACGCTGGCATACGATTCGTGAACGACTTCCTGCTACCCAACTACGGGCCCGCTCCCAAAAAGCCAATCGTGTCCGGACATCCTGAAATTGAGATGGGATTGATCGAGCTCTACCGCATCACCGGCGACAAGCGACAACTCGATCTCGCGGGCTACATCCTGCAGGGCGATGAGCGGGCCAAGTTTCCAGAGCGCAGAACGATCTACATGTTTAGCGGAACCCCGTTTACTTCTCGCACGAAGTTGGAAGGGCATGCAGTGCGGTCCATGTATGCCTGTTGCGGAGCGACCGACTACTACATGGAGACAGGCGACGATGCCTATTGGAAGACGTTGAACACGCTTTGGCAGGACATGGTCAACACCAAGATGTACGTCAGCGGCGGCGTGGGCTCACGGTCTGACGGCGAAGCGTTTGGCGATGCATATGAACTGCCAAACTTCCGCGCTTATGGGGAAAGCTGCGCGGCCATCGGCAACATGATGTGGAGCTGGCGCATGCTCTCGGCTACCGGCGACGCAAAATTTACCGATGTCATCGAACGTGCGCTTTACAACGGTATCAATTCGGGCATGTCGCTCGACGGCACGATGTATTGCTACCGCAATCCTCTTGCGTTCGATCCAACAACGGGAGACAAGATCCGAAATCCCTGGTACGACGTCACCTGTTGCCCACCCAACCTTGAGCGCACCTTCGCGTCGCTGCCGGGATATTTCTACAGCACCAGCCACGGCGGAATTTATGTTCACCTCTATGATAACTCCGACTTGGATTGGCATCTGGAAGATGGAACTGGGCTTAAGGTCACCCAGAAGACGAATTATCCCTGGGACGGAGAGGTAGAAATCGCAATCACGCCGGCAAAGCCTTCGTACTTCACCTTTCATCTGAGAATTCCGGGCTGGGCCGACAGCGCACAGGTCACCGTAAACGGAAGAGCCGTTGCCGGCAGCAAGCCCGGCGAATATCTGCCCATCGAACGGCGGTGGGCGCCCGCCGATGTGATTCGCCTACGAATGGAAATGCCGCCGCAGGTTCTCGAAGCGAACCCGCGAGTGGCCGACGATACCGGACGGGTTGCCCTTCAACGTGGTCCGCTTGTGTATTGCCTAGAGGGTCTCGATCAGCCGAATGGAGTCGACCTCGCCGATGTGGCTTTAAATGTCGGACAAAAGTCCGCCTCGCAGTTCGAGAATGAATATGTAAAAGACCTGTTGGGTGGCATGATTGTTCTTCGCCATAAAGGACTTGCTTACGAGCGGGCCGCTTCAAGCAATAGCCTCTATGCCCGCTACACCGGTCAACCGGTGAAGACCAGGCAGGTTCCCTTAACTTTCATTCCGTACTACGCATGGGCAAACCGGCAGGCGACCGCTATGCAAGTGTGGACTCCACTCTCTAAGGCTTGATTCGCGCAGCGTGGAGGCAGATTGATAGAGCGTTTCGAATCCACACGACTTGAGGCTGAGTCGCCGCTATTGCGAATTGCGGTTCTGGGGAGCGCCGCGATCGCCATCAGCTATCTGGATCGGCAAACTCTGCCCGTCGCCGTAAGCGCCATCGCAAAAGACATTCCGCTCTCGAACCAACAATTCTCGACGCTCCAGTCCACATTCCTGTTCTCCTACGCAGTCATGTACGCCGGTGGCGGAAAACTGGTGGATGCGCTCGGAACGCGTCGCGGCTTTCTTGTCATCATGATCTTCTGGTCACTGGCTTGCGCGAGCCACGCGCTGGCCACCACGTTTCTCATGCTGGCCGCGAGCCGGTTCTTGCTTGGGATGGGAGAAGGTGGAGGCTTCCCAGCAGCGACGCGTGTGGTGGTGGAATGGTTTCTGCCTGCGCAACGCGCGACAGCCATGGGAATCATCAATGCTGGAACCGCCGTCGGCGCCATGGTCGCGCCCCCGATCATTGCAGTCATCCTGACTTACTTGAATTGGCGATGGATCTTTGTTTTCGCGGGAGCACTTGGCCTGCTTTGGACCATTTGGTGGGGGATGACCTACGACTCACGCACCGAGCGCATTGCCTCTTTCAATGACCGAGTGCAGACTCGAGTGACGGAGAATTTGCCCGCCGTCCAACACCTGCGCTGGTTTGACCTGCTCCGTTTTCGCGAGTCTTGGGGCTTGATCGCCGCGAAATTCCTGAGCGATGCCGCCTGGTATTTCTACCTCTTCTGGTTGCCGAAGTACTTGTATGACGCCAGAGGTTTCAACGTTAGAGCAGTTGGCACCTTCGCATGGATCCCGTATGCCGCCGCCGGGATCGGCTGCTTGCTGGGAGGATGGTTCTCCAGCGAGTTAGTACGTCGCCACTTTTCCATAGACATGGCAAGAAAGATCGCTCTGGGATTAAGTGCGGCCGTCATGCCATTTGTAATCTTCGTTCCCTACATTCCGGTGTCGTGGGCGATCGTCATATTCAGTCTCGCTTACTTCGGGCAGCAGTCCTGGTCCACGCTGGTCATGGTTCTCCCCACCGACTTGTTTCCTCCCAGTGTTGTAGGTTCGGTAGCCGGGCTCGTGGGATTCGGCGGAGCGATGGGCGGCATCGCCTTCGGCCAGATCGCCGGCTATTTGCTCGACCACGGATTCGGCTACGGTATTGTGTTCCAGCTGGCAGGCAGCCTTCACCTGATTGCGTTCCTGGTGATTCAACTTGCCATACCGAGGATCATGCCCGTCAAACTAGAACAGGAATTGAGCTTCGAAGGAGTTCGATGAAGATCACGGGTGTTCGCACTCGCGTCGTTCGTTGGCGAGGGAAGACCACACCTTTGCCGCCTCATTTCTGCACCAATCCCATGGATCTGCTGGAGCTGCCCGAAGCCTCGATGCAAACGTTCACGTTTCACGGCTGGCTCATCGTCGAAGTCTTCACCGACCAGGGTCACGTTGGCATCGGCAACGCCGCCCTTGCGCCTCAGGTCACGAAGCAGGCCATTGATCTCTATCTGAAACCTCTGTTGATCGGCCAAGACCCGTGGGATACCGAATTTCTATGGCAACACATGTATCGCAAAACGATGGCATTTGGCCGGAAGGGAATCGGCATGGCCGCCATCAGCGCGATCGATATTGCGTTGTGGGACATCCTCGGCAAGTCCGCGAAGCAGCCCGTTTACCGGCTACTCGGAGGCAAAACAAAGCAAAGAATTCCCGTGTACGCGTCCCGGCTGTACAGCGTTGCGTTAAGTGAACTCGCGGCCGAGGCGATGCGCTACAAGAACGACGGCTACAAGGCGATGAAGCTGCGCTTCGGATGGGGGCCGACCGACGGTGCCCCCGGTATGCAGCGCAATCTCGAACTCGTGCGCACCGTTCGCGAAACGGTGGGTAACGAAATTGAAGTCATGGCCGATGCCTACATGGGCTGGACCCTGGATTACGCGAAACGAATGCTGCCGCTGCTGGAGCCGTTCCGCCTCAGGTGGCTCGAGGAGCCAGTGATTCCCGACGACATTCAAGGCTATGCCGAGCTAAAGTCGTATGCTCGAATTCCTATCGCCGGCGGAGAACACGAGTTCACTCTATACGGCTTCCGCGAGCTACTAGAGGCACGCGCCCTCGACTACATTCAGTTCGACACCAATCGTGTGGGCGGCATCTCGCAGGCGCGCAAGATTTCTGCGTTAGCCGAAGCCCATTCTGTCCCAGTCGTTCCCCACGCAGGCCAGATGCACAATTACCACGTCGTGATGGCCAGCCTAAATTCGCCCGTGGCCGAATACTTCCCAATCGTCGACGTGGAAGTGGGAAATGAACTCTTCTGGTACATCTTTCGCGGGGAACCCAAGGCAAGAGACGGCCACATCGAACTCGACGACAGCGTGCCTGGTTTGGGCCTGACCATCGACGAAACTGCACTTGGCAATTTTGAAGTCATTGAATAACTCTCGAACGAGGAACGGCAAGTGACAACGCGACTCATCCAAATCAAGCGCGGCAGGCTCCGCCGAGTGGCTCTCGTGCAAGAGCCGCGTTTGCGCTTGCTCGAATGCTCTTCGATTTACGAACTGGCAACCGTTGCCCTGGCCACCAGTGTCACGATGAGCGAACTCGTTCGCCAAAGGGACAAACACGAACAGCTGGACTACGATCCGATCTATAGCGGCCGTTCCGAATGGCAGATTTTGCCTGCTATTGATCACCCGGAAGAACCGGCGCGTTGCCTGATATCGGGAACCGGCCTGACGCACCTGGGGAGCGCGCGCAATCGCCAGTCCATGCATGAGGCATGTCCCGAAGACCTGACCGATAGCATGAAAATGTTTCGCTGGGGAGTTGAGGGGGGCCGACCTGCCGTGGGATATATCGGCACTCCGCCGGAGTGGTTTTACAAAGGCACCGGCACGACACTGCGAGCGCATGGAGAGCCGCTCGACATTCCTCCTTTTGCCGAGGACGGTGGTGAGGAAGCGGAGATTGCAGGAATTTATGTGATTGGGCCCAACGGCCAGCCCTATCGTGTGGGAATGGCCGCAGGGAACGAGTTCTCTGATCATCAGTTCGAAAAGAAAAACTATCTCAATCTGGCTGGCTCAAAACTTTGCACCTGCTCGCTTGGACCCGAACTGGTGCTAAATCCCGACTTTGAATCGGTCCCGGTGACGATCAAGATCGAGCGCAGCGGACATCTCCTGTGGTCCAAAGCGTTTCGCAGCGGCGAGGCTGAGATGTGTCACAGTCTGCAGAACATTGAGCATCATCATTTCAAATTCGAAGCGCATCGCCGTCCAGGGGATGTGCACGTTCATTTCTTCGGCACCGATTGCCTGAGTTTCAGCGACGGCATACGGTTGCAGGAGGGCGATGTGATGCAAGTTTCTCCAGAAGGATTTGGGCGGACTTTACGCAATCCATTGCGTGTTGCAGATGCATCCCCCCAGCTCATTCAAGTTTTTTCCTTAGGGGATTAAACGCATGCCAAAGTCGCACGTTGCAATTCTGGGACTCGGCACGATGGGCGCCGGAATGGCGGGGCGTCTGCTCTCCGCTAGTTTTCCATTGACCGTCTACAACCGGAATCGTGACAAAACCCGGCCTCTCGCCGCCAGTGGCGCCGACGTCGCCGACTCGCCGCGCTACGCCGCATCACGCTCTGAGATCGTAATCAGCATGGTCGCCGATGACGCGGCCTCCCGCGCTGTCTGGTTTGGCGAAAATGGCGCGTTGGCCGGCGCGCAACGCGGTTCCGTCCTGATCGAATCCAGCACGCTGAGCGTTGGCTATGTGAAGGAGTTGGCGGATGCAGCTGCTCAAAAAGGATGTCAGTTCCTCGATGCCCCCGTCACCGGCACCAAGCCCCACGCAGCTTCCGGGCAACTGCTTTTTCTGGTCGGTGGTTCAGCAACCGTTCTAGACGCGGTTCGTCCCGTGCTTGCAGCGATGAGTCGCGATGTGATTCATCTCGGTCGCCAAGGCAGTGGAGCAAGGATGAAGTTGATCAACAACTTCGTATGCGGCGTGCAAGCCGCCTCCTTCGCGGAGGCATTGGAGATGGCAAAAGTCGCCGGGCTCGATCAGACGACAGCGGCAAAGATTCTAACTGAAGGCGCTCCCGGAAGCGGAATCGTCAAGAGAATCGCGGCCCAATTGACAGCCAACGATGATCCAAATTTCATCTTGCGTTTGATGGCAAAAGATCTGGCGTATGCCGTGAGTGAAGCTACCGCTCAAGGCATGCAGCTGCAAACCGCCTCAGCGGCATTGCAAATATTCCAGCGGGCAGTTGCGGCTGGGCACGGCGATGAAGACTTCTCCGCGGTTACCAAGGCATTTAAACATCGTTAACCCAAGTCACTACGAATCAATTCTTCTGAGAAGCGCCTACCAGGCGATGCGTATGAACGACAGCCCCTGACGGGGCAAGTTGAATTGCAGATGCGCACTCCCGCCCTGCACAGCCACCCACGACGGAGAGTCTAGCAATTGGAGTTGTGAGGCGGTTCGCAGTTTTTCATTCTGCGTGTCCGAAGGCGACTGCGGGGCCTCCATTTCCTTCCAAGCCTCGTACGCGTTGCTGTGATCCGCGTCGACCCGAAAATGCTCCACCAAGGCTCGCTGCGTATCCCCCTTAAGACCGTTTAATGACAGGTCGATCGGAGTTGCAAGCGCGGGCAGGTCGTCATCGTGATAATTCCAAATCAAAAGATCGACCTCCGCACCCTTTCGCGTCGCGATGACACTAACGTCTGGTTTTTTCCGCACTCCATTCTGCACGACTTCGCTGCTGGCCAACGATCCTGAACTGCTGGCCACGACTCGGTTTTCACCGAGAAGTCCAAACATCCGAAAAGCGTTCAGCACAGCCTTGTCGATTCCATTAGTCGCCAGCGTGCGAAAGCCCTCGAAATAGGGCTGACCCTCAAACTCGAACGCCCAGGTCACAACGCCCAGCACATTGACATGTTCCTCCCCGGCGAGCGCCAGAATGTTGTTCAAAACCTCTGCTTCATAGCACGCGTACAACGGGCCATTCCTATAAGCATTTTGAGGATTGGTCCGCGCGGAACAGGCGGCACATCCCTCGGGATCTGATTCTCCTAAAACAATCGGGGTCCGACGCCACTCGAGAAAAGACGACACGATCTTGAAGCCTTGCTCGATCGCAACCAGATGGCGAGCAATCCCCATCTGCACATGATCTCCTTGCCAAATGGGCGCGCCCTTCGGATGAAAGCTGATGAAGTCCAGACGCGACCCAGGCTTGCCACTCACGTAATTGGGTTGTCGTGCACAATGCTCGAGAAACATTCGCAGGAACTCGGCCGCGTGCGGCGAAGCGGGACCGGTACTGTCAGGCCCTCCAATCTTGGCATCCGGCCAAGCGCGCAAAACGGCATCGACGGAATAATCGTAGAGTTTGAAAAACTCCTCAGGCGTTCCTTGCCAGTAGCCGATGTCCGGCTCATTCCACACTTCCCATAGCCAGTCTCTCAGTTCGTCGTCGCCGTAACGTTCCCGCAAGTGGCGAACGAATTGAAATACAAGTTCCGACCACTTTCCATAATCCTTGGGCGGATAGGCCCACCCGGTGTAGATGCCATTGACGGCGCCCTGGGGAAACGTATGACGATAAGGCTCTGGATGAATGGAAAGGGTTTCGGGCATGAAGCCGAGTTCCACCAGAGGTTTCACTCCCGCGTCCTTGAACGTATCGAAGATGCGATCGACAATAGTCCAGCTGTACACCGGATTGCCTGCCGCATCCTCGGTGTAAACGTTGGTGGACCCCCACTTCAAGGAAGCAGAACCGTCGCCACTCGTAAACAGGTTGTGCACACGAATGTATACCGGTCTTGAACTGAGAGCTGTCAACTCGCCGAGCAATTTTTTCCCATTCGGAGCGTAGGTGTAGTTGGGCTCGTCGTAGCCGAAGAAGTTCCAGACGGGCGGCATTGCGCCTTGGACCCGGTCGGCGTCCACACGAATGACGACTCGTTCCGCGGCGTTCTGCGCTCTACACAGAGTGACCGAAACGACGGCAAGGCCCAGCGTGGAGAGAAGCAAGCGGAAGGAAACGAGCATGAACACTGGGAGAGGACTCGACCAAAATCTTTTCCGAGATTTTATGAGCATGAGAATCGGACGAATTGTCTCTGTCGACTAGACGGGGGATGATATACCTGTAATCGTTTACACGAACAGCCCATCTGTGGATAATTGCCATCCGGCAAGGAAAAAGGCTCTACCGAGCGAATTCAGGGCTGGAAAATTCCAAAATCAATGAGCAAACGATTGCCGTTGCAGCGGAGATGCAGACGCGAAAGCTGATGACCTGCGTCCCCCGTTTGGCAAACGTAGAGGAGAATTGTCAAAATGTTTTCCGATAAAAGACGACGCTTCCTGCAAACCGCGGCCAGTGCTGGGATGGCTTGCTCAACGAACCTGTTCCTCGGCCGTTCCTCCTTTGCCCAGTCGTTCCCAGCCGCCTCGAGCGATGTGACACGCATTTACATTGACTCTCGTCGCACAATTTCGCCTATCGATCGGAACCTGTTCGGTTCATTCCTGGAACATCTTGGGCGCGCCATCTACGAAGGTATCTACGATCCGAAGTCCAGCCTCTCCGACGCCAACGGATTTCGCAAAGACGTCATAGACGAGGTCCGCCAACTCGGAGTGCCGATCATTCGCTATCCCGGCGGAAACTTCGTGTCCGGCTACAACTGGCTCGATGGTGTGGGTCCGAGGAAAGATCGCCCGCGCACTCTCGACAAAGCTTGGAACACGATCGAAACCAACCAGTTCGGCACCGACGAATTCATGGCGTGGTGCAAGCTGGTCGGGGCCAAGCCGCTGATGGGACTCAACCTGGGAACCGGATCGCCAGAGAAAGCGGCGGCTCTCGTCGAGTACTGCAACGTCGAAAAGGGCACTAAGTGGAGCGACCTGCGGCGCAGCCACGGCATCGAGCAGCCCTACAAAGTCGAGCACTGGTGCCTGGGCAACGAAATGGATGGCCCATGGCAAATCGGGCACATGACTGCAACCGAGTACGGCATGAAAGCACAGGACGCTGCTCGGCAGATGCACTACGTCGACCCATCACTGAGACTCATCGCGTGCGGATCCAGTCACAACCGCATGCCCACCTACCTGGAGTGGGACCGCGAGGTTCTCGAACAATGCTACGAGCATGTCGATGGCCTGTCTTTGCATCGCTACTTCGGCAACACTCAGGAAGATACCGGCGGCGACAGCACGAAGTTCTTAGCTATGAACCTCAGCATGGAGCAGCAGATCGCGGAATCACTCGCGGTGTGTGACCTAGTCCGCGGCCACAAGCGATCCCCCAAAAAGCTCTGGCTCTCGTTCGACGAGTGGAACGTCTGGTACCGCGCCCGTAGCGGCGATGCCGTCAATGGTCACGAACAAGAGGCGCCGCATCTTTTGGAAGAGGTTTACAACCTCGAAGATGCCCTGCTCGTGGGAGGCATTCTCAACACGCTGGTGCGTAACGCCGATCGCGTGAAAATCGCCTGCCTTGCGCAGCTCATCAACGTGATCGCTCCTATCATGACGAACGCCAAAGGATCGCTCCGTCAGACAATTTTCTATCCGTATAGCTTCGCGCTGCAGTATGCGCGCGGAAACGTATTGAGTCTGCTGGTCGAATCTCCGACCTATGAGGTTCCCGAACTCGGCCATGTCCCATACCTCGACGCGGCGGGAACCATCAACCCCCAGGATGGAAAAGTCTCGGTCTTCGTCTTGAATCGGGATCTGAACAAGGCCCGCACCATAGAGATCAACTGGCAGGACAAAGCGCCGAGCCAGGTGCTGACCTCCACGACCTTAACCGGAAGCGACGTGAAAGCCGTCAACAGCTTTGATGCCCCCAAGAGAGTGGTGCCTCAAGGATTGGACAAGCCTTCAACTGCCGGCGGACGCACAAAGTTTGAAGTGCCTGCACGGTCCTACAGCGTCATCCAGTGGGTCGGCTAGACAACAGGTTCCAGTTCCACTGTGTGCACGGGATTGGGCGGCTGATCCGTGGGCAGCGCGCTGATAGGGGGTCGTTCTCTGATCCGCGAGCCCTGGGAGCGGCGCCGCCAAGAGCATTCGGCTGAGTAGACTTGGGCAGGTAATGCGGAAATCGTTTACATCTCTCCGGTAAATACAGTACCGCTGCGCCCTCTTCGGCCAATCCGATTCTGCCGATCGGCCCTGTTTCTTCTGCCTGGTACTCGACCTTTTGGCTCCTCGCCAAAAGACAGGAAAATTAAAGGTTTATCGCGCCCTCGGTAGGTGCCAATAGTACAAAAGCACTAGATTTTTCTTGACACTCGGATGGCGACAAGCGTAACGTTGCCCGCCATACAGCAAGCGTTTACTCGCCGCAAAGCGTTTCCCGGCGGGACGCATGTGGGGGCGTTACCATGAGATCTCACCTCGTTGTGAGGCTGTGCGTAGTGCTTGGAGCCGTCTGCTTAACAACACCGCTGCTGGCTCAGCGTTCCGACCGCGGAATCATTAGTGGCATCGTGACCGAGGCTACGGGATCCGCAATTGTGGGCGCCGAAGTCAAAGTGCTCAACGAAGGCACCGGCGTTGAGACGACGCTCGTCACCAACGGTGCGGGCGCGTACACCACTCCTCCGCTTGTGCTGGGAACTTATTCAGTCACGGTCAATCATCCCGGATTCAAAAAGTCGGTCAGCACCGGTATCCAGTTGCAAGGCGCGGAAAATATCCGCCAAGATGTCACGCTAACGGTGGGCGCGGTAACTGAATCGGTCGAAGTAAAGGCCGAGGCGGAACTCAACGTCACCACCCCCGACATCAGTCACGTCGTCGACGAAAAGTATTACCAAGATATTCCCACCATCACGGCCGCCGATGTCCGCCTCGCCGAAGCCGTGCTCCAGATCCAACCCGGCTACCTCCCCATGAAGCCGAATGGCGACCCCATGTTCCGCGGCAGCCAGTTCAACTCGCGCATTAACGGCGGGCAGAGCATGGCGACGGAGAATTTCTTCGATGGCGCCGCCTTCGGTTACGCCGTCGGGCACCAGCAGAGCCAGGAGAGCGCGCCTCCGATTGAGAGCATCAAGGAAGTCAAGGTCATCACGACCTCCTTCTCCGCTCAGTACGGCCATACCAGCGGTGGATTCATCGAGTACACCTCCAAACCCGGGACCAACACTCTGCATGGAAGCGCTTATGAATTCTTCGCCAACGATGCGCTCAACGCTCGCGGGTTCTTCGACGCCGACTGCAATGCGGGGGTGTGCACGCCGCGAAAGAAAACTCCCCTGAAGAACAATAGCTTCGGATTTACGTTGGGCGGACCGGTTGTAATCCCGCATGTGTACGACGGGCACAACAAGACGTTCTTCTTCACAAATTTTGATTGGACGCGGTTGCGCTCGGGCGTTCTACCGGGCTTCGGCAACACAACGCCGATTGACGCGTTCAAGGCGGGGGATTTCAGTGCGCTTCTAACCGGTAACCAGGTTCGTGACTCGGGTGGCAATTTGGTCTTTGATGTCCTGAATCGGCCTGTAATGGAGGGAGCAATATTTGACCCGTCTACCACCAGGTGCTTCCTGAGTAATGCCCCCGTAACTTGTGATACGCCCAACTCCATTCCGGTCCGCGACCCGTACCCGGGCAACATAATTCCTTCAACAGATCCTAATTTGAGCACCGTGGCCTCTAGGGTCGCGGCCCTTATGGTGCACCCCGACCGAGCGCAGCTTAGCAACAACGTTGCCGGGAATCCGGCAGGCGATCAGACCTGGCTCTTGAACGCTCGCACCATTGAGTTTCGCGTGGACCATTCTTTCACGCCCAACTTCCGCATGAGTGAAAGCTTTTACTGGGGTCACCGGCCTTCTATTCGTAATTGCGGAGAAGTGGCAGGTTGCACGACGCAGTTTAGTGGCGAGACGGAGCCGCAGAAGAATACCAGTTATTATGGAAACGGGTTTTACCAGCGCATCGCGACTCACCATACGCATACGCAATTCGACTGGATCATCCGCCCCAACCTTCTCAACCACACCACGATCGCGTGGGATCGCTGGTTCATGGGTGGAAACCCGCTTTCTGCCGGTGCGGGTTGGCCGGGGATTCTTTGGGCAGGCACCGCGGGCGCCACAAATCCCTTGGGTAACGGCGGGCTTCTTGATCAGACAGCCGGGCCGCCACTACTCGATTTTTGCTGTAATAACAACGGGGCGGCCAATAACATCCCTTACAACTCGTTGGGTCAGTATGGCTGGGGAAAATTCGGGTTCCTGACCAATAATCGCTGGCAGTTCTCCGACGATCTGTCATGGGTCAAGGGTAAGCACACGATTAAGGTCGGGTTTGAATACCGCTGGCATCAATTCCCATTCTCCGGCTGGGCCAACGGCAACCAGGCTGGCCAGTTCACTTTTAGCAGCTTGGAGACTGCTGGTTACGACAAAGCCGGCACCAATCTCAACGCAAAGACTGGCGACTCTTTCGCGGCCTTCCTGCTAGGTCAGGTCCACTCGTCGACCCAGAACATTCCTTTTCACCCGATGTTCTACGAAGCCTATACATCTCCATGGATCAATGACGAGTACAAGGCAACGAGCCGCCTGACCCTGACTTTGGGCCTCCGCTTCGACTACGAGTTTGCACGCACGGAGACGCAAGACCGGTATTCCAGCTTCGATCCCAACACGCCGAATCCTGATGCTGGCAATCTGCCCGGTGCGCTGCTTTTCGCCGGCAAGGGTGCGGGCCGTACGGGACATCGCACTTTCGAGCATCCGGCTCATGACGCATGGGGCCCGCGCCTTGGCTTCGCTTATCGAGTGGATGACAAAACCGCCATTCGTGGCGGGTATGGAATCTACTATTCCGGCATATCGTTCGATCAATTCATCGGACAGCCGACGCTCGGCTATGTTTCCAACCCGACGGTCTCTAACATCTCGAACGGAGAGCAGCCAGCGTTCTCTCTAGATAATGGGTTCCCGCAAACTAACGTGGCGTGTCCGGGTGGAACACCCATTTCGCCATGCGTCAATCCTCCGCCGTTCATCAATCCCTCGTTTGCCAACAACCAGTCAGTAATAGCCGTCGCCAAGAATGGCTTGACTCTGCCACGGTACCAGAATTGGTCACTTACTTTTGAGAGGCAGCTTAACGCCAACTTGCGCCTGGACGTTTCCTATATTGCAAATCGTGGAAGCCGCCTGACCGCGGATTGGCGGAAGATGGGTGTTGCCGCCAACATGAATCCTTCCAGCATTCTGTCCATACCGAACGCGACGTTGAAGTCCAACTGCAGCGCTGGCGCGAATGCGCCAGGAGGTATCTGCGCGGGCGGTGTCCCGCTGCCGTATGCTACCTTCAACGGCTCAGTAGCCCAGGCCCTGCGCACATATCCGCAATATCAGAACGTCCTCTGGCGTGACGTGCCGCTCGGCAGCAGCATGTACAACGCCCTCGAGGTTGTTTTGGAACAGCGTTATTCCCACGGCCTCGGCTTCCGCGTGGGCTACACCTACTCCAAGTTGTACAACGATGGATCGGAAACCGGTCAAGGCGGTGATGGCGCTAATGGCGCTGTGCAAGACCCATCCTGCCCACATGTTTGTGAATGGGGCCTCAGTCGCGACGACACGCCGCATGTCTTCCTCGTGGGGTTTACTTGGGAAGTGCCCTTTGGCAAGGGTCTCTCGTCGCGCGCCGGACGTTTCGCACTGGGCGGCTGGAACTTAGCAGGAGCTTTACGCTATGAAAGCGGCCGACCGATGAACATCACCATGGACAATCCACTTGGTGGACTGCTGTTCAATGGTCAGCGACGTCCCAATCGCGTGAAGGGTGTGAGCGCGGTGAAGCGAGGAAGTAATTTTAATCCGCTAACCGACAATTACTTTAACCCAGCTGCGTGGTCGGATCCGGGAGTCCAGCCGGATCCGAACGATAACCCGATTCTAGGGAACGCGCCGCGACGTGACGGGTCAGTCCGGGCCTTCCCCACCTACAACGAAGACATCAACATATTCAAAGTCTTCCCAATCAAGGAGAGATTGAATCTGCGGTTTGAGGCGCAATTCGGCAATATCTTCAACCGCACCGATTTCTGCGACCCGAACGGCTTCTACGGACCGGCGAGTTTCGGCACCGTCAACACACAATGCAACCAGCCACGCTCGATTCAGTTTGGCTTGCGGTTGAATTATTAGGAGAATAAGTACCCGGCTCCGCGTCACGGGTGGGCGGAGCCACGGCGGCTCTCAGTGATCGTTGGTTGTGACAGGAACTGCACGCACGGGCAGAGGGTGTGGTGTGTTCGCACACCAGTTCTCTGCCTGCTTGTTTTTCTGTGCGTGCACGATCTTGCCATTGCAACCGATTCGCGCAAGGCCTTGCAGAACGCTGCCAGCCTCGTCCAGCAAGGGAAGCTGGAGGAAGCCGATCAACAAGCCCAGCTAGCGCTCTCCGATCCCCAGACGCGCGCTGGTGCCTGTTCGGTGCTGGGATCGATTCGTTTCCAGCAGAAACGGCTTCCTGAGAGTGTCAGACTGCTCAAGGAAGCGATACGACTCGAACCTCACCTGGTGGGCGCCCATCTGAATCTGGCCGAGGTCTACACGCTTGAAGGGAAGCCGGAGCTGGCCCTTCCACTCTATCGCCATGTCCTGACCCTCGATCCTTCGAACGTTCCCGCCCGCTTGGAACTGGCGCGTTCTGAGGCCGAGAAGCAGCACTATAAAGAATCGCTGGACCTCGCGAGGCCTGCGCTAGCCGCGCTCAAGCAGTCCCCCGACGGCTTATTCGTCCTGGCGACCGACTACTTGAAGACGGGCAACCGACAAGCTGCCGCCGATCTCGCGAAGGATTGGCTGCTGCTGCCCGACATACCGGCAGAGTGGTCGACCAAATTTGCGCTGCTCTTGGCGAACGAGGGGGTAGGACCGGCGGCCATCGACATCTTCGAGGACATCAAGAAGAGGAATCCGCCTTCGTACGAACTGGCGTTCAACCTTGCAGGTGCTTACCAGCTCGCAAACCACTGGGCGCTGGCGCTTGCCTCTTACGATGAAGCTCTTGCACTTGATCCGAAAGCGCTTCCCGCTCTGCAACAAGCTGGCGGCATCGCTGAGCAGCAAGGGCAACTCGAGCGGTCTCTTTCCTACTGGATGCGAGCCAAGAAGATCGAACCCGAAAATCCGGTTATCCTCGAAGCCTTCGGCCGAGTCTGCCTGAAGATGGACCTTCTCGAGGATGCCGAGCCCGCGCTGACCAAGGCCGCCGAACTTCGCCCAAACAATGCCGCTTACCAGTACGCGCTTGCAGCCACAAAGGTCGGAAGGAAACAATTTGAGACCGCCCAAGCCCTGTTGGATGGGCTGCTCAAGCAAAAGCAAAACGACCCGCAACTCCAATATGCTGTGGGGTCGGTGCTATATCTGCAAGGCCATCTCGACGATGCTGCCCAGCACTTGCGCGAGAGTGTGCGCTTGCAACCCGATCAGGTAGCCCCCTACTATTACCTCGCCTTAATTGGCAGAGATCAGGGTCGGGACGAAGAGGCGATTCGAACCTTGGAGGATCTTCTCCGCCGCTATCCGGATCATGCCTCGTCGTGCGAGGTGTTGGGTGGCCTGCTCATGAACGCCCATCGCTATCCCGAGGCGGAAAGCAGCTTGGAGAAGGCCGTCCGCCTGAATCCTGGCTCAGTGAAAGCCAATTACCAGCTTGGATTGCTTTTGACCCGCATGGGCAAGAAAGAAGAGGCAGAAAAACGCCTCGAGATCGCAAAGTCACTGCGCGCCCAGGATGAAGGGAATTCACGGCTGCAGCTTCGACTACTTGATCCCGACCAATGAAAAGCAACCGGACGATCGCTCACGGGCTCCTCTTCATTATTGTTCTCGGTTGCGTGCCGCTCGCTCGGGCTCAGAAATCTGAACAGGCTGCGTCGCTCAGCCAGCTTGAGGCTTCGCTCAAGCGTGACCCGAACAATCCCAAACTACTGGTTGCTCTCGGCCTTGCTTGCTGGGATCGGAACGACTACCCGCGTGCGCTCGAGGCTTTCAAACGCGCAGTAAAGGTTGGACCCAACTCTGCCGAAGCTCACAACTGGTTGGGTGTCGCCATCATGGAGAAGGCGGATCTCCCCGGGGCGATTGCGGAATTTAAGAAGGCTGTCGCACTCGATCCAAAGTTGGCCAGAGCACAAACGAACCTCGGCTCCGCCCTTGCCAAGAGTGGCGAGATCGGCGAAGCGGTCGAGGTCTTCAAAAAAGCCCTCGCGCTGGAATCCGAGAACCCTGCAGCCCAGATGAACCTGGGCGTCGCCTTGCGGGAAAAGGGCGATGCAGCCGCCGCCCTCGTCTACATGCGGCGGGTCGCCGAACACGAACCCACCAACGCCAGCGTGCAATACGAACTCGGTCAGACCCTGCGCCAGAGTGGCGACCTTCCTGGTGCAATCGAAGCTTTTGAGAACGCTCTCCAGATTCATCCCGAGTTGCGCGAAGGCTACTACGGTCTTGGCCTTGCGCTGAAACAGCAGGGCGCCGCTGTTCGTAAGAATCTTGCGAATGCTCCGAGCCCGGCCGACGAGCCTTACAAACGCGCCCAGGAATCGGCCGCTAAGGGCGACTTAAAGGCAGCACAGGAGCAGCTCACCGAGGCACTCAGACTCGACGAGAGTCACGCCGAATCCCATAACCTGCTCGGCTTTATTCTCGGCCAGCAGGGAAATCTTGATTCGTCGCTCGTTCATCTACGACGATCGGTCGCGCTCCAGCCCGAGTCTGCCGACGCGCACTACAACTTGGGCGTCGCCCTCTGGTACAGCAGCTCGAAGAAAGAAGCGATTTCCGAATTAAAAGAAAGTGTTCGGCTCGATCCAGCAGCTGGGGCTGGGCATGCGTTCCTCGGAAATGCCTTGCGCGACACCGGCGATCTCGCCGGTGCACGGCAGAGTCTGCAACGGGCGATCGCTCTCTTGCCGCCCATGCCCGCAACCTATGTCGACCTTGCCATTGTCTTCCTTCGTTCCGGCGATCTCGATAAGGCTCTCGCACAATTCGAAGCCGGGCTGAATGTTCCATCGCCTCTCCCTCCCGTGCCCGACTGGGACACTGCGATAGCTGGCCTCCGCGAAGCGCTGGCCAAAACGCCCGACCGGGCCGACGCCCACAACATGCTGGGCCTCCTGCTCGGCCGCAAAGGCGCTCCTAGTGAGACTGTCGTTGCCGAATTTCGCGAGGCGGTCCGCCTGCGCCCCGATTTCGCCCAGGCACACAACAACATCGGTCTAGTTTTGACGCAGGCCGGCGACGACGAGCCAGCCATTGCGGCGTTCCGCGAGGCGATCCGCATCAAGCCCGACTACGCAGATGCCCATGCCAATCTCGGAGCAGCACTCACTTCTACGGACGGCGAACAGGCTGTCCGCGAATTGGAGAGGGCGGTGGCATTGGCGCCGGACTCTGTGAAGGCTCAGTTCAATCTGGCGGTAGCCTACGGCACCACTCCGGGCCAGGGCGTGAAGGAGATCGAACAGCTGCGCAAAGTCATTTCTCTCGCGCCGAACTTCCCGAAGGCTCACCTTGCTCTGGGTAAGGCACTGGTGCGCTATGGAAAAATTTTCGAAGCAGTGCAGGAACTCCAGGAAGCCGCTCGCCTGGACCCCCAGAACGGTGAGTCCCATTACCAATTGGGTTTAGCGCTGACTCGGGCTGGACGCAAAGATGAAGCGGCTGTGGAAGTGCAGAAAGGCCGGGAGCTGTCCTCCGCCGATGACCGCAAGCAGAATGCGAACCTTGACATCGCCGAAGGACAAGCCGCGCTTGATAAGGGTGACAACGAGCAGGCCATTGCCAAATTCCGGCACGCCCTCAACCTGCAACCCGACTCCGCAGAGGCGCAGCACTTCCTTGGTGCCGCTCTTGAGAAGCAGGGTGACACGAACGGCGCAACCGCTGCCTTTCGAAAGGCCCTGGAGATCAACCCAAGTGACGTATATGCCCGCCAGCGACTGGATCAGCTCGCGCCGAGATCAGGAGGTGATGATCCCGCCAAAATCGCCGAGTTCGAAGACTACATTCGAGGGTCTCGCTTTAAAGAGGTGGAGCCACTATTAGCCGACTACGTCACCGGGCGTCCGAAGTCCTCATGGGGTTGGTACGCTCTGGGCTACTCCCAATTTGCACAGCAGAAGGTGGGCGAGTCCATCAAGTCATTGTCGAAATCTCTTCAACTCGACATTCGCAACGCCGAAGCGCACAAGATCCTTGGTCGCGATCTGATGCTCATCGGCAGGTTCGACGCGGCACAAATTGAATTCGAGCAGGGAATTCGCTACAGTCCACAATCCGCGGAAATCCACTACGATCTGGGGAAACTGTTTTCCATCCAGGACAACTGGGAGAACGCGCGGAAAGAGTTCGAAGTGGCCCTCCAGATTGAGCCGTCTTACGTGGAAGCTCTGGACGCCTTGGGCATGACGCTGGAGGCTTTAGGTGACGACGCGGGAGCCGTCGCCAGCTACGAAAAAGCTATCGCTGTGAATGATGCGCGAAAAGGTTCCTTCTCCTCCTCCTACGTGAATCTCAGCGCCTACTACAACCGCAAATCTGAGCCTCAGAAAGCCCTCGAGTACGCAAACAAGGCGCTTGAACTTGATCCCAAGTCCGACCGCGCATGGTTTCAGAAGGGAAAGGCCGACGAAGGGCAGGGGCACCTCGACGATGCGGTCGCTTCCGTGAACCGAGCTATCTCGTTCAACCCCCGCGCATCCTCTTATTACTATGTTCTGGCCGGCCTCTATCGCCGGCTTGGCAAGATGGACGACAGTCGAAAGGCGCTCGATTCCTTTAGTCGCCTCGACAAAGAAACGAACGAGCTCGAGAAGATGCGGCGAAGTGCCAACCGTTCCGCCGGAAGCCCGCCCAAACCCGGGGGCGAGCATGACTAGCGGCTCCGGCCGCCTGCAATCCCGTCGTCAATTCTTACAGTTGCTGGGCGGAACCAGCGCAGCAGTGTTTGCCGGAATTCACGACCTCCGGGCCGCGGATGCACCCCTTACCGTTGTTTTCACTGACGTGACAGCTGCCTCTGGTCTGCTGAACGCCAAAAACATTTCAGGTAGCGTCACGAACAAGCAGTTTCTTCTAGAAGAGATGGGATGCGGCGTCGCCTTGTTCGACTACGACAACGATGGCTGGCTCGACATCTTTCTGGTGAATGGAACAAGCCTGGCGCCGGCGGAACGGGATCGCCGCCCCACCAGCTACCTGTTTCACAACAATCGCGACGGGACCTTTACCGACGTTACGAAGAGGGCGGGCCTGACACGCTCGGGCTGGGGACAGGGATGCTGCGTCGGCGATTACGACAACGATGGCTATGACGATCTCTTCGTCACCTACTGGGGACACAACATCCTGTATCACAACAATGGCGACGGCACCTTCACCGACGTGTCGGAAAAGGCTGGGTTTGCCGGCACCGGCAATTCCTGGGGCGCAGGATGTTGTTTTCTCGACTACGACCGAGATGGCCACCTTGACCTCTTCATTGCGAACTATGTGAATTTCGAAGCGTCGGGCGCTCCCAAGCCAGGCGAAGCAGGCTACTGCAACTACAACGACATCCCGGTGCCCTGCGGGCCGCAGGGGTTTGCCGGTGGCACGAACATTCTCTATCGCAATCGCGGTGACGGCACATTTGCAGATGTATCGCAGCAGTCCGGCATCGCCCGTCCCAGTGGACCTTCCAAGATGGTCTTCGTCGGCCGCAACTGGCAACCCACGGGTTCTTACGGGATGGGGGCGGCCGCGGCCGATTTCGACAACGATGGATGGCCGGATATCTACGTTGCCTCCGACAGTGCTCCCAGCCTGCTGTATCGCAACAATCGCGATGGAACTTTCCGCGAAACCGCAGTCTCCGCCGGATGTGCCTTGGATGAAAATGGCGTTGCCTTGTCGGGAATGGGTGTTGCCGTAGCTGACTACGATGGGGACGGCTGGCTGGATATCGCGCGGACCAATTTCTCCGAACAGGTGACCACGTTGTATCGCAACTACGGCAACGGTGCCTTCGAAGACGCCAGCATCAAGGCCGGCTTGGGTGTGAACCGCAAATATCTGGGATTCGGCATAGGCTTCCTCGATTTCGATAATGATGGCTGGAAAGACCTCTTTCTCGCCAACGGTCACGTGTACTCGCAGATCGCCGGCCGGAAACTACATGTCTCTTATAAGGAGCCGAAAATTCTGTATCGCAATCTCAGGAACGGGCGCTTCGAAGACGTATCGTCAAGAATGGGCGCCGCCCTTCGCGCCGAGAACGTCGCTCGCGGCTGTGCCTTTGGCGACTTCGATAATGATGGTGATGTAGATGTGATCGTCAATAACCTGGATGGGCCTCCGACGCTCCTGCGCAATGATGGCGGAAACAAGAACAACTGGATCATGATCAAATGCGTAGGAACAAAGTCGAACCGCTCAGCCATCGGCACCCGCGTGAAAATCACGTGCGGTGATCATAGTCAGATCGACGAAGTGATGAGCGGATCCAGCTATTACTCGCAAAATGATTTTCGCCTCCACTTTGGCTTGGGCAGCGCTTCCAAGGTGGATCGCGTCGACGTTGCATGGCCCTCTGGTGTGAAGGAGACCTTCCCGAATCTACCAGCGAATCGCTTGATCATCCTCCAGGAAACGAAGGGAATCGTCGAGCAGAGAAAGTTCCGATAAGGCCGATCATGTGGGGACGCTTCCATGCCTGCCGCTACATCATTGCGTGCGCGATGTTCTGTGGCCTGTTGGGCGCGACTCCCACCGCCGAAGTGCAGTTCAGCGACATCACCCAGGCAAGCAGAATCAACTTCAAGCACGAGAACTCTGCCACCGCGAGCAAGTACCTGGTGGAGACCATGGGCGGCGGCGTGGCTTTGCTCGATTATGACAACGATGGCCGACTCGACATCTTCTTTACCAATGGTGCAAAAATCGACGATCCGATGCCAGACGGCAAACTGCCCGACAAGGCGGACCGCAAGTTCTGGAATCGCCTCTATCATCAGAATGCCGATGGCACGTTTACCGACGTAACTGAAAAGGCCGGTCTGACCGGAATGCCACAGAACCGCTATGGCATGGGCGTGGCCGTGGGCGATTACGACAACGACGGCTTCGAAGATATTTACGTGACCGGCTACGGCGGCAATACCCTCTACCACAACAACGGAAACGGTACCTTCACCGACGTCACCAAGACTGCCGGAGTGGAGGCAGGCGGATGGAGCGCGAGCGCCGGATTCTTCGATTACGACAACGATGGCAAACTCGACATCTTTGTCACGCGTTACCTGGAGTGGAGTTTCAAGACGAACCGCTACTGCGGGGAACAGAAGCCCGGCTACCGCGCTTATTGCCATCCCGACAACTACGACGGCGCGACCAATATTCTCTATCACAACAACGGCGATGGGACGTTCACCGATGTTTCTGCCAAGGCCGGCGTCGCCAATCCTGCGGGCAAGGGCCTGGGCGTAACCTTTGCTGACTATGACTCCGACGGTTTCACTGACATCTTCGTCGCCAACGATTCCGTCCAGTGCTTCCTCTACCACAACAACGGCAACGGCACCTTTAGCGAAGTAGGGCTGCTCGCGGGTGTTGGCTACAATGAGGACGGGAAGGCTTTTGCTGGCATGGGTACCGATTTTTCTGACTTCGATAACGATGGCCGTCCCGATATCGTCGTGACAGACCTCTCCAACGAACGCTACATGCTCTTCCGAAACAACGGCGACAGCACTTTCCGCGACGTAACCAACGTGTCCGGCCTGGGCGGCGCGACGCTTGCCTTTTCCGGTTGGAGCACGCACCTGTTCGACTTTGACAACGACGGCTGGAAAGATATTTTCGTTGCGCAGGGACACGTCATGGACACCATTCACCTGACGTCCCCGAACTTGAAGTACATGCAACCGCCGCTGCTCTTGCACAATGAGTCAGGACACTTCAAGCGAGTGATTCTGGGCTCAGCCTTTGAGACGGAGTGGGCCGGCCGCGGCGCGGCGTTCGGTGATCTAGACAACGACGGCGATGTCGATGTGGTGATGAGCAGCGTCGGTCAGAAGGCGACGGTCCTGCGCAACGATGGCGGCAATCGCAATCACTGGCTCGAAATCCTGACCATTGGCAAGAAATCAAATCGCGACGGCATCGGCAGTCGCGTGAAGGTTGTCTCCGCTTCGGGGGAAACGCAGTACTTCACAGTCAACACCGCCGTCGGCTATCTTTCCGCCAGCGACAAGCGATTGATCGTAGGCCTGGGGCCCAGCACAACGGGCAAACTGGTGGAGATCCGATGGCCGTCGGGGATCGTGCAAAAACTTGAGAACGTTAAAGCCGACCAGATGTTGAAAGTGACCGAACCAACCTCATGATCACGCGTCGCCAATTGATCGCGTCGATGGTTGCAGCGGCTGGTACGGCTGTGTCGGCCGCTGCTTTCGGCCAGGGCATCTCCTCTCGCGGCGTGAAGGCGCAACCTCGCGGGAAGCCTTCCGGTCGTCCTTTCCTTTCTCGTATCACCGACGTCGCCAAGGAAGCGCGTCTTACTGAACCCATCATCTACGGGGGCGCCGACAGCAAGAACTACATCATCGAGGTAGTCGGATGTGGTGTAGCGTTCATCGACTACGACAACGATGGTTGGGTGGATCTGTTCGTTCTCAGCGGCACCCGGCTCGATGGTGCGCCTCCCGGAACCACGAACCGGCTCTACAAGAACAATCGCGACGGCACATTTATCGAGGTGACTGCTAAGGCGGGTTTGCAGCGAACGGGCTGGGCTTCCGCAGTCACGGTAGGCGATTACGACAACGACGGTTTCGACGATCTCTTCATCACCTACTACGGGCAGAACGTGCTCTATCACAACAACGGCGACGGCACATTCACCGATGTCACCGAACGTGCAGGACTGCGCCAGCCGTCCACCCGGTACGGGTCTGGGTGCTGCTGGGTGGATTACGATCGCGACGGGCATCTCGATCTGTTCGTCGCGAACTACCTCAACACCACGCTCGAGAAGCTGCCAAAGCCCGGCGAAAACTCGGATTGCACCTGGAAGGGCGTCCCCGTGAACTGCGGTCCTCGCGGCCTTCCCCCGGGTTCCGTTCAGTTGCTTCACAACAACGGAGAAGGAACGTTTACTGATGTCAGCAAAGCCTCGGGAGTCGCCGCGGCCTCAGGATCCTATCCGATGACGGTGGTCGCGGCCGACTACGACAACGATGGCTGGCCCGACATCTATGTCGCTTGCGATTCCACGCCCAGTTGGCTGTTTCGAAACCAGCACAACGGTACCTTTCGGGAGGAGGGCCTGGAGCGAGGCGTGGCCCTCAGCGAAGACGGCTTGGAACAAGCCGGCATGGGGGTCGGCGTCGGCGACTACGATCTCGACGGGAACCTGGATATTTTCAAAACACATTTCGCCGACGATACGAACGTCCTCTACCACAACGACGGAAAGGGAAACTTTGACGACGTAACCACCCGCTCGGGCCTGGGCGTCGAAACCCGATACGTTGGTTGGGGCGCCGGCATCGTCGATCTCGACAACGACGGCTCGCCGGACCTTTTCGTTGCGACTGGGAGCGTGTATCCCGAGGTGGAAAAACGCCTTCCGGCCTATCCCTTCCGCACTCCCCGCCTGGTTTTTCGCAACCTCGGCGATGGGAGATTCGAGGAGCTAATAGAGGAGGCGGGAAGCGGAATCAGCGCGCCACACGCCAGCCGGGGATGTGCATTCGGAGATTTCGACAACGATGGCGACATGGATATCCTCGTTTCGAACATGAACGAACCGCCTTCGCTGTTGCGCAATGATGTCTCGGGAAATAACCACTGGCTGAAAGTTCTACTCATTGGGGTCCAAACGAATCGTAGCGCGATCGGCACGCGTGTAATCGCGCGCTACGGAGGCCGCCGTCAGGCGCAGGAAGTGAGCGCCCAATCAAGTTTCTATTCGACCAATGATCGTCGCTTGCACTTCGGACTCGGCACGGAATCCACCGCGGACCTCACCATTCGGTGGACGAACGGTGCTACAGAAACGATTCCTAAGGTGGCCGCAGATCAACTCGTTGTGATTCGGGAAGGCGCGGGAATTATCCGCAAACAGAAGTTCAAATAGACAATCGTGTGCAAAATGCGGACGAGCTTTTGAACAGAA
Organism: Acidobacteriota bacterium; assembly: GCA_046728215.1. Classification (GTDB taxonomy): domain Bacteria; phylum Acidobacteriota; class Terriglobia; order Terriglobales; family Acidobacteriaceae; genus Gp1-AA133. Next base: position 11,469 of record JBKPEB010000032.1, on the reverse strand, counting down.
AGACAACGCGAGCGCATATGCCCCAATTAACCGGACGTTCGATCATTGGTTCTCGGGAAGGAGCCGAAGCGTCGGAACTGTTCTATGGAATCAACCCGGTCAACGGGCAGCGACTGCAGCCTGGTTTCTCGCCAGCAACGGCTGCCGAGGTGGATTTGTCAGCGCAGTTGGCATCCGAGGCGTTCGCGTCTTACGGGCGCACTTCGCCACAAACCCGGGCAGCATTCCTTCGTGCCATTGCCGCGAACCTTGAATCTATCGCCGACGAACTGATCGACCGTGCGCACAACGAAACCGCCTTGCCCAAGCCCCGTCTGCAGGGTGAGACGGCACGCACTTGCCATCAGCTTCGCCTCTTTGCAGAGGTTGCGGAAGAAGGTTCGTGGGTCGCTGCGCGCATCGATCGTGCCGATCCCGCTCGCAAACCGGCCCCCAAGCCCGATATCCGCTCCATGCTGCGTCCCCTGGGTCCGGTTGCCGTTTTCGGAGCCGGCAACTTCCCGCTGGCCTTCTCGGTCGCGGGTGGAGATACGGTGTCGGCGCTGGCGGCCGGCAACCCGGTGATCGTCAAGGCCCATCCGGCGCATCCCGGAACAAGTGAACTCGTCGGGCAAGCGATCCGCGCGAGTATAAGGACCAGCAACCTGCCCGAAGGAGTCTTCTCGTTGTTGTTCGACGGCGGCACGCAGGTTGGCGGAGCGCTCGTAACTCATCCCAGGGTGAAGGCCGTGGGCTTTACCGGATCGCGGCATGCGGGCAGGGCGCTGATGGATCTGGCCGCTTCGCGTCCCGAGCCCATTCCGTTCTTCGGCGAAATGAGTAGCACCAATCCCGTATTTGTGTTGCCGGGAGCCCTGCGAGAACGCGGCGAGGCCATTGTGACTGGACTGCACGGATCCTTCACGCTCGGCGCCGGACAGTTCTGCACCAAGCCCGGCATGGTCTTTTTGCCCCAAGGCGCCGAGTCCCAGGCGTTCACGCAGAAGTTGCAGAAGCTAGTGAAGGAATCTCCGGACTATCATCTATTAACCGCCGGTATTCGATCCTCTTATCGCTCTACGGTCGCCAGCCGAAAAGCCCAAGGCTCTGTGAAATCAACGACGGAGCACACAACGGCCGGGTCCGACCTTTCCGTCGGTGCAGTTCTGTTTGAAACCGACGCCAGCTCGTTCTTAAGCAATTCGGGGCTAGATGGCGAGATCTTTGGCCCAACCACAATGCTCGTCCAGCACTCCAATCGCGAAGAGTTGCTCACAATTGCCCACACCCTTGGGGGCCATCTGACGGCCACGATTCATGGCACGGGGCAAGACCTGCACGACTACGCCGATCTGATCGCCATTCTCGAAAACAAAGTCGGCCGCCTGATCTTCAATGGATTTCCGACCGGCGTCGAGGTCACCCACGCCATGGTGCATGGCGGACCGTATCCCGCCACCTCCGACGGGCGTTCTACCTCAGTCGGAAGCCTCGCCTTGCTTCGGTTTGCGCGACCAGTCTGTTACCAGGGCTTTCCCGACGAGGTGTTACCCGCCGAACTGAAAGATCCCAACCCGCTCGGTATCTGGAGAATGATCGATGGCCGCATGACTCGTGAGGCGAACAATCCCGCGCTTGCCCGGCAAGCTGGCTAAAATTTGTTTAGTGCTTTTCCGTCGCGCCGCTTTTGAAGTCCGCGACGCCCACTTTCACGACAGTGCCGCGCGCTCCGGAATGTTCGTCTCCAGCTTTCGTCTCTGAATCCGCGATGTGTGTCGGCCTCTCCGTCCAAACTCCGTACACGCGTCCACCAAAAGCGGCGAGCCCCGTGTAGTCGCCAAAGAAAACATCAGCGGCCTCGAACGCCTCGTCCGTCCAGGAATAGTTCTTGAAAGAGCGCCCACCGTCGGTCGAACGCGCTAGCACTACAGTCTGCTTGCGGTTCCCAGGGTCCCGGCGCCGGTCATAAAAAATAACATTGGCCGCACCGTCGGCAGGATCTACGGCAAGCCACTGGAAGAACTGCTCCGACCCATTGTGGATCTCGTCGTTGTTCACGCGCACCGCCGGTATCCAACTCCGGCCACCATCCGTCGAAGTCGAACAGAACACATCCAGGTCACCGTTGCGATAGTCGCTCCAAGTCAGGTACAGACGCTTGCTTTGCGAATCAATCGCAATTTGAGGGAATCCGTTGGCTCTCTCAAGGGCTTGCACGGCAAACATGGTGGGTCCGGTATGCAGAATTGCGCGTGCGCGTGAGAACGTCTTGCCCCCATTTCGCGATGTCGCCAACATAATCTGGTCATCCTGGCTCCACACGACGCGCAGCGTTCCATCTGGCGCGACCACGCCCGCGAACCCCTCCGCCGCTCCATTGTCGTCGCGCGGCAGCCCCGGATGGCTATCAATCTCAATCGGCTTCGACCAGGTTTTGCCCACATCCGTCGACCGCGAGAAGAGTATTTTCGAATCCGTCACCGTCCATCGCGTCCAACCCACGTAAAGGTTGCCGGCGTAAGGACTTTTCTCCGCGGTGTCCGACACGATATAAGGCTTATCCTCCCATGGAACGCCCGGTTCGGTTGCGTGTTCAATGATCGGAATGTGGTCGGATTCCCAGGTCTTTCCTGCATCGAGCGAGCGGCGAACGAACAAGCCATTGCGCGATGAATTGTGCCCCCAGTAGTTGAACGTACCCAGCTTGTCGAATGCCATGTAGCAAATAAACGCGTGGCCGTGATTGTCGAAGGCCGTTGAGACGTCGCCGGACACTCGATAGTTCTTGGGCTCAACTCCATCCGCCACCTGCCACGACCGTCCCGCATCCTGCGAGTAGGCTGCGTGCGCGTTGTCCTGAAAGACGGCAACCACCTGCTGTGGGTCGGCGGGATTCACCGCGATAGCCGGCTCCGTGAAGTATCCAGGCACCGGAGTAAGGGCGATCACTTGCGCCGCCGGAGCCTTCGGCAGTTCCGTGTTTTGCGCTGTGGACGAGAAGCTGAAGAAAACAGTAAGCACCATCGTTTCCACAATTAGTCGGGACCCTCGTTCGCTCTTATGCGCTGACGAGTTGTTCCACATCGAGTGTTCTCCGCGGTTCACGTTTTTGTTTTAAATGTACCCGGAACGTATGGAGTATAAAGCTCTACATCATTCCTCTGAGGTCTGCCAGTGAGAGGTCATCCAGTCCGTCTCGCGACCCTGTTTCGCTTCTTTTCGCCGCTCGTGATTGTCGTCGGGATGTCTTGCGTGCTCGCGATAGCTCAGGATCAAGCGGACAAAATCAAAGAAAAAAAGCCGCCCACTCCTGCTCCTATGCTCGCCCAGGGAACGATGCAGTTCGACACTCCGGACTTCATTCTGACCCTGGTTCAATCCTCGCAAACGGTCGCCGCTCTTACGCCCAAAGGGTCCGGAGATTTTGACTTCACACCCGGAGACCTTCTCATCGCGCGCTCGCAAAACGGATACTTTCACCTTGGCGACATTACCCTGCGCCTCCGCGCAGGAGACTCGGGCGATTGGAAAAACTACTCGACAGCCACAGCTCGCCAGCCAGTGATTGCAATTCCTAAGCCGGAAGGTGCCCTAGCGGCCGCAGACCTTGCTCTCACTCTGCCGCAAGACATCCCGCTTCAGGTCCTACGAACCTGGGCCATCGACTCGAGCAAGCTTGTCATGAGTTTCACGCTTAAGAACAAATCCACCAACGCTGTCGAGATCGGGGCCCTAGGCATCCCTATGATCTTCAACAACGTCCTCAACGACCGTTCCCTCGAACAGGCCCACGCCAAATGTTCTTTCTATGACCCCTACATTGGCGAGGATGCAGGCTATCTTCAGGTCACCTGCCTCACCGGGCATGGTCCCGCACTGCTTGTCGTGCCCTATGGGCACACGCCATTCGAGGCCTACAACCCGATTCTTGACAAGGCGGGCGAGTGGGGCTCTCCGCCAGTATTCACTGACCCGACGCCACGCGGCATTACATTCGAAGGCTTTTACGAGTGGATGGTGCACAGCCAGGCGTACGCCGGGAATGAGTGGAAGCAGGCGCGGCCCTGGAATCCTCTGACTTCGCTGAAGCTGGCTCCCGGAGAGTCGACGACTTACGGCATCCGATTCTTGCTCTCGGACTCAATTCGGGATCTCGAAAAGACCCTGGCCGACAACAACCGGCCCGTTGCTATCGGCGTTCCAGGCTACGTGCTTCCGACGGACATCGACGCCCGGTTGTTTCTGAAATATCCGGCGAGCGTGAAGTCCATCGCGGTTGACCCGGAAGGCGCCCTCGATATTCGCAGCCAGACGCCCACGCCTGGAAAATGGCAAGCGTATTCGATAAAAGGGAAGTCGCAGGGACGCGCCCGCTTGTCAGTCACCTACACCGACGGAACGGTGCAGGCGATCAGCTACTTTGTGACCAAGCCCGAAGCTCAGGCGGTTGCGGACATGGGCCGGTTCCTCACTACGAAGCAGTGGTTCACCGATGCCAAAGATCCATTTCATCGCGCGCCCTCGGTTATGTCCTTCGATCGCGAACTCAACCAGATCGTCCTGCAGGATAGTCGCGTCTGGATTGCCGGGCTCAGCGACGAGGGCGGCGCCGGATCTTGGCTCGCCGCTGTCATGAAACAACTCGATCAGCCAAATAAGGAGGAAATCAACAAGATCGAAGAGTTCGTGGACGGCGTGGTGGATGGCGACCTCCAGTTCAATGACCACCCCCGGCAGTACGGCGTGCGCAAGAGTCTGTTCTACTACCAACCCGACCAGGTGCCCCCGACCTTCTATCGCAGCGACTTTGACTGGAAAACCTGGACCAGTTGGAATAAGCAAGCGTCGGAGGCCATCGATCGCTCCTACAACTATCCCCACGTGGCGGCGGCATACTGGGTGCTCTATCGACTGGCACGCAATCATCACGATCTCGTGACCAACCATCCCTGGGCGTGGTATCTCAACCGGGCCTACCAGACGTCGATCGCCATGACCAGTTTCGCATCGAAACTCGCCGAATTCGGCCAGATGGAGGGCACGATATTCGTTCAAATTCTTCTGGACCTGAAGCGCGAAGGTATGGAGAAAGAGGCCAGCGATCTGGAAACAAAAATGCGCAAACGAGCAGATCGCTGGAAAGCTCTGGCCTATCCCTTCGGCAGTGAAATGCCTTGGGACTCAACCGGCCAAGAAGAGGTTTATGCGTGGGCGAAATACTTCGGTTACGACGACAAGGCCGACGTAACGCTCAATGCGATTCTGGGTTACGACCCTGCGATTCCACATTGGGGATACAACGGGAGCGCTCGTCGCTACTTTGATTTCATCTTCGCGGCTAAGTACCGCCGGCTAGAACGACAACTCCATCATTACGGTTCAGGTCTGAACGCGATACCCCTGCTTGCAGAGTATCGCCAGCATCCTGACGACCTTTACCTTCTACGGGTTGGCTACGCGGGGACGATGGGTGTATTGACCGACATCGACTCTGATGGTTTCGTGTCTCCCGCGTTCCATGCCTTTCCCGATATGCTTCGTTGGGACCCGCTTTCTGGCGACAACGGGCCAAATTTCTTTGGGCACGCCTGGAACACAGCAACGTACGTCGTGAACCACCCAGAGTTTGGCTGGCTTGCCTTTGGCGGCAACATCACGCTTGCGGAAGGGGTAGTTCGAGTTGTGCCGCTGGATTCGTCCCGAACACGCTTTTATCTGGCACCGCTCGGTTTATGGCTGACGCTCGACGCCGGCAGGATTACGAGCTTCGAACTCGATATTGGAAGTGGGGCAGTACGGATAGGCCTGGCTCCCGCGAATCAGTTCACATCCGACGCCCGCTTGCGCGTCGAGCAACCAGCGAAGCTTCGGGACGTTGGCCGCTACCATCCAGTTGACTCTTCAAGTCGGAAAGGGGCGCATTTGTTGTTCCTCTCGGTGCCGGCACGACCTGGATCGAACTAATTGCGGCGAAATAAGGGACGGAAAGAAACGGTTTGATGTTGTGCCGCGGAAGAGAAAGCGTTCGGCCCTGTGGGGAGGGAGCGATACTATGCCAACATGACTTGTGTTTTCTGAATTGGAGAGAACGACGAGTTGGCACGAGGATCGGACTCCGCGCCTTACCGAGGGTTTTTCGGTTCGAGCTGCAGGGCAGCTTCTTTGCGTCAATCGACGACAACGGAATAAGGGGTGCTCTCGAATTGGATATGGGTATTGAGGAATGGCACGATCTTTCGCATTCTGGGGGAAGCTGTTAGGATATTCGTGCGAGGTTGCTTAGTGTTTTCTGTTATGAAAGACGTGCTTGTTCGGAACATTGCGTGGCGTGCAACGTCTGAAATTTGTAGGCGGTTCCGCCACCACGAGCGCTCTTTTTGGGCAATACGGGGCTACCGGTGCACGGTATGCAATTCGTGCAAAGCCGCATAAACACTGGCGATTGCGCATCTCGTTGATTTGGCAAGTGGGGACGTAGTTCAGTTGGTTAGAACGCTGCCCTGTCACGGCAGAGGCCGCGGGTTCGAGTCCCGTCGTCCCCGCCATTCACAATCAATGACCTAGCGACAGACCTCCGTTTTCTGGTGGGCACAAAAAGGCACAAAATAGGCACAACTTTCGAGCAGACTTCAAGCTAGGTCGGGCTTTTCTTCCATGCTCCGAGGGAACAAAAGCGCAACCACCGCATCCTGCGCATTCCGTTTCTCAGCCGTAACAGCCTGAGTATAGGTATCAAGCGTTACGCGAATCGTCGAGTGGCGCAGCAGTTCCTGCATGATCTTCAGTTCCGCTCCTGGTGGATCGAAGCAGCGTCGAATAGGTGTGACGAAAAGTGTGCCAGCCGATTCGCTTCGAGATTCCTAGCTTTCGTGCAACCGGCCGGATCTGGCGCCGCATGATCTCCTGGGCCAAGTAAGGCCAGCGGCCCTGGTTCACTCGACTCGCGAACATCCAACTCTCTGATGATTGATATGGCGTGAGGCGGTGCCATTCGCACAAAGCCTTGATGAGATCTTCGTGGACAGGGACAGGTTTCTGAGAACTCTCCGTCTTGCAGACGCCGATCACGTTCTGCACGATTGAACGGCTAACCTGGATTTGCTTGGCTTCGAAATCTACGTCTTTCCATTGCAGCGCGAATAGCTCACTCCTTCGCAGTCCGGTGGTTACGGCCAGGAGCACCAGTGTTCTTCTCGCAAACGTAGACTTGCGAGCAACATTCGGACTTCACTCGTGGTCAGAATATCTGGCGCAGTACGCCGTTTGGCGCTCTGCCGAACCCACTGAATAGGATTACGCTCACAGAGGTCGTGGCGTTGGCCGTGATTGAACAACACACTCATTGTGTTGCGTATCTTGCTACGCGTTCCTGGTGCGCGGTCGAGTTCCTTCAACCACAGTTCGACTTCCACTGCTCGAATATCCGAGAGTGCGTATCGGCCCCATCGCGGCTCGATCCACCTTTTCAGATAGCCTGCGTAGGCTCTCTTCGTCGAATACGCGATCCGCGAGTTGCGGTCAGCAAGCTCTCGCTGCTGGTAGTGCCTCGATAAATCTGCCAACATGATTGGTTTTCTTCCAAGCCGAATATCATTGTTGTTGATTTCGTGTCTGAGCCCAACACCATCTTGCGAGCCGAGGCAATGCTCTTCAGGTCTTCAGCCGTTCCAAGCACAATGCGGCGGTGTATTCTTCGCCCATCCGCTCCGGGTTCGCGCCATCTAAAACACCACACATCTGGTCCGTGTTTGCGACTTTCAATGGTGACACTTCCAGCCTGCATATCCTTGCTCCTTTGGGTAAGCGAACGATCGGGAGTGAAACCGGAATATGCTAAGTGGACAGCTTCGCAGCGACTAGCGACTGCTGCTTTGCAGCGGCAATGCTCACGAACGCCTCCCGAACACAGGATACACTGCCGTCCACCACTTAGTCGTACGTCTTGAGCTATTTGGGACGGGCTTCGTGCAAAACAGGGATTTCGAGCACCAGGGGCGGAAAATCGAGAGTCTGTGCGAATGACGGCCGGTTAGATTTCCCAGCTGTATCATGAGAACCTCGACAGATTCGTCCGCAATTGCACCGGCAAAATCGCTTCGATCAATCTCGCCTGAGCATTGCGCTTCATCCTAGATGCCGCCTGCAAGTACTTGTTCGTCACACTGAGATTCGAGTGACGCAGGAAGTCGCGGATCGTCAACTGATGTTCGCCCAGTTCGGCTAGCAATGTTCCGACCGTGTGTCGGAACGTGTGCCAGACGACTCCCGTAATCCGAAGTTTCTCGAAGGCGGAGCGGATCTTTCTTTTTAAAACACCGCCAGATCGAGAGCCTTACGACCACGGAACAGACGGGAAGGGAATACGAAGTCGGTAGGCTGCGTGCGATGACTTTGCGACCTCCATTCCAAGAGACCCACTTCAATGCTGGATGCATGGGAAGGGGCTTGGCTGAAGCTTCCGTTTTTTGCTTTTCAGAATGCCGCCACGTCGCCAGTAGTAAGAGTGCTGGATCTGAAAACTCCTCGTTTTCGAAATCGCAGTCCTGCCAGCGCAAGGCTGCAAGTTCACCTCGGCGTGTTCCCAGTGCGCCATTAAGGAGTACCAGCAGTTGATCCGGAACTCAAGCTGCATCAGCCCAGCTTTCACCTGTACCGGTGACAACACAATTGGAGCTTTCTGCCGCTTTGCGCTTACCCGCACGCCTGTGCTTGGGCCCCGCTTGCCAGCCGATCCGACCGGAATGCCTGAAGAGATTGGTACCGGACACTGCCCAATGCAGTTGAACCCGAGCTCAATCGTGTTGCAGTTCCGCGTGAGCCCTCAAAAAGTTTAAGACATGACCACGAGAGAAGATTCCCTCGAGGTGGCCGTCGGACACAACCGGCAGCTGGTTGATGTCCTCGCGGCTCATCAGCTCAAGCGCTTGTACCGCAGGAGTATCTGGGGTAACAGTGCGCAGCTGGCCGAGAGGGCGCATCACGGTTTGCACGCTGGTTTGTGACCAAGAAGCACGGTCGACTGTCCTTACTTCATGGGGCGTAATGAGTCCGGTCACCCGCCCATTTTGGACTACGACGAAGCAGCGACGTCCGGTTCGAAACACATAGTCGTCGACAAAATCCTGCAGAGTCAAATGACCCTCCACTGTCGGGCAGACGTGGTCCATGATGTCCGCGACTCGCCGGTCCCGAAGTCCTGCGATCAGCTCTACCTGAACGTAGCTGGCGCGGGAGGCGTCAAGCAAGAACCAACCGATGAAGGCCAGCCACAGTCCGCCGAAGCTTGTTCCCACGAAGAATCGAAACAGTCCCAACAGGATAAGAATGAAGGCGACGGCTTGGCCTGCCTGAGCTGCCTTTCGGGTCGACCAGTCGGCATTGTGAGTAATCCACCAGATTACGGCACGAAGGACACGCCCACCGTCGAGGGGGTACCCGGGAATCATGTTGAACGCTGCCAGCGCGATATTGATATAACCGAGCCAGACCAGCACAGAGATGACCGGGGTAGTGGGCTCGGTACCAGGTAGCCAACCACCCAGCCAAGCTGTTCCCAAAAGAACGAGACCAATTGCGATACTCGCAACGGGACCAGCGATCGCGATCGAGAATTCGGACTTGGGGTCCGGGGCTTCCGACTCGATCTGCGACGCACCGCCCAGGGCGAACAAAGTGATGCCACGAACGCGTAGGCCGCGCGCTCTTGCCAAGAGTGAGTGCGCCAGTTCGTGTAAGAGGAGGGCAGCGAAGAACAATAGGCTCGTGATCAGCGCGGCCGTCCATACCAGGGCGGTGCTCCACGGCGGCATGACAGTGTGGAAGTGTTGCGCAAGAGAAAGCGCAATTAGCATAGCGATGATGAACCAACTATAGTGCAGCCCAATCGAGATGCCAGCAATTCGCCCAAGCTTTACCTGTGCCTTCATCGGTAAGACCCCTTAAATGCAGCCTGACGTACGGCGACGATGTGAGTCCCGCACCTTGGCCTCGGAACGGTTTGCCCGGCTGCCCACTTTTCCTCGCTGAAGGCCGCTTGGTTTTCTGCGCGAGTTTGTTCGACTTACGAATGACTTCCGTCTGGTGTTCATTTACGCTCTGCTTAAGTTTCGATCTTCTCAAGTATCGCTCTGCTGGTACGAAGTAAAATGCCGTCATCGACCAGACAATTCATGATCATGATTTTCTGGGGCGACCTAGTTCATCGCCGATGATAACCGCGGCACAAACGCAGGACAGGCTCATATAGACCCACGACAAAATCCAGCCACTCGGGATAGGGACGCATTCAAGTGTCCTACTGGGACTCTGCAGCGTTGAGGCACAAATAGGTCATACCGCGAGCGTCAAGAAAGACCCGCTCATGAACATTCACAAGCCGGAGAAGTATGTGCTCGCAGGCGGAGCATCGCGCCACTATGCCTGGACCGTTCATGTACAGATGTGCTTCGGCAAAGCGCTTCGTTGTGCCGCAGTTTGCACACCGTCCCTCCGCAGTCGTGACATCGATTACGAATATCCTGCTTAAGTCACCGGCGGCAGCGTTGCCGTCGAGGTAATCGTAGGTATGCGAGCTCACTGCCGACCTCCTGTGGGTCCAAAACGCTCCGTCCTGATCTTGTCAGGTTTGTTGCCGCAAGCGAGAAGGAGGACGGAAACACTCTCTACGAAGGACGTTGGGCCACAAACATAGCAAGTTGGGATGAGGCGTGAAGGCCAAGTGGTATTCGCAATGAGATCGGCATCGATCCGGCCAGCCGATCGGGGCCAGTTCTTTGGAACGGCACGGGTGTAAGCGTATGTGATTAGCACAGAATCGCTCTGATCCGATATCGCCCGAAGTTCATCGCGGTAGAAGACCGCCTCAGGTCCGCGCACCGAATACAGAAATCGAAAGGGCGCAGCGCTGGCCGCTGACGCGCGCGAACGAATCATCGCCATGAGGGGAACCACTCCGGAACCGCCTGCGATCAGTTGGACTGGTTCAGTCTGCCGCGGGCGCCACACGAACCAACCGCCGATCGGGCCACGTAGTTCGAGCCGATCGTCAACTGCGAGTTCTTGCGTGAGGTAAGGCGAGACTTCTCCGTCAGAGAGTCGTTCAACAGTCAGTTCCATGCGTTCGTTGGAACTCGGGGCGGAAGCGATCGAGTATGACCTGACCGCAGAGTATCCATCCGGGGCAGTCAAACGAACGTCAACGTGCTGACCCGCGATGTGGCCCGGCCAACCCGGGACCTGGAGAGCGATCGTCCTTGCTGTCGCCGTCTCGTCGTGAAGAGCAGTAACCGTTCCGACATGCCACATCATCCACCGCCCGAGTAGCGCTGCTCGCGCCATGGGTCCCCGTAGTTGTGGTAACCAAGACCCTCCCAGAAACCAGGCTGATCGACGTTCATGAGAGTGATGCCTCGCACCCATTTGGCGCTCTTCCATAAATAAAGATGCGGGACAAGAAGTCGTGCGGGACCACCATGTTCGACTGCAAGATCT
>JBKPEB010000031.1:0-29404 GCA_046728215.1 Acidobacteriota bacterium | reverse complement strand
CCATCAATGGTCAGCCCGGGCCGCCGATCGACATTGCATTCGTGGTTTCCGAGGGTGGCGACAAGATCGATGGACTAGTGACTGATCCTGGGAGTACGTACTCGTGCAGGCTGTCAAGACTCTCGAAACCTGAGAGGTAGGCAATTGCAGGCAAGTCGGAGATCGCTATATTGGTACGTGGTGGGCTCGCGATCTTACGCCCTCAGGGCTTCTTGGCCGCTTACCCAGCGCTTACGCACTTGGGTTATTTTTATGCCGTCGCTGCGCGGTTCGGTCGCCAGCCCGGCCTACTTTTCGATCCAGGCCACGCCGCCGCGTTGCAGTTCGGGGAGATGGTAGACGAAGCTGTCGGCGTCGCGGGTGCCTCGGAGTTCCTGGACTTCTCCAAGAAACGGTAAGAAGCGGACCTTGGCCTGCGTACGCAGGCGGAGGGCGATGTCTTTTTGCGGAGTGGGGAAGGGGTTCGAACCTCCGCGCAGGCCGCTGAAGTTGGCGAAGAAGATGTGGGGCTGGCCGTCGACATTGGCGATGGAGGTTGCAACCAGCGGCGACGCCGTAATCTCGATGGAGCCTTGCGGGCCTATCGCGGTGAGGAAGCCACGGGCGGCCTCGGGAGTGGCCCTCTCGAGGTTCGGGTCGAGCGAGTTCTCGTAGGCGCGGCACGGGCAGTCGGGAAGGGCGATGACCTTGCTGCCGACTGCGAGTTGGGTTGCGTTCTCTCCGGTGATGACGATGCGCGTGCCTGATGAGGAAAGCGTTTTGAGGGCTGAGCGTTCTGCGTCGCTTAATTCGCGTACATCAGGCAGCACAAGGGTCTCACCCTTGAAGTTCGCGAGCGTGCGCCGCGTCACGATCTGAAACTCGCGATGCGTCTGCATCATCACGATCAGGCAGCCGCGGTACGAAGCGAGGAAGTCTTTCGCGCCGTAGTCGCGCGTCTTCGGAGAGAAGTAAACGCCGACCGGTTGAATCGGCTTGCGTGGACGGTAAAACGTTCGCTGATGTTTCGCGATCCATTCAAAAATCTTCTTGCGGGTGGGCAGATCGTTCGAGCCGGCCATGGAATGTCCGGGCGCGTCCCAGAAGTTGGCGCCATCCATGATTTGCGACATGGCGAGATTCGGCATGGCGTCGCGGGCGGCAACGTTCTTGTCGCCGTCCCAGGAGTAGTTGAGAATCCACGTGGCTTTGCCCTGCGCAAAGGCGCGAAAGGAATGCATGCCGACCTGGTAACGGAACCAGTCGAGTGGCGTGCGTCCGGAGGCCATGTGATCGCCGTTGCCGAACTCGTACTCATGCGCAATGGCGTCGACGACAGGATAGAGACTGTATACGTCGGCGCCGACGCGCGTCGCTTCCTCTTCGATGCCGGGATAGATTTCGGGAATCGTCTTGATTTGCGGATTCACGGCCTTGGCGTTTTTGTCGATCTCGCGCAGGAAGTCGGTGATGGTGTCGATGCGGAAGTCGACCCACTTGCGGAAGTTGGCGTCAGAGAAGTCGCCGATCTTGAGGTCGTGGCGGGCATCGAGGCCGGTTTGTTTCTTGAAGGCGGCGACGGTGTACTCGTCGAAGCTGGCCCAGCTATCTTCCCAACCGTCGAAGTGAGTCATCCAGTAGGGAATGTCGATGTAGATGCCATCGATGCCAGTAGCGGCAATCTGGCGCACGCGCTCCATATAGATCTTGCGCCACTCAGTGGCGTAGGGACTGATCCAGACGTCTTCATCGCCTTTCTTGATCCAGAAGGCAGTGCCGCCTCCGAAAATGGCGGTCTCGCCCGTCAGCTTGCGCTGCAGCCAGTCAGGGTGTTCTTTGGCGAGCGTGTGCGGCGTTTGGTCGGCGTTCGCGGTGATGCACTCTGTGCCGGCGATATAGACGAAGGCACGGTTGTGGGCGCGATGTGCTTTCTCTGCCAGCACGCGGATGTCATTCAGCTTCTTGGTAGGGTCGAGGAAGCTCTCGTATCGGCCGGGGATATCGTTGTCGACTTCAATGCCGAAGACTTTGCTGGCGGTGGCGTCGGCAACGATCTTGTCGACGCTTTCTTTGCCCAGTCCGTAGGCGCCGATGCGAACGTAGTTGGTCCAGTCCTGGTCAGAAGGGATGGATTGCGAAAGAGCGATGGCTGCCAGCAGGAGCAGGCTGGCAGCCATCAGGGTGAGGATGAAGCGCTTGTTTTTTTTCATGCGCCACTTAGAACTGCAATCGTGCGCCGAACTGCATGCGGCGGTAATTATTTCTGGTTTCCGTCACCTGGCCGAAGCCTCCAGCCCCAGATCCAACGTCCGGGAATGCAAATCGCTGGTGGTTCGCCACGTTGAACATCTCCGCGCGCACCTGCAACTGGGCTCGCTCCTTGATTTTGAATTCCTTCGTGAGCGACATGTCCAGGTTGCGAATTCCATCGCCCCTTAGATTCGAGAAATGCCGCGGAGCATTGCCGGGGACGTTGTCGCCGGGATCCTCGAAACAAGCCTGATTAAGATAAGGAGCTCCGGTCCGGGCCGCCTCGTGGAAGCTGATGCCGGTCGTGAGTTGTGAGCAGACGACGTTGGGACGCTGATTGCCGTCAGTCAAACGGCCGCCATCGGTTTGGACGATCGCGATGGGTTGTCCCGACTGCAGGGTGATGAAGCTATCCAGCGACCATCCCCCCACGATCGCATCCAGCACGTTGTTCATACCACTCCCAATCCAGCGCCCGCGTCCAATCGGCAGGTCCAGAATGAATGCCGTCGTCAGGCGATGGGTTGCGTCATTCGCACTGATCCCATGCTCTGCTTTCAGATCGTCGAGCAATTGGGGATTGTCAAACTCCAAATTCGTGAGCCACGCATTTCGTCCCGCCGCGGAATCATCCGTTGACTTCGAGAGCGTGTAGTTGCCCTCGAAGCTGATGTAGTGGGTGGCCCGCTTCTGAAATCGAATCTGCAGCGCGTTGTACCACGAGGTTGCAACCAGCCGTGGCAGCCCCGCAAAGCCGCCTGCAAACTGCGGATATGGCCGCAACAGGAGCCCCTGCGGAATCTGGGGGTTGATATAAAGCGAGTCGGCGACGTCAGCGGCATTGAAGATGGGTGCCGCCGGACAGTACGACGCGGGAGATGCGACGGCCACAAAGAAACACTGAAAAGGATTGTCAACCTCGCCGCCGAGATAGTCGCTGACCGCAGTATTGTCCGGATCATGCGTGGGATTCATTGACGCCACCAGCGCGTTGCGAATGCTGGAGGGCAGGAAATTCCGCTCCCGCGTGGAAACAGATGCGCCCGCCCAAGGAAGGTGCGTGGCGCGGTTCGCGACGTAGTCCGCTGCGACCACGATTTGTCCCGGTAAAAGATGCTGTACTCCAAGATTCCACTGGTAAATTTCAGCATTGCGGGCGATTCCTGTGTCCAGGTCACTGCCGTTATCGAGTCCCCAATTCGCCAACTTTCCGTAGGTTCTCCCTTGCGGTGGCGCCAGCCCTGCTGGGAAGGGATTGGCGAGTGTCGCGTACTGCGTCTCAAAGTTGTCTTTCGTGAAATAAAACGGCGCCGACTTCGAGAACGAAGGGCCAGCGTACTGAAAGTTGGTGGCCACGTTCATGCCATAGAAGACTCCCACCCCGCCGCGAACGACTGTGTTGGAAGCTAACTGGAAAGCAAATCCCAGGCGTGGCGCGAAGTTGTTCCGATCCACCCGCGCGTTGCGATGTCCGGAGGTCGCGAACACGGTCGTGCCAATCACATTCCCGATCTGCCCGAAGTCGAAGGTGGGGTCCGCGCTGCGATCCACCGGAATGGTGATTCCCGTATTTCCACTGAAATCGCTGAATTGCAGCTGATTCGTGCGCTCGGTGTAGGGAGTGCTCCATTCATATCGCAAACCCAGATTCACGGTCAGTCTCGGCGTGACCTTCCAGTCATCCTGCACGTAGAAAGCAGTGTCGACCGATTTATCCGCCACGGACGGAACGATGTGGAGGCTGGAGTCCTCGGGTGATGGAAAACCCAGCAGCAGCGTCGCAAAAGGATTTCCCTGATTGTTGTCGCCCAGGCCGGCGTTGGGATCCTGGGTGGTCACATCTCGTGTGAAGTTGAAGATACCGGTGGGATTGTCCGGCTGCCGGAAATTGTTGAAGAAGACCCGCTGCTCGCCGCCGAACTTGATCGAATGCGGCCCCTTCACCCACTGCAGCCCGGAAGAGTAGCTATAAAGAGTGTGCGCGAAAGCCGTGTCCACACAACATTGTGTGAACATGGAGAGGAAATCGTCCCCCACGTTAATGGCAGGCATTCGATCCAAGTCGTTCTGATTCAGAATGGCCGGCAGACCCACATCGCTCAACGTCGGAAAGTGATTGCTTTGGCCCGGGGCGTGTACCCGGTCGATGCTGAAGCGGCTCGTCCAAAGCGCCGTTGGACTGATCGCCCAGTTGTACTCCAGGTTGCCGTTCTGCACATTCGTCGTGTAGATGACTCCATCACTGAAATCTCCATTACCCACGACGGTTGGCGCGGTCTCTTGATCGTGGTGCCGAGAATAGCGTCCGCTAATTTTGTGTTTATCGGAGATCTGGTGATCGACTTTCACATCAAACTGCCATGCAGGACGCGTGTCGAGAGTCACTTTGCGGAAATTTGGACTCGGAAACACGGCCCCGGGAACATTGGCATGCGGGTACAGGTTCAGGATCGCCTGGCCGATGGGATCAATGTAGGGCTTGCCCGTGATGGGACTGAGCGTGTCCGGAATTTTGTTGTCTGGAAACTGATCGTGCGGACATACCGGATCCGTGTCGACTCTGCCGGCGCAGGGATCATAGATGCCCGCATTCGCGGTGTCGATGGGCCGCTCCGGATCGGGCAGGTTCGCGGGGCTCTGCGAAAAGTCGCCGGCCCGCTCAAGGTCGGTGGGCACAGTCCCTTCAATGTTTACAGGGTCCCGTTGACGAGTCTTCTCGAAATCGAAGAAGAAAAAGGTACGGTTTTTCACCACCGGCCCACCAATGGCGAATCCATATTGATCGCGCACATGGTCGGGTTTTTCGCCCGAGTTGAAGAAATCGCGAGCATCCGTCGCGGATCGCTGTCCATACCACCAGCCGCTGCCATGAAATTGGTTCGTGCCTTGCTTCAAAACGATGTTGACGAGGGTTCCACCGTTGTTGCCGAACTCCGCCGAAAAGCCGTTGTTCTGAACCTTGAACTCCTGAACAATCTCAACGGACGGCTGGTAATAGACGTTCGAATTCCCGCCCTCGCCCTGTTCGGGTGCGCTGAGAGGGCTGCCATCCAGGGTGATTTGGGCGGTGGCGTTGCGCTGGCCATTCGAAACAAAGTTTGTTCCCGAGGGGTAGTTGTCGTTGATTCCGGAGCCGGTAGTTTCTGTTACGCCCCCAGCGAGAAAAGCCAGGCCAAAAATGCTGCGATTGTAAAGAGGGATGTCCCTCACATATTCGTTGGTGACGTCGGTGCCGAGCGCCGCGCTTTCCGTATCGAGCGGCGGGCTGGCGGCCGACACCTCGATGGTCGCCAGCACTCCGGGCGGCTTCAGCGAGAAGTCGATGGTGGTCTGCTGGCTCACTTGCAGGACGATCTCTTTGCGCTCGGACGACTGAAAGCCCTTGGCCTCGCACTTGAGCGTGTAGACGGCGGGGCGCAAGCCGGTAAAGGTGTAGAGGCCGCGATCGTCCGTCTTTGAGGTGGTCGCGATACCGGTTCCATCATTGGTAATGGTGAGTTGCGCGCCCTGTACCACGGCGCCACTCTGGTCGGTGACGACTCCGCGCACTTGCGCGGTGTAGCTGGCCTGACCATATGCGAGGGAGGCGAGAAGCAACACTCCAACCACCCAACTGGCGAGAGCAGCAACGTCTCTCGAGACACGTGGCATGGGACCCTCCTGATTTTTACGGAGGCATACGTGAGCCGTATGCTATATAGTTACGAACGCTTACTTTTACTTTCGCTCTGATGGAGTTGTCAAGAACCAAATCGCGGGCGTTCCTGCTGCGGCTACAGTCCGGGCGTATCGCATATAAAACAATGACATCTGGTATGGTGCGGCGGCATGGGGATTGGTGCGAAAAGCCGGGAAAATATGACCGGTGGACGGAGTGCCGAGTGTGGCGTTCCGCTACAAAGTACCGCTTCGTAAGAAATAGAAAGAATTCGCAATATCAGCGCTCGCAGAGGGTTTCATGAATCAGCTCTTCCCGTGGGTTGTGTTGGTGGGTGCGGCGCTGGTTTCGGCGCAGGGCCAGAATGCCCCGCAAGATCCGATCGGCTACAAATCGGATCCCAACGCCGCGCAGAAAAAGACGCTACTGCTGCGAGATTTCAAGCCGGTGTCGATGCTCCATGCCGGAAATCATGCCGTGGACAAGGCGCGCTTCTACGTGATCGACGTGCACAATCACGTCAACGATGCAGCCCGGATTGATGATCACATGCCGCCCGAGCGGGTCATCGAGGTGATGAACAACACGAACGTAAAGACCATCGTGATTCTGACAGGCTTGTGGGGAGACAAGCTGCAGGCGGTCATCGACGAAATGGTCAAGCCCTATCCCGGGCGGTTCATGGTGTTCACGCAGCTGGACTGGAGCAAAGTCGACGACCCGAACTTCGGCCAGGAGATGGTTGCACAGATCCGAGATTCGGTGTCGCGCGGTGCGCGGGGTCTCAAGCTCCTGAAGGACCTTGGCCTCGGGGTACGCGACAAGTCCGGCAAGTTGATCGCGATCGATGATCCGCGGCTCGATCCCGTCTGGGAGGAATGCGGGCGCCTCGGGATTCCCGTTTTTATTCATTCTGGAGACCCTGAGGCTTTTTTCCATCCGATGGACGCGACCAACGAACGGTACGAGGAGTTGATCGAACATCCGGATTGGAGCTTTTATGGGCGCGACTATCCGAGCCTGGAGTCATTGCTGGAAGCGCGGAACCGAGTGTTCGCCAGGCATCCGAAGACGATGTTCGTGTCATTGCACATGGGATGGCCGGAAAATCTGGACTGGGTGCAATCAATGCTCGACAAGTATCCGAATGTGATGGTGGAGTTCGGCGCGCGCGAAGCAGAGCTGGGACGTCAGCCGCGGCGCACACGCGAGCTGTTCGTGAAATATCAGGATCGAGTCATGTTCGGCACCGACAATGGAGTCGAGGAAGCCATGTACCGCAACAATTTACGCTGGCTCGAAACCAACGACGAGTACTTCGACTATTGGGGCGCGCCCGGTCAGGGACGCTTCGAAATCAGCGGTCTGGCGCTACCGAACGAGGTACTCGAAAAGCTCTATCATAAAAACGCCGAATATCTCTTCAGCCAGTTTCACGCCGACTCAACAAAAACATCCAGCAAGGGGGCCCAGTGAACTCGCCATCGTCTCGCATGCGCACTCTCATCGTGGTTGCGGTGGTTGCGCTTTTTGGCAGCGCCTGCAATCGGTCACAAACCAAGCCGGAATCGAAGACGCCGCCGTCACAGCCTTCCGTAATTAAGGTGGACCTCAATCCGGGTGGCCCAATCGTGGTTACGACCACGTCTTCGGTATTTGAAATCGACCCCACGGGCTATGTGCAGGCTTATCTCGTGCGTGACGGGAAGCGGCTTACGCTGGATGAGCCCAAACCCGGTCAGGCGAACGAGAGTGATTACCTCGTGCAGGATGGGAAGGAAGTCCACTTCGTACTCGACTTCGATCAGGCGAAGGTGCTCGAGTCGGTCGGCAAGCTGGGGCGCGGAAAGCACATTGAAGTTCCGGCGCACAGGCTCGGGCAAGGGCCCGGCAACATGCAGCGAACGCTGACGGTTGAAGCGTACGACGATTTTCCCAACCTGCTGCTTTCCACGGTCGAGTACAAAAATACCGGCAGTACCGATGTGGGGATCGACCGCGTCGTGGAGCAGCGGCATCGGTTTAGTGCGGCGCTGGCCGATCCGAAAGTTCAACCGTGGGACATGTGGTCGTTTCAGGGATCGAGCTACGACTGGGGCAAGGACGATGTCTTCAAGCTGGTGCGGACTTCGTCGCAGCCCAATGCTTTCGGAGAAGCCATCAAGGGCGGCTACGGCGGCGGGATTCCGGTGGTCGCTTTCTGGACAGCGAACGTGGGCGAAGCGATCGGCCATGTGGAAACGCTGCCGCTGACGTTGTTGCTGCCCGTGAAAGTCGATACGGATCAGAGAGTCGATGCAGCTCTTGAGATTCCTGCGAAGACCTTGTTGAAGCCGGGCGAGAGTTACGCGACCCCGCGCAGTTTCATCGCCGTCTACGGCGGAGATTTTTATGAGCCGCTGCGCATGTGGTCGGGGGTGCTGCAGAAAGAAGGTTGGAATCTGCCCACGCCCTCCGGGGAAGCGTACAACGTGAGCTGGTGCGGGTGGGGCTACGAGTTCAACGTGACGCCCGCGATGATGGAAGGCACGATTCCCAAGCTCAAGGAACTGGGTATCAAGTGGGCGACTCTGGATGATCGCTGGTTCGATACCTACGGCGACTGGAATGCGCGTTCCGACACGTTTCCCGATGACTCAATCAAGAAGATGACCGATGACTTCCACAAAGAAAACATGCTGGTGCAGTTGTGGTGGCTGCCGCTGGGTGCGGAAGATGGCGAGGGCAAGTGGGAGTCGCACAAGTACATCGTGTCGAAAGTCGTGAAGGAACATCCAGACTGGCTGATTCTCGACAAGAACGGCAAGCACGGGCGCATGACGCGCAACCTCGCGGCGCTGTGTCCCGCAGTCCCGGAAGTGCAGGCCTACTACAAACAACTCACCGAGAAATTTATTCGCGACTGGGGTTATGACGGGTCGAAGCTCGACAACATTTACTCCGTGCCCATGTGCTATAACCCGGCGCATCATCACAAGTCACCGCAGGACTCGGTGAATGCGGTAGCGGATGTCTACAAGACGATCTTCCAGACGACGCGATCCATCAAGCCGAACAGCGTGACGCAGAGTTGCCCGTGCGGCACACCACCTTCGCTGGCCTGGCTGCCTTACATGGACCAGGCGGTGACGGCGGATCCGGTGGGCGCAGTGCAGGTGCGTCGCCGGATCAAGATGTACAAGGCACTGCTCGGGCCCGATTCGGCGGTGTACGGAGACCACGTGGAACTTTCGACCATGGACCGCATCGGCAACAACTGGCGCGAGCATGGCGAGGACTTCGCTTCGACCATCGGGACCGGCGGGGTCGTGGGAACGAAGTTCGTGTGGCCGGAACTCGGGCCACATTACCAGGGGGTTAACCTGACTGCGCACAAGGACGAGGTCTGGAAGAAGTGGATCGCCCTGTACAACAACAAGATGCTTTCCAAGGGCAACTTCCTGAACCTTTACACGTTCGGCTATGACTCACCGGAAGCGTACGCGATCGAGAAAGACGGCAACATGTACTACGCGTTCTTCGCTCCAAAAGAGGGGTGGAAGGGCGAAGTAGAATTGCGCGGATTAAAGCCCGGCACCTATCACGTCACCGATTATGTAGACGGCAAGGATTTGGGTACGGTTGAAAGCGGGCAAGGCAAGACGCCAAAACTCGCTGCCGATTTTCGTGATCACTTGTTGCTGGAAGTTCGGAAGTAAAAGCCGCGCTCGATGACCGGTTGGGAGGCACACCCCGTGCCTTCCCACTACTTCTTACAGCCAGCCCAGATGGGCCACCAGGTAGTAAATGCAGCCCAGCGTGAGCGCAGGGCCGCCCCAGATCAGCACCGTCGCTTTCCTATTCGAACTGTGCGCTGTGTTCGGATTTAGCGCGGGGATTCGAAACGCGGACGCGTTGGCGCCCTGCTGCAGGACACGTGACACCTCCGCCTCTGACGATGCCGGTTGGTTCTGGCTCGTGTGCGGATCCTTTGTGCCAACCATCCCGTCATCATCGGTGGACCAGGTCGCCGGGCTCGGGACCCCTGCTTTCTGGAGTGCAGCCGCGATGCGCCCTTGCTGCGTCATCGACGCGGCGCTGAGTTCGCCGCTGTTTTGCGGAGTGAGCTGAATGATTTCGGCGCGCGCATCGCGCTTGCTTGCCTCAGCTGTTGCCTTTTGCGGAGTTGTTGGAACATCCGACGTCGAAGCTTTTAGCGATCGCTGGACCGAGGAAGGCCAGCGTTGCTGAAGCAGCGAAAACCCATGAAAAAAGCAGAAGATTCCCGAGATCGCGCCAAGCGCGGCGACGATCATCAGGAGGTCCCCCACGTGCGACGAAAATGGCAAGAACAGACCCAAAATCGTGACGTCCGCAAAGCGCGAAAAGGCGCACTGCGCTTGGGTTTGAGCATAGCGATGAGCGATAGCGAAGGCAGCAGAAAAGACGAAATCAGGCTTACGTCGGTAACGTTACGCAGTTCGGATAAAGGTGTGATTCAGGCGCTGCGCGGATTGGCGATCGAGCTTCCGCTTTTCGAAACAGATAGTTGTAGCGGTGGTTGGGATCTTCGTCCCGCCAATGGCGCACACACTCCAACCCGGCTTCGCGAGCGAGAGCAATTACTGCCTCGGACTGCGCGTAGCAGGAGACCTGGCTGCCGCTCCGAATCGTGAATGGCTGGCCGCGAAGTCTCCAAAAGACCATCCGGCGCAACATGCCGAGCGCCGTGCGCAGTCCGTATTGGTTGTAAAGGTAGCCGAGCGGTTCGCGGGTGGTGGTGAACTCTGGTTCCGGGGCGGACCCGGCTCGAAGGGGATCTCGCCAATCAGGATGCGGGCTCCGGGTTTCGCAACACGATAGATTTCGCGGAGGCTGGCAGGAATCTTTTCCCGCGGCACGACCAATAGCACGTTGTTGCAGACCACGACCGACGACGCGCTCTCGTCGGGAAGCGGGAGTGAATCGGTGAATCCCTGGCGAACTTCCAGGCCTAGATTGCGTACGATCGAAGCTTCTTCGTCGGTGGCGTGGAGGCCGGTGGCGTTGCTCACGCCAAGCTTCTTGGCGAGAAGCAGCAGAGTTCCGTCACCGCATCCGATGTCGACGAGTGTGTCGTCGGCCGTGAGACCGACTTCGCGCACGATCTGTTCCTGGACGCGTTGCGTAAGCGCTTGTTTGTTTTTGCCGCGCAGGGGCGAGATCCTGGAGATTGCGGAGGTGGCGGGCGGTCTCGCGGCAGTATTCGACGTAGTCGTCGGAGCGGGTGATCATTACGATGAGAGTACCGTGGGGCGCCGGGAATGCATAGGTCCTTTGCTTCGCTCAGGTTGACAATTCATGAGCACGTGAGACTTCACAACAAGCCACGGATTATCGAGGAGCGAGGGCACGTTCGCTGAGGATTTCCTCAACCGCTTGAATGGCAGCCTCGATCTCTTCATCCCTTGTATAGAAGTGCGGGGAGAAGCGCACGCCGGCCTGCGGGCGCCAGTCGATGAGAATGTCGCGGCGCAATAGTTCGCGTGAAACCTCCTGCGAGTCGGGCATGTCGATGGAGACGGTGCCGCCCCGGCGTTGGGGGTCGCGCGGCGTGTTCACGCGCCAGCCGTGCTGATCGGCGAGTGCGACTAAACGGGCGGTCTGCCGTTTCGATTTTTCACGGATATTGGCGACGCCGGCCGCGGTGATGATTGCGATGCCGGGACGCGCGGCTTCAAGCGCAGGAATATGTGGCGTGCCGTTCATGAAGCGGAACGGCGGTTCGGTGTAGCGATTCGGGCCGACTTCGAAGTCAAAGGGATGCTGGTGCGCCATCCACCCAGTGAATCGCGGCTCGAGTCTCTTGCCAAGGTCGGGGCGCACGTAGAGAAAGCCGACGCCCGGGCCTCCGCAGAGCCATTTCAAAACGCCTCCACAGGCAAAGTCGACGTCAAGTTTCTGCACGTCGAGTGGCATGGTGCCCATAGAGTGGAAGGTATCGAGCATTACGTAGGCGCCGACCTTGTGCGCCTTTTCGATGATGGCGGCCGCGTCATTGATGTAGGCACTGCGGAACAGCACGTGCGAGATGGGGACGATCAAGGTCTCTTCGTCGATCGCGTCCAGCAGGACATCGGTAGGGACGCTGATGCCATCTGTCTTCACCATGTCGACGCGAGCGCCGAGCGGGCGTTGCGCTTCCCAAAAGTACATCACCGACGGGAAATTCATGTCGGAGTAAACGACCTTGTTGCGCTTGCCGGAGAAGTCTAGGCAGGACGCAACCACGGCCTGGCAGGTGGTTACGTTCTGATGCGTCGAGACACTGCCCTTCGGCGCATTCATCAGTGCACCAAGTTCGTCGCCGACTTGTGCGCCGAGCATCCACCAACCTTCTTCCCACGCGCGCACGCCGCGCGAAGCCCAGGTATCGGCGTAGCCCTTCATCGCGGCATACACGCCGCGCGGCATGGCACCCAGAGAATTGCTGATCATGTAGTTGGTGCGCTCGAGAATGGGAAACTCGGGTCGAAAACGGAGGAGTGGGTCGGACATAGGGATAGTTTACGGGATGGGGCATTTTAGATTGAAGATTTCAGATTGCGGATTAAAGATTGAGCAACCCAGGTTCAAATTTCGGTTTTCGGGTAAGCTCGAATGGTTCCGCCGCCTGTGCTCGTCGCGGAAGACAGCAGGTTTCTCGGTCGCTGCGCTGCTCGAAATGACAATCCGGTAAGGGGCCGAAGCTCGAAACTGGGGAACGCAAGACTCGATCCTGAAAAGCTAATACTGCCTAGTGTTGGCCTTCGCGAGGTCCAAGCTCTCAGCTCAAATCTCAAATCTCAAATCTGAAATCTGAAATCTGAAATCTGAAATCTGAAATCTGAAATCTGAAATCTGAAATCTGAAATCTGAAATCTGAAATCTGAAATCTGAAATCTGAAATCTGAAATCTCCTTACTTCCTCGTCCTCTTGATCAGCCACCACGCGCCCGTTAGCAGGAGCAGGTACAGCAGTCCGCTTATCAAATTGACGCGCGAATCCCACCAGCCTTTCAGGATGACGGAGCAGACGACGGTGAAGCCAATGATCGATCCCCATCCGCCGAGCGGGGACTGCAAGGGCAGCGCGCGAACCTCATCGGCTGTAGCGCGGCGCCGAAAGGAGATATGCGCCGCTAGCGAGACCACCCACGAGAGCATCATGCCGAAGAAGGCCGCGCGCAGGATGAACTCGAAAGCGTCGCGCGGAGCGTATTTCTGCATGACCAATGCAACCACGATCCCGTACGAAGACACCAGCACGGCCAGCTTCGGCGACCCCTGCCTGTTCAGTTGTCCCAGGCGGGCGGGCGCCCATCCGCTGCGCGCCATCGAGAACAGCATGCGTGAGGAGACGTACAGGGCCGCATTCGCGCCCGAAAGCGCAGCGGTCAGCACCACGAAATTCATGATGTGACCCGCGGCAGGGATGTTAACCGAACGAAACACGGTGACGAAGGGGCTTTCGCTGGCGCCCGCGTGGTTCCATGGCATGACCCCGACCAGGATCGCCATCGCCCCCAAATAAAGAAATGTCAGCATCGCGAACGTAATGCGCATGGCTTTGGCGATCTCATGCGCGGAGCGCGCCTCCCCCGACGACACCGCGACGAACTCGATGCCTCCGAACGCATAGATCGCAAACGTCATCGCCAGAAGCGGGGCGAGAAATCCTTGTGGGAAGAATCCTCCTTGCGAGACGTATTGCGGAGCGGTGTGACCATTCACCAGCAGCAGGGCGCCCAGAGCGATGAAGGACGCGATGGTGACGACCTTCACCATGGCGAACCAGAATTCGAAGCGGCCGTATTCGCCCACATCGACCAGGTTGATCAGCAGCAGGGCAATCGAAAAAGCCGCGACCCAGACGATCCTCGGGACAGCTGGAAACCATAGCCCCATGTAGATCCCGGACGCGACCAGCTCGGTGCCAATCGACACTGCGATGGCCGCCCAGTACCCGCCGCGCGACAGAAATCCGGCCCAGTCGTTCAGATAGAGATCGCCATACACGCCGAACGATCCCGCGGCCGGGTGGGCGCAGGCCAGTTCCCCCAATGCGCAGGCGACAGTGAAGTTAATGAAAGCGGCAAGAAGGTAACTGAGGATGACGGCGGGACCGGCAAGTCCGATGGCAGTGGCGGAGCCGAGCAGGAGGCCGGTGCCAATGGAACCACCGACAGCGACCATGGCCATCTGCCCGGCGCCGAGTTCGTGGCGAAGTCCTTTTTCTTCACTGCGGTCCGGGGTGTCGGGCATTCGGAAACGTATACCAGAAAAGGACGCCACGTCCCAAAGTTGAAATTGAGAATGACCTTCGTAACCGCACCGGGCGGGTACTCGTTGCTGCTGTTTCCAGTGCCTCCTAGAATCACCATGCAGGTTACTCCCCAATTACCATCCATGCCGGATCGAGCCGAAATCGCCAAACGTGTCGCGCAAGCGGAGAAGCTCTTGCAAAAGGGCAAAACCAGCGACGCGCTGGAGGAATATCTCCAGGTGCTGCTGGAAGATCCGGAGAATGACAACGTTCGCTCGATGGCTTCGGACCTGTGCCTGTCATTAAGCCGGACGGCCGAAGCCGTATCGCTGCTGGGGGATCTTTTCGAGCGCCAGATTGCGCTGGGCGATGCGACCCGGGCGAGCCTGACTTACAAGAAACTGGCGCGCCACGGCAGTCCCACCTGGCAGCAGAAGTTTCGCTTTGGCCAGTTGCTGGAAAATTCCAACAAAAAACTGGCGGTGGGCACCTACGAGAACGCCCTTGATGATCTGGCCAAGCAACAAAAAAAACCTGAGTCGCTGCAGGTTATGAGCCGCATTGTCACACTCGAGCCGACCCAGGCGAACTATCTCCGCATGGCGGAGCTCTGCTCGCAGTTGGGAGAGAACAAGCCATCGGCAGCGGCGTTCTTGAAAACTGCGGAGCTTGCCGAAGCCACGGGCGCGGATGCGTCGCAGTATTTTGAGAGAGCTTACGCGGAGGATCCGAGTGATCCGCGCATTGCGCTGGCATATGGCAAAAGCCTTCTAACGCAGGGGCAGATTGGTGCCGCGATTTTCATCTTCGAACCGCACTTCATCGCGGGCAATCCTTCGCCGGAGTTGCGGGATTACTACTGCCAGGCATTGCTGGCGGCGAATCGGTTGGCTGAGGCAGAGCCGCTGTTGTGGCAATTGTTCGAGCAGAATCCTGGACGCTTGCAGCAGGTCGTCGATCTAATCGGGAAGTTGATCGACAGCCAGCAGGATGCCGAGGCGGTCGCGTTGGCCCGCAAGCTGGAGCTTTTTCAACGGCGCCGTGGAGAGCGGCGAGCGTTTGTGGCCATGATGCAGGACCTGACCAGCGGACACCGGTCGTCGCCCGAGATGCTCGAATTCCTGAGCGAGCTTTTCAATTCCTCGAATCGAGAGAACGACTATTGCCAAACTTTGCTCAAGTTGTTTGATCTCTATGTGAGCACCGGAAATTTTCAGAAGGCAGGCGAGTGCCTGGATCGTGCGGCCGATGTCGATCCGTATGAGCGCGGGCATCAGAAGCGCCTGGAAATTTTGAAGGGAAAGATTCCGGATGAAAGCTACAAGGTCATCGCCTCGCGTCTGAGCCAGTTAAACAAGTCCGTTCCGGAGACGGCGCGCAGCGAGGAGCCCACATTGGGTGCGGCCGCATTGCAGGACCTGATGCTGCAGGCTGAAATTCTCGTGCAGTACGGGATGCGCACAAAAGCGGTGGAGCGGTTGCAGCGTATTCAGGAACTGTTTCCGCGTGAGGAAGAGCGCAACGAGGACTTGCAGCGGCTTTACCTGGCGGCGGGAGTGACGCCGAAGTACGCGGGATCGGCGCCGGTGCCGGCAGCGCCTTCGAAAGTTTCTTCGACTCCTGCTCCGTTGATCGTGCCGCCGGCCGTAAACGGGGAGCAAGCGGACGTCAGCAGCTTTACCCGGGTCGC
Source organism: Acidobacteriota bacterium (assembly GCA_046728215.1). GTDB lineage: Bacteria > Acidobacteriota > Terriglobia > Terriglobales > Acidobacteriaceae > Gp1-AA133. Next base: position 13,564 of record JBKPEB010000031.1, on the reverse strand, counting down.
GGAAATTACGCGCAAGTTGAATCATCAGAACAACGCGAATGCGGTGCTGTCGACCGCGGCGCATGAGATTGGCGCACACTGGAAGCTGACACGCTGCGTCGCCGCGATGCGGCGGCCGGGACTGCCACCCACCGCCCTGCAGGAATTTCATGCCGATGGCTTGGCCAGCGGGGAAGCGGCTGCGCTGGCTTCCGTGGTTTCGGCTTGCCAGGACCTCGTGGTAAGCCAGGGCACCGTCAACATTCCGGACACGCTGAATGCGTCGGAGGTTCAACCGATACGCCGGGCGCTAGCTGAACTCGGTGTGACATCCTTGCTTGCGCTGCCGCTTGCGGATGGGGACGATCACATTGGCGTACTGGTGTGTATGCAGAATTCTGAGCGCAACTGGCATCCGTCGGAAATCGTGGTGTTGAAGACGCTGGCGGAACAGGTTGTGATCGCGCTCAACAATGCCGGATTGCGGCGGCTGGTGCGGAACCTTTCGGTCACCGACGAGAAGTCCGGATTGCTGAAGCGCGCCTCGTACCTGGATCTGGCGCTGGCAGAGGCCCAACGCGCCTCGCAGCAGGGAACTCCCGTGAGCATCCTGCTGATGCACTTTGGCCGGAGCGCGGCGATGATCAAGGAGGTTGGCGAGCCTGGAGTGGAAGCCACCATGGAGCAGGTCGGGCAGTTGTTTACAGCGAATATCCGCTCGAATGATCTGGCATTCCGCTACGACACTACGACAGTGGCGATCATCCTTGGCGACACCGCGGAGAAGGAAGCGCTGCTGGCGGTGGAGAAATTGCGGAAGTTAGTCGCGGACGTGCGGCTGCCGGGAAAAGATCAGCCGCTGCCGTTTGCCGCTGGACTGGCCGAGGCGGTGATGCGTTCGACGTATGATCCGGTCGACATCGTCACTGAAGTTGTCAACCGCGCCGAACAGGCGCTGCATGACGCGCTCGCCCAGGGTGCAGGCAGTGTGATTTCGCTGGCCCCGAGCATGGCATCGGCGGCGGTGGCGTAGGTCCCCAGTACAACCAGGGGTCATGAAAGGCAGACAGTCCTGACCTCAGGGGTTGAATCCCTCGTTTTTCCGAAACGCGTGCGGCGCGGCTGAAGCCGCACCCTTTCAAAGCACACCAGGACGCGAACCTGATCAATCGTACGTTTGTGATCAGCGCTCTTTTTTGAGAGCGCTGGTATGGCTGGCAACGCACAACCATTTCCCGTTGGTGTAGACCCAGGTGTCGGTGAATCGCCCGTAGTGATCGAAGGGCTTCCCTTTATAAGTACCTTTTGCGTGGTAGGTTCCAGCCACGACGGCCGCGTTGTCGTATAAGAAAATTCGCTCGTCACTGTTGGCCATGAGGGTGGGAGAGTAAGAGGGATCTTTGTTGTCAGCCAGGAACTGCGCTTTGGTTTGGAACACACCATCATTGTCGGTACTGATGAAGGTATCGGCCACCAACCCGTCCAGCGCCTTCGAATCGTGATGCAACTGAGCCTGGTTCCAGGCGTTTTCGAGGGCAATGAGCAGGCTCTCGTTCCCGTGCGGCCAGGAGGACTGCTGCGCATGGGTGACCGAGTTCGCAAGGCAGAAGAACCCGAGAAAAAGTATAAGGTGCATTTTCATAATCAGAGGCCTCCCAAGTGCATAAACCGAGAAAAGTACAACCTTGTTACGATAATAAGGTGAAACGCCTGTTCCCGATGTGTGGGATTCCGTTCTCCGGAAAGACCACAGTGGCGAGGCAGTTGGCGCAAGCTCTTGGTTGCGCATATCTCAGTCTTGACATCAATACCGAACGGGGTCTGCGTGGAGGAGACGGGATTGCTATCCAAGAATGGGAGAGAACTCACCGCACGGCCCTCGTGCGCATGCAGGAATTGATGGCGAGACTGGGAGATATTGTCCTTATGATACGAGTTGTTTTCGCTGGCTTCGTGACAGGTATAGAGATTCCGCCCTCAAGAATGGCTATGTCACGGAGCTTGTGTATCTCGAAGTGCCCTTGGCGGAAGTGGAAGCCAGGATGGAGCGGAACGGCAGCCGATACTTGATTGACGCCAACGTCTTCGAAGAGAACATACGAAGTTTTGAAGCTCCGCAGCCTGACGAAGCCGCCACGGTACTGCACAATCCCGAAGATGTCTCGCGATGGATCGAGTCAAGATCTCGTGAGCGTTAGTTGCCCACAAGTCGTCGCTCGAAGCTCGCAGCTTTTCTTGATAAACTGAAAAGTTTGCAACCTACATCTGGCCTCTTCTAGAAGGACTTCATGTTGAAACCGGGGGATATTGCGATTGTCAGCGGGGCGCGTACGCCCATGGGGCGGTACTGCGGCAAGCTGAAAGACTTTACGGCGCAGGAGTTGGGCGCGTTCGCGGCGCAGGGGGCGATTGAGCGCTCGGGGATTGATCCGAAAGAGTTCGATCACGTCGTGTTTGGCAACGCGCAGCAGACTTCGGGAGATGCGCTTTACGGAGCGCGCCACGTCGGATTGCGCGCGGGACTCCCGATTGAGACGCCCGCGTTGACTGTCAACCGTTTGTGCGGATCGGGTATGCAGGCCATCGTGAATGCGGCGCAGATGATTCAGACCGACGAAGCCAAGATAGTGCTGGCCGGCGGCATGGAAGCGATGTCGCAGGCGCCGTTCGTAATCCGTGGTCGCGACGGGTTCACGCTGGCGCCGGGCGGGAAACTGGAAGACTCGCTGATGGTGGCGCTGCTTGACTCCTATTGCGGCCTGTACATGGCGAACACTGCGGAGCTATATGGCGAAGAGCAGGGCATCACGCGACAGATGCAGGACGAGTTTGCGCTGCGCTCGCAGCAGATGGCGGATGCCGCCTATAAAGAAGGACGGCTGCAGGAAGAGGTCGTGCCGGTGGCGTTGAGAAATCACAAGCGTGAGTTGAGTGGGGAGATGTTCACCGAGGACGACCACCGGCGTCCACAGACTACGATGGAAGGGCTGGCGAAACTGCGTCCGGCGTTCGGGCAGAGCGGTACGGTGACGGCGGGGAATGCCAGCGGGATCGTCGATGGCGGCGCGGCGGTAGTCGTGATGTCGGTGGAGCAGGCGCAGAAGCGCAACCTCAGTCCGCTGGGAAGGATTGTGAACTGGGGCATCGCGGGCGTCGATCCCAAACTGATGGGGCGCGGGCCGGTCCCGGCCACGAAGCTTGCGCTGCAGCGGGCGGGGCTTACTTTGGATTACATCGATCTGATCGAAGTGAACGAAGCGTTCGCGGCGCAGTATCTCGCGGTGGAAAAAGAGCTGGGGCTCGATCGCAGCAAAGTCAATGTGAACGGGGGAGCCATCGCGCTGGGCCATCCGTTGGGTGCGACCGGGGCGCGGCTGGTGATCACGCTGCTTTACGAGTTGAAGCGTCGGAAGAAAAAATACGGACTGGCGACGGCTTGCATTGGCGGGGGGCAGGGGATTGCGATGGTGGTGGAGAGTTTTCAGTAGTTAGTTTCGCTACGAAGACGAATTTTCCACCACAGAGACACAGAGGCACAGAGAAAAATCAACCCATAAGGCTTGTCATCCTGAGCGCAGCGAACAACCTGCTCCAGGGTTGGCTATAAGTAGAATGGCTGTCGAGTTGATTGCGGCCACGCTATGCTCTGTTTGGTGTTCGTATGGTCTTCGTGACTGCGGTGAGAAAAAAGCAGGTCCTTCGCTACGCTCAGGATGACAAACCTAAATCTCTTAAGGATGCAATTATGGATATACGGAAAGTCGGCGTTCTAGGTTGCGGTCTCATGGGTTCTGGTATCGCGCAAGTCGCGGCGACGGCCGCGTTTGACGTTACGGTGCTCGAAGTCGAGCAGAAATTTCTCGACAAGGGTTTCGCCGGGATCGAGAAGTCGCTGGCAAAGTTTGCCGAGAAGGGCACGATCAAAGAAACGCCCCAGGCAGTGCGAGCGCGGCTGAAGGGCACGACCTCGAAGCAAGACCTCGCCGATTGCGACATCGTGATCGAGGCCATCATCGAGAACGTCGAAGAGAAGAAGAAGATGTACGCGTCGCTCGATCCGATCGTCAAGAAGGAAGCGATCTTCGCGTCGAATACTTCGTCGATCTCGGTGACCGAGTTGCTGACTTCGGTGAAGCGGCCGGAGCGGTTTATCGGGCTGCACTTTTTCAACCCGGTGCCGCTGATGAAACTGGTCGAGGTGGTGAAAACAATCGCCACTGCGCCCGATGTGTACGACTCAGCCTACGAGTTCGCAAAGAAGCTTGGCAAAGTTCCGGTACGGACTTCCGACAAGACTGGGTTCATCGTCAACCGGTTGCTGGTGCCGTACCTGCTCGATGCGATCCGGGCGTACGAAGAGGGAGTGGGTGCGATTGAAGATATCGACAACGCGATGAAGCTGGGATGTGGGTATCCGATGGGTCCGTTTACTTTGCTCGACTTTGTGGGATTGGACACGACCTACTACATCACGCATGTCATGTATGACGAGTTCAAGGAGCGGCGGTTTGCATCGCCTCCGCTGCTCAAGCGGCTGGTGATGGCGGGCTGGTATGGTCGGAAGTCGGGACGCGGGTTTTATGATTATGCGGACCCGGCGAATCCCGTGGCCAATAAGCTATAGACTTCATCTTCAAAATCAATCCACCACAGAGGCACAGAGACACAGAGAGAGTCTTTATGAAATTTCTTGGAGGTTGTTCTTCTCGGTGACTCTGTGTCTCTGTGGTGATAATGATCTTGGAATCTTATGACCTTCGAAAACATTCTCCTCGAGAAGAAAAACTCCATCGCCTACGTCACCGTTAACCGCCCCGAGGTGCTCAACGCGCTCAACATGGCGACCATGGAAGAGCTGCGGGCGGCCTTTACTGACATTCAAAACGACTCGGCGATTCGAGTAGCCATCCTGACCGGTTCGGGCGAGAAAGCGTTCATTGCGGGGGCGGACATCGGCGAACTCTCGAAGCATGACGCGGTCTCGGGTAAGGAGTACACGCACCGTGGGCAGTCGGTGCTCGACTTGATCGAGAGCCTCGGCAAACCGGTGATTGCCTGTATCAATGGCTTTGCGCTAGGCGGCGGCTGCGAGATAGCCATGGCCTGCACCATGCGCCTCGCGAGTTCGAACGCGAAGCTGGGACAGCCGGAAGTCAAGCTGGGCATCATTCCGGGGTACGGTGGCACGCAGCGGTTGCCAAGACTGGTGGGTCGGGGCATTGCCATGCAGCTGGTGCTCACGGGTGAAATGATTTCGGCCGAGGAAGCACATCGGATTGGGCTGGTGAATGAAGTTGTGGCGCCCGCAGAATTGATTCCGCGCGCCGAGGCCATTGCCCAGAAAATTGTCGCCAACGCGCCGCTCGCGATTCAGTATGCGATGCAGGCGGTGAATCACGGGCTCGATTTGCCGTTGGCCGAGGGACTGTATCTCGAGGCCGCGCTGTTCGGTGTGTGTTGCGCGACGGAAGATAAGAAGGAAGGGACGACCGCGTTTCTCGAGAAGCGGGCTGCGACGTTCAAGGGAAAGTAAGGGGATTTTAGATTTTGGATTTCAGATTGAAGAGCTTTTTCACCACAGAGTCACAGAGCCAAAGAGAAAGGCTTTCTGCGCCTCTGTGACTCTGTGTTAGAAACACGCTGAACTCATGCTCAAGTCTCTCCATATCGGCCGCTACGTGACCAAGCCGGAAGATCTCCGCGCACTTGCGGCGTTTCTGGAGGCGATCGGATTTCAGCGCGTAGCAGCGAGTGATGTGCGTTCGGGCGTATTCTCGGCGCCTGTGGGCCTGCTGAGCGTGAATGCGCTGCCCTCGAACTATCCGAAAGAAGTGCTCGACCACCTCAAGGACATCAACCGCTTGATCGTGATCGAGGTCAGTAATCCTGACGACGTGTTTGCGGTGGCGCAGAGGCAGAAGCTTAAAGTGCTGATGGATTCCGCGTCGCCAAAAACAGGCGAGCGGAGCTTTTTGCTGGCGTTGCCGGGCGAAATCATCGTGACCGTGCATGGCAAACCCGAGGACCTGGCGCCCGGCATCGAAGGAAAGCTGAACGCTAAAGGAAAACGGTTCGCGATCGTAGTAAGCCGGTTCAACGCGTTCATCACGGAGCGTCTGTTGCAAGGCGCGTTCGACGGGTTGAGGCGGACTGGCGCCCGAGTTGAAGACATCGAGATCCTGCGCGTGCCGGGGAGCTTCGAGGTGCCATCCGCGGCGCGCATGCTGGCGGAGACACGCGAGTTCGATGCGATCGTTTGCCTGGGCTGTCTGCTGCGCGGGGATACGGCGCACTACGACGTCATCGTCAACGAGTGCGCGCGGGGGATCGGGCAATCGGCGCAAGAGACCGGCGTGCCGCACGCTTTCGGCGTGCTGACCTGCGATACGCTCGAACAGGCCATCGACCGCGCGGGATTGAAGATGGGCAACAAGGGACTGGAGGCCGCGCTGACGGCGGTGGAGATGGCAAATCTGAAAACCGTCGTTGGTCGTCGGTCGTCGGTCGTCGGCAAAACCCCTCATCGTCGTTCTTCGGGCAAGTCGGAGAGGAAGAAAGGCAACAAGTAGATTCTTGCTAAAACGTCAGTCTCTCCGGTCCAGCCATCCTGTAAACTGGGTAACCTTCACACGCATGCGGCGATCTCAACGCAACCGCTAACGAATAGCGACTGACGACTGCCTTATGGGTACCCGACGAAAATCCCGCGAACTGTGTCTACAGATGCTCTTTCAGGCCGATATGGGCCGGCAAGGACTCGATGATGTGCGCCGCACGTTTTGGGCGGAGCGCAAGGAAGTGGGCGAGGACGTGCGCGGATTCGCCGACGATCTGTTTCGTACAGCGATCGATCGCACGGCGGACATCGACAAGCTTATTGAGGGACATGCGGAGCACTGGCGCATGGAGCGCATGGCGGCGGTGGATCGGAACATTCTGCGCGGAGCGGTGGCGGAGTTTCTGGGCTATCCGCAGACGCCGCGGGCAGTGGTGATCAACGAAGCGATTGAGATCGCCCGCAAATTCTCCAGCCCGGAGTCGGTGCAATTCATCAACGGCGTACTGGATAGCGTGGGGCGGGATCTGGAGAAGGCGCGCCTGTAGTTCTGGCAAGCTATTTCTCTTTCAATTTGACGCTTGCCTGGCTCCGCAAGTTGCCGCGGAATGCGTAGGCCCCTCGCTTCACTCAGGATGACCACCACACGAAAGATTGTTCCGACGAGCGCACGACTCTAGGGCTGTACCGCTACCAGGTCGGCATCGCAGGTCTGCGGGATGTTGCTACAGAGGCTGCTTTTGTTGCTGCTGTTGTCAGTAGTGAACGTGATCTGCTGGAGGTCTCCGCCCGAAACAGTGCTGACCACATGCACCGAGCCATCATTTGCGCCTACGTAAATGAGGCTGCCATCCGGTGCGAGGCTCGCATCGAGCGGTACGGGATTGCCGGTCAGCGGGATCGAGGAGACCGCGTTCACGCCGAGATCCACGACGAAGATGCTGCCCAGGTTGCTCGCCAGAATGTACGCGCGCGAGTTGTCAGGCGCCACCAGGAGTTTCAAGGGAGTGAATGTTCCTTGTCCCAAATTCACGAAGGTTGAAGTGGCGGAAGTGACGCGGAATGGACAAGTAATCAGATGAGGTGGATTGGGATTGGGAACCGTGAGGTCGGGGCCTATGACCTGCGATGTAAAGATGTCCAGTCCTGGGGACTCGACGCCTAGCGCGTGAATTCCATCGTCCAAGGCGCGAAACAGCGCCGGACTGGGGCCGGGGAAACTGGTAGCTTGCGCATACGTCGTATCGCAGGTGTTGCGCATAGTGACGCTATTTGGGCCGGCCACGTAGGCGAGCGCTCCATTCACGTAAGACGACACGGCCGTCGCGGCGGCGGGCAGGGTTATGGTCTGCAAGGCGAGCGACGGCGAGTAGACGTACATTTTGTTGCCGCCGATCAGGAAAGCCTTCAGCCCGTCGGGCGAGAACGTGGCCGCGGTAATGCCTGGAATCAGCAAGGGCACCGTCGTGACGCCAGTAGTGGAGGCAAGGTTCGATACTACATAGACCTGGTTCGGAATCGACTTTATGTCGGAGACGATCGCCTTGTCTCCATCGAGGGAGATGGCCAGCAGTTTGCCAGGCACGTTGCTCAACTGGGTTACGCTGCCGGCTGTTGCCGAGCCGGGCGTGAAGATCATCAGGCCGCCGGAACTGCCTAAGTAGGCCTTGGATGTCGCCGTACCGGATGACGACACTGCGGGCGGAAAAATCAGCGAGTTGGGTGAACTCGGGAGCACGGTGCTGACTCCGGCGGCGTTTGTCTTGATGTCGATTGGAAACAGGAAGGGCTGGCATCCGCTGCTCGCGCCGCCGGCGGCGGTATCGCATTGGGTGGTCGTCACGTACACCTTTCCCGTGGTTATGGGAGCGCCTGTGATCAGGCCGACGATCGGGTTGCCGACGAAAGTGTCTTGTGACGGCATAGTGGTCGAATACACGGGCTGAATCGGCTGTAGGCCGGCGTTGCACGTAGGGGCCAAACACTCGGCGGTGATGCCCACGCCCCCGGCACTTTGCAAGGTACCGACACTCGCGGTGCCGGCGCTGCTGCCCGTCGAACTGCTGGCACTTACTGTAGCGTTAGCCGGAGATGAAGAAATCCAGGTCAGGGCGGGGATCGGATTTTTTAATTCATTGCCGAGGCGATCGACGACCGTGGGCGTGATGGTGACCCCGTTGCTCGTCCCCTTGGCGACGGCAAACGATGTGTTCGTAGGTCCGTTGCCCACCTGCAGGTTAATCGACTGCACCAAGCAGGTTTCGAAATAAGGATGCTTCACGCCGTTACTGTCGGGGATGGCCGCGGGTTGGCTGCTGACCCCGGCGATGCTGGCGAAAATCTGCGTGAGTCCGGGGGTAGCAGCGGTGAAGCGTGCTTGCGTGATTTGCTTTCCGTTGTTGTTGTTCAGCGCGGGATCGGTGGTGTTCAGCTTGGCGACAACCGGGTTCGTCTGCGAGAAGGTGAAAGATCCGACGGTGTTGGTGATATCGACCTGAAAGCCTCCGGTCAGCCGGAAGGCGTGCGCCTGGAAATCGAGAAAATTCTGAATGCCGGGGCCTGCGGCCAGAGTGATGCAATCCGGTTGGGGGACGGGCGGGTTGATCAAGGAAAGCTCGATCAGGTCGACGTGCTCGTGGACGTAGACATTAACGGGTTGGCTCGCGACGCCGTTGGCGGTCGCAGTGACTTGGGTGAAGCCCGCGCCTTGCGGCATGCAGACTCGGGCAAGAGTGTCCCAGCGGCCCGCACAGGCCAAGCCCCCAGAGGATGGAACGAAACTTAGCACGCTGGGGTTGCTGGAGGTAAAGACGACAGGGACCGTGAGCGGGGTTCCGGCGCTACTCCTCGGCACAGCTGTGAACTGCAACGTGGCGCCAAGGTCGAGGCTGCTGTCAGTCGGCGTTAGATCGATTCTGGTAGGGGTCGGCGTGGGGGCAGTGCCTACCGGACTGCTGCTGCCGCACCCGCTCAGACCGGCAAAACATGAAATGATGGAAAAAGCCAACACTACCCGAGAAGCGAACCGACGCATGCATCCTCCCCGCCGGGGCGAGACGCGAGCCGTCCGGCGAGTCTATGTATCTGTTGGAAAACGATCAGTGTAGAGTCCAACCCGGTTTTGAGCAAGGGCCGGGCCGGGCTCGTGCGCCTGCATTGAGATGCGAGCTATAGTGTTGACGATGTTCGCGGGTGCTTGTTATATTTAGAAGGTTCCGCGAGTTAATTCTGGCTTGCCTGGAAGCGGTGGGTACACACGCCGCGCGTTTTTTTTGTGCGCGACGCCTCCGATGAGCGGCTGAGTTTTAGAAACACATGCTGCCGGATTGATGGTTGATCCGGAAGCTTCCTCGCTGAAAAGCTGCGCGATCCCTTCTCGCCCGTCGAGAAGCTATGCGCGGCAAGGTTGACGAAACGGAGCACCTCCGAAGTTGGGCTTGGTGCCACCGTCGTCGGCAATAGTCTGATTGGGAAATCAGGAATCTTCTGTCCGGGGATTTTGTCTCCGGTCAGAAATATGGCTGGCCGAGAGTGTGCCAGTCAGCCCGGCAACGGGAATAGCAGAAGCATGGCAAGTGTGCGCGGCTGCGCCGGATGGGTGTGCCGACACATTACGTGCTGAAGGAGCGCCAAAGAGTGCCTACGTTTAATCAACTCGTGCGATCCGGCCGCAAGAAGCCCCGCTACAAGACGGCGAGCCCGGCGTTGCAGTCTTGTCCGCAAAAGCGCGGGGTCTGCACCCGTGTGTACACCCAAACGCCGAAGAAGCCGAATTCAGCGCTGCGCAAGGTCGCGCGCGTGCGGCTTACGAATGGAATTGAAGTGACAACGTACATCCCGGGCATCGGCCACAACCTGCAGGAGCACTCGATCGTGCTGATCCGCGGGGGCCGCGTGAAGGATCTGCCCGGCGTGCGTTACCACGTGGTGCGCGGAACCCTGGACGCGGTGGGCGTCGCTGGCCGCAACCAGGGCCGCTCGAAGTACGGCGCGAAGCGGCCGAAGAAAGCATAAGAGAGCAGTTCTCAGTTCCCGGTTCTCAGTTCTCAGTTGAACTGCGCCGGAACAATCGAGAACTGGGAACTGAGAACTGAGAACATGCCTAGAAAAGGACATATCGCAAAGCGTGGAGTAGCTGCCGATCCGGTGTACCAATCGGACCTGGTGACCAAGTTCGTGAACTCGATGATGTGGCAGGGCAAGAAGTCGACCGCCCAAGGCATCTTCTATGAGGCGCTCACGCAGTTGCAGGCCAAGGGTGGCGATGAGGCCCTGAAGCTGTTCAAGAAGGCGGTCGAGAACGCGAAGCCCCTGCTGGAAGTGAAGACGCGCCGCGTGGGCGGTGCGAACTACCAGGTGCCCGTCGAGGTGAATGCTGACCGGCGTACGTCGCTCGCGATCCGTTGGCTGATTACATATGCGCGCGGACGCGGCGAAAAGGGCATGACCGAGAAATTGACCAACGAATTGCTGGATGCTGCCAATAATCGCGGCGCGGCGATCAAGAAGAAAGAAGACGTTCACCGCATGGCGGAAGCCAATAAGGCGTTCGCGCATTACCGGTGGTAGAGAGGCAGCCTTTGGCTCTTAGCCGTTAGCTCTTGGCTTGAGTCCCAAGATGCGAGCGGTTTGGCTAAAGGCTTAAGAGCCAAAAGGCTAATAGCTGATTTTCAAAGCCCCAGAAAGAAGAGTTGAGACGATCGTGGCCCGCACAGTCCCATTAGAGCGTTGCAGGAATATCGGCATCATGGCGCACATCGATGCCGGCAAGACCACTACGACGGAGCGCATCCTGTTCTACACGGGCAGGACGCACCGCATCGGAGAGGTCCACGAAGGCACGGCTACGATGGACTGGATGGAGCAGGAGCAGGAGCGCGGCATCACGATTACGTCCGCGGCGACCACCTGCACCTGGCGCGATATTCGCATCAATATTATTGATACGCCTGGCCACGTCGACTTTACGGCTGAGGTGGAGCGATCGCTGCGCGTGCTCGACGGCGCAGTCGCAGTGTTTGACGCCGTGCACGGCGTACAGCCGCAGTCGGAGAAAGTATGGCGGCAGGCCGATAAATACGGCGTCCCGCGAATTTGCTTCATCAACAAGATCGACAAGATGGGTGCCGATTTCGAGCATGCCATCGACACCATCCGCAAACGTCTTAACGCCAAGCCCGTAGCGATCCAGATTCCAATCGGACAGGAAGACAAGTTCCGGGGAGTGGTTGACCTGATCAACATGAAGGCGATCGTCTGGAAAGACGACACCATGGGTGCGGAATACGTCACCGAACCGATCCCGGCTGAACTGCAGAAGAAAGCGGAAGCGTTTCATACGCAGCTAGTCGAAACGGTTGCCGAGAACGACGACGATATCCTGCACAAGTTCCTGGAAGGCGAAGAAATCAGCGGCGAAGAACTACGGAAGTCGCTGCGCAAGTCGACCATTGGGCTGAAGCTGTTCCCGGTGGTTTTAGGCACGGCATTCAAAAACAAGGGCGTTCAGCCGCTGCTCGATGCGGTGGTGGACTTTCTGCCCTCACCTCTGGATACGCCCGAGACGCAGGGCGTCAATCCCGAAAACGGCGAGCACATCACGCGGAAAGCCAGTGACAAGGAGCCCTTCTCGGCCCTGGCGTTCAAGATCATGGCGGACCCGTTTGTCGGCCAGTTGACGTTTATTCGCGTTTACTCCGGGCAGCTGAAGTCGGGCGAGTCGGTTCTTATCTCGCGTACGCAGAAGACTGAGCGGATTGGGCGTTTGCTCAAGATGCACGCCAACAAACGCGAAGACATCCAGGAAATCCTGGCGGGTGACATCTGCGCCGTGGTCGGACTGAAGAACGTCTCGACGGGCGACACGATTTGCGACGAGCGGCATCCGATTACGCTCGAGTCGATCACCTTCGCGGTGCCGGTTATCTCCGTCGCGGTCGAGCCCAAGACCAAGGCTGACCAGGAAAAGATGGGCATGGCGCTGGGGCGGCTGGCGCAGGAAGATCCGACCTTCAAGGTTCACACCGATCCTGATAGCGCGCAGACCATCATTAGTGGCATGGGCGAGTTGCACCTTGAAATCATCGTCGACCGCATGATGCGCGAGTACAAGGTCGAGGCCAATGTCGGCAAGCCGCAGGTGGCGTATCGCGAGACCATCCGCAAGCATTCCGAAGCCGAAGGCAAGTACATCCGGCAAACTGGTGGCCGCGGACAATACGGGCACGCGAAGATTCGCCTGGAGCCGAACGAACCGGGCAAAGGCTACGAATTTGTGAACGAAATCGTGGGCGGGACGGTTCCCAAGGAATTCATCAAGCCGATCGATCAGGGCATTCGCGAAGCCATGGAAGGCGGTGTTCTCGCCGGCTATCCCATGGTTGATGTGAAGGCGACGCTTTACGACGGCAGCTATCACGACGTCGATTCGAACGAAATGGCCTTCAAGATTGCTGGTTCGATGGCGTTCAAAGAAGCCGCGCGCAAGGCGAGTCCGGTGATTCTCGAGCCGGTGATGGCCGTGGAAGTGGTCACGCCGGAAGATTTCGCCGGAACGATCATGGGCGACCTGAGTTCGCGTCGTGGACGCATCGAGGGCATGGAGCATCGCGCCGGTTCGCAGGTGATCAAGTCGATCGTGCCGCTCTCGGAGATGTTCGGCTACGCGACCCACATGCGTTCATCGACGCAGGGCCGCGCCGAGTACTCGATGCACTTCGCGCGTTATGAAGAAGCGCCTCGCTCGGTGGCGGAAGAGATCATCGCCAAGGTGCAGGGCACAGCGAAGTAGAGAATTCAACATTTGAACGAACGGTCCGCAAGGACTGAAGACGGAGCAAAACGGAAATGGCGAAGGAAAAATTTGAGCGTAATAAGCCGCACTGCAACGTAGGGACGATTGGTCATATTGACCACGGCAAGACGACGTTGACAGCGGCCATCACGAAGGTGTTGCAGAAGCACAACCCGAAAATCGTGTTCCGCTCGTTCGATTCCATCGACAACGCGCCGGAAGAGAAGGCGCGCGGC
>JBKPEB010000030.1:0-143126 GCA_046728215.1 Acidobacteriota bacterium | reverse complement strand
GGCCCAAGCAGATGATGAGTCTGGGTGTCCTTTTCTCCTGCACGAACCTTTACTAGGCCGACATAGTTTGTCGTGGCTCCCTCAGGCCCGTAATTGTCGTCGTACCAGGCTGAAAGGTTCAGGACCGCGGCCCTGGTGCGGGAATACTTGTCCCCCAATTCGCTCCAGTTCCACCACGCATCCTCGGGTGGATGTCGAAGCCAGTCGAAGTAGTACGGCGCACCTGTTGCAGAGGCTTCACATCAAGCAGAGGAAGGGTGTTCAACATCTCCGGTCCTTGCTGTTTCCAGGTGGCCAGAGCCTCTTTGTAAGTTCGCGGGCCACGCAGGTTTTTCGTCACCCGAACGTCCCAGGCAATGTTGTCCCAGATCCATTCCGTCCAGGACAGGTCCCACGTTCCACCCGCGTAAAAGAAGTGTCGTTCTACGCGCGGATGTGCTACGCCCCTCCGGGGAGGGCAAGTTTCCGGTACTGGTGAGGGAGTTCCGGTATCCGACGAGCTCTGAGCAAAGACAGCAGTGGAGGTGGCGAGAACGAGAACGAAGATCCACAGTTTCATCGGGCGTGAGACTAACAGTGCGCGAGACGCGGTCGCAAATCAACTTCTGGAAGTCTGAGCCCGGTGATGATGCACGCGGACTCGATGCGCCATGCGGCTTCGATGGTGCGATGGAAGACCTGATGTGGATCGGTAGCGGACCCTGCTACCGATCACACCAGCTTCCATCCGTGAATGCAAGAGCGGCTATGTATTGACGGTCTGACTTGGCAGCTCACCTCGAAGCTTTAGCTTGTGCTGGATCTGCTCTTCGGACAGGATGGGTGCGAAGTCTTCGATCTCAAAGACCTGGCGGATTTCCACTTCGTAGTCGCCGGCCTGGCAGTTGGGGGCACGCTTGACCCACTCGATGGCCTCTGCGAGAGACTTGACCTGCAAGATCGAGAAGCCGGCAATGAGCTCCTTGGTTTCGGTGAAGGGGCCGTCGATGACGGTACGAGACTTGCCGGAGAATGTGACACGTGCGCCTTTAGAACTGGGATGGAGGCCATCGAGGGCGAGCAGGACGCCAGCCTTCATGAGCTCTTCGTTGTACTTGCCCATCTCGATCAAGAGCTGTGGATCGGGGAGTGCGCCTTTTTTTTCTGACTCTGCAGTTGCTTTGCCGATGACCATGAATCGCATTGCGAAATCTCCTTTGGGTTGAGCGACGGTTGGGTGGCTTCTTTTCGAGTTTAGCTATTTGTTGGCTAAGCGGTGAACTCCGATTGAGAGCGCAGTTGGGTCGCTTTTGCTCGCTTTCGTACTGGCTCTCTGCTGATACGTCGAACGGGGCGTGGCCGAATCGACATGAGAACGGATTTTGATGAATTATTTTTTCGGGGAGACGAAGGATGGTCTAAATTGCGGATTTTGCTGAGGGTGGCCCATTCAATCGCGTTCTGTGTGTCCTGTGCGATTGAGTGGGGTAGAGATGCTGCCCGCTGCTCCGGTCTTCCGCTCGACCCAAACACTCGCCCTTCTTCCCGACGCGTCGGGTCAAGATGCTGCCTCCCACTCCCCACGTTCACCCATCACATCTGATCTGTGACAACTGTCCTAGCCGTTCTCAGCCTTAGTAGGCGAAGCTGACTCGCTGCGCGTGTCCCCGCGGAACGGTGGCGGCGGACGCTAAGTCCTCTGTTCGGAATATTTTGCCGATAAGTTCTTTGACATCAAAGATCTTGCGGGATTTTCCGCGTAACCTGCTCATTCCACAAGACCAGGGGGAGGGTTCCCCGCGACCGGGCTGCAAGCGCGGAGAGAACTGGGAACTGGGAGCAGACCGAACGTTTCCCGGTTTCCGTCCTGAATTTCTATTTCTTGTTGCAGATTCTTCTTTCATTGTTTCGAGTAATGAAGCGCAACGCTTCCTGATTTGAAAAACTTTGATTCAACAAGTTTCAGCTGCAATCTCTCCGGCAGGCTGACAACCTCCAACAGCCGTCTCCCTGCTCCTGCAACGATTGGCCCAACGACAAAACGATATTCGTCAATCAGGCCAAGCTCCATGAGCTGTGAAGGAATGTCTACACCACCGACCACAATATTTTTCCCTTGTTCTTGTTTCAATTTGAGCATTTCGTCACGAAGGTTCGTGCGAGCAATCCTCGTATTTCGATCTTCAGCGCTGTTTAACGATCGTGAAAAAACAAGTTTGTTAGTGGAGACGAATGCTCGAGCAAATTCGTGATTAGCTTTTGTTTCAGACTGGTTTTTTGCGACTTCAGGCCAATAGGGAACCATCAATTGATAGGTCTTACGCCCGAAGACCTGCAGGTCAACCTCTCGCGTGAGGTGAGTAAAATATTGAAGTGTTTCTTCATCGACAAATTGTTTGGTGTGGTCGACGCAGCCATCCAGGGTAGTGTTGATTGCAAAGATCAGCTTTCTCATGTGAGTCCTCCCCTTTTTCCCATGATCTCTTACCTCCGGCTCACGCCTACTCGCCCATGGTGCCGGTGCGCAAAGGCCCGTTAGGTCTGTAGGCGCTGATGATGACGCCTGAGGACACAGCCTTCGTACTGACGAGCGCGAATTCGCGTGGCGGGGTTCCATCCGAAAAGAGACGTTTGCCTGTGCCTAGCAGAACCGGAAAGACGAGCAGCAAGATTTCATCCGCAAGCTCGTGCTCGAGCAGCACCGGTGTCAGCGTCGAGCTGCCCCAGACGATCAGGTGCGGCCCGTCCATCGCCTTGGCGCGGCGAACACCCGCGACGATGTCCCCTCCGAGGCCCTCAGCGGGCCCCCATGCAAGACTGTCCGGCCTGTGGGTCGCGATGTATTTCGTCGCCGAGTTTATAGCGTCCGCCATCGGGCTTTTCGGGGCGTTCGGCCAAAAGCCGCTCCAGATATCGTAAGTTCGGCGGCCCAGCAGCAGATCGAAATCGTCGCCGTGAGCCGCGACGATGGCCTCTCCTCCAGCGGGGTCGTCATGCGGCGCCGCCCATCCGCCGTAGCGGTAGTCGTCTTCCTTGGGGCCGCCGGGGCCCTGAATCACGCCGTCCAGCGAAATATGTTCGATGATCGTGATCTTTCTCATAGCCTCTCCCTTTTTTTTCGTTAGATCGGTTAGCGGCCTTCTGTTCCGTCTGACCAGCCCGCTCAGTTGCTAGTCGGTTGCCGGATTGAAGAAGATCTCCCGCACCTCGACCTGTCCTCCGATGGCGGCGACGCCTTTGCGTGCCCATGCCAACGCCTCGTCCAGGTCAGCGCATTCCAATATCCAAAAACCGCCGATGTGTTCCTTGGTCTCAAGGTACGGCCCGTCGGTGATGAGGACTCCGCCATCGGTCTGGGCTCGCAGCGACTTCGCGGACCCAAGGCCGCAAGCGAATTTCCTGACGCCGGCAGCAATCATCTCTTTGTTGAGCGCATGGATCTCGCGGCCCGTCGCTTCGTCCACTTGGGACGGGTCGAAGTTGTCGGGGATGTAACCAGCAACCAAATATTGCGGCATTGCCTTCTCCTTTAATGGTTTAGTGGCGCAAGTAGGCTTGTGCGCTCGATCGTTCATAATTTCGATCGTTCATCCTATAGTCGTCGCGCACGGACAAAATCGACATCCTAGATGGACTTTTTTTCTATTCCTCGAGTTTTATTTCAGTTCCTCGAGCCGCCTCGCGAGAAAACGGCGCTCTGGTTCCTGCCGCGCCAGGGCGAGCGCCTTCTCATACGAAGCGCGGGCCTCCGAAATCCGCCCTAATCTGCGGCACAGGTCCGCACGGGCAGAGTGCGCGAGGTGATAGTGGGGTAGGTGCTCGCGCGCCAGCAAGTCGTCGATAAGACGAAGACCCTGCTCCGGACCTTCGCACATGGCAACGGCCACGGCGCGGTTCAGTTCGACAACCGGGGATGGATGAATCCGAAGCAACCGGTCGTAGAGCAGCTTGACCTCGCGCCAGTCCGTGGATGCTGGGGAGGAACTCTCGGCATGAACGGCAGCAATCGCCGCCTGCAGAGTGTAGGCGCCGAAGCGACGAGATCGAAGAGCGCTCTCGGTAAGCGAGATGCCTTCAGCGATCTGGTTCCGGTTCCACAATGACCGGTCCTGCTCGTCCAGCAGGATCAAGTCTCCGTCGGGAGAGGTTCTGGCGGCGCGGCGCGACTCCTGCAGCAGCATGAGCCCCACGAGGCCCATCACCTCGGGTTCGTCAATCAAGTGAAGCTGAAGCAGGCCGAGCAGGAGCCTGCCCAGACGGATCGCCTCGCGGCTGAGTTCGGCGCCGGTCGTTTCAGCCGAGTATCCCTCGTTGAAGATCAGATACACGACTTGGAGCACAGC
The DNA here is from genome assembly GCA_046728215.1 of Acidobacteriota bacterium. Taxonomy (GTDB): domain Bacteria; phylum Acidobacteriota; class Terriglobia; order Terriglobales; family Acidobacteriaceae; genus Gp1-AA133. Next base: position 138,804 of record JBKPEB010000030.1, on the reverse strand, counting down.
TCCCAACCGCGCCGATAATTCCTGCGACACTGGCACCTGGTAAGGAATTGCCTTGTCACGGATGATAGCCTTCGCGCGCACGATTCGTTGGGCGAGCGTTGCCGGTGTAACCAAAAATGCCCGGGCAATCTCCTCCGTGGTCAGGCCGCAGACTTCGCGCAGGGTGAGCGCAACCTGTCCTTCCGGAGGCAGAGCGGGATGGCAGCAGGTGAAGATCAGACGGAGACGATCATCTTCGATTTCCTCGCCATCCACCTCCTTGTGATCGAGGGAAGCTTCGTTGATGCGCGCTTCGTTGCCATGCGCTTCCGTGTAGAGCGCAAAATCTCTCTGTGTTCCATCGAGACGCGCGCGCCGGCGCATCCCATCAATGGCCTTGAAGCGTGCCGTTGAAATCAGCCAGGGACGTGGCTTTTCCGGAATGCCAGTCTGCGGCCAGGACTCCAGAGCGGCGGCGAATGCCTCATGCATGGCCTCTTCGGCGAGATCCAGATCTCCGAGGAGGCGCACCAGCGTCGCCAGAACCCGGCCCGATTCCGATCGGTAAAGAGTCTCAATGGTCCTGCTGAGTTGTTCGAGCACAGGCGGCGGCATCTACGCCAAACTAGCAAACGGAGTGGCTCGACACAACTGCGCGCGGGCTTCTCCTACCCACAATTCAGTGCCCCGCCACGCGCCTTTCGTTCCCTGCTGTCGTTATCATCGATGGAAACTGCTAAGCACGGCGTGGCGGAAAACGCGTCGACTGGTTGCCACCGGAGACAACATCGATAACAACGCATTCGTGAAAGTTCTCTCGTAAGAATCTTCTACAGAGGTGTGCGGCGGATTCACGCACGCTTCATCCGTGTCCCCTTCGCTCTCGGTGGTAAAGCTTTTGTAACGCTTTCGTAAGGCTTCGTCCTTCGTGAAATTTGAGTGTGGGATCTCAAGTCCTACGTGGGCGAGGGCTTACGCTGCGGATGCAGATCCATTCCTTCGCTCTCACGCTTTTTCTTGTCTCCGAGCAATGTTGCAACGATCTCCAGATTTACGCACGATCTCCATGGCGCGCCAATCGGCCAATCCAAAAATGCGTGGAGGACAACACCGTATGCGTGGAACTTACTTCGGTTTCGTGCTGGGCATGCTGCTGACTTCAGCGGCGCTTGGACAACAACTACAACAACGCATGGCACAGCAACCGCCGGCACCCGCGGCAGCCACAGACTGCTTTGCGACATTTACCTCTGGTGCGGGCGCGACTGCCTTCAACTTCTGCGTAACCCAGAACGGCAACGTGCTCCGTCTCGAGAGTCCGGCGGGCGCGGAGCATATCCGGGTCGGTGTATTCATGGAAGGCTACACGATCTGTGATCACACCCTCGGCCTGCGCTACTGGGATTTAGGCGCTTTCGTGCCGAATGGCGATTTCCAGACCCCTACCATTGCCCAGCCCAACGGACCGAACACGCTTCCGCTGTCCATCACTCGCATAACCTGGGATTCCATCTACGCGCTAAAACAGACCTTCTCGCGCAACGTGCAAGACCGAGCGGTCATTGTCACCATGGCCCTCTCGAATAACGACATCACCTTCACGGGCCCGCGGAGCGTCTCGTTCTGGCGCACTGCCGATTTCGATGTCGATGGGAACATGTCGAATTGGGGAGGAGCCACCCAGGATTCCGCGTTTGCATGGAACAACGTTGCGGGTCTGAGCCCGGGCGGCCGCGGCGCTGCCCTCTCCACACAGTCGCTGGCCCTCGCGCATACCGCGGGTGTGGTGCCCTTCGGCGTCGGTGATCCCGCCTGCCCCGAATTCGGCGACAGGGATGGCCACGTGTCGACGACGTAGTCGCCTACGTCGGACACGACTTCGTCTTCACCGGCGAGCACCAGACCAAGACGGCGACATTCCGGCTCCGGTTTTTTTGAGGAGCGGCGATCGCCCAGAAAACCAAACCACAGAGTGCCCCGTCCAGATTCATTGGACGGGGATTTTCTCTGTTGCAGTTGGGCCGGTGAACGCGTTCTCGTGGCATGTTCACGGCTTGAGAGTAGAAGACACGCCAGAGATTACATCCAACGTGCTCTCCCTGCTGAGGTGAGCGTCGACCTTCACAGCGTCCAGCGGTCCGTCGTGGGCGAAGGTGGCGGACGCGACCGACTCGACCGGAATGCCGACATCTTTGCCGGGCCCGACCAACTTCACAACGCTGCTTCGAGCGGGAATTGCGAATGTCAGAGCAACGTGAGTTAGCTTGCCTCCGGAAACTGGAGTGACGGTAAATACGCCACGAATTTCGTAATCCGATTGATTGGTGAATCGATAGGACTCTTTCGCTAACTGAATGTTCTGCGCAGTGTCTACTGAGAACAATTGGAAATCCCGGAAGGTGTGGCGCCGGTAATAGCGCCGACCGCGTCGCTCGACATGAAGCTCGACCGTTCTCGGCAACCACAACTTCTGCTCTCGGCTGGGGAAAGGGACCTGTTGGTAGGCAATCGCAATGTGCTCCTCCGTCAGAGCAACTTCGGGCAGCGAATGCACAAGTTCCGACTCAATCTGCAACACCTGGAGAGTTCCAGGGTCAATCCACGCGCGTCCCTTGAGCGGCACCGAACTGTATCTCCCGCCTGCCTGGTAACCGAGAATTCGCCCGGGGCGGTCCCGGCCTCTGAATAAAGTGAACTAGCCATGCGCTGCGTCCTTCCCATGCCCCCAACCCCTCGCAGGCAAAATCGAAGTCGATTGCCAGAACCGGGTGAAAGAGCAGCGCGATGGCCGGCATTCCCTGAGTTGCGATACGAGCTGGAAACTGTTCCGGGTCGGAACTGCCGTTGCGATATTCATCCAGTAGAAAAACCCCTTCCGAGGTGCGTTCTACTGTCACTACATACTTGAACTCTCGCACGTCGGGAGATTTTCTCGACCCGGTCGCATCGATGGCCTGGTGCTCAACTCGTTCAGTAGCGCTGAACTTCTCCAGATCACTGACGAATTCTCTCGCACGTCGCCCGGCGCCGCGGAGTACGTCCGTCAGCGGGCAGGCCACCTCGGGATCCACCCAAGGTTGGATATCGTCGACTCCGGGAGGCAACCAGGCCAGTGGATTCGAATTCTGCAGGAGTAAAGCTGAAGATCCTTGTGACGAAGGAGGCTGAATTGACTTCGTCTTCATGATCACAAAGCGAACCATATGGCTATGGTCGCTTTCGACCCGAATGTTCTGTCGCAGAGAGAGAAAACCAGGCGCACTTGCCTCGAGCGCATACGTCCCCGGTCGGATGTCAGGGAAGACGATCTCGCCTTCCGACTCCGTCGTTCCCCGGACCTCGATACCATCACTAGCGACTACCCTTACCTTGACTGGACCAATATATGCAGACTCATCCTGAAGACGAAAGCTGATCCGCAGCGAGGAGAGACCAGGGCGAGCGGAGTTCTGTGCCTGTTGAGATTCTGAGGAGTCTTGCCGCGCACACACGATCCCTGTCGCCAACATCAGCGAACATGAAAAGACCGCGAAACCTCGAAGGATCCTCGCCCCGCCCATGGCTGGCGCCACGACCCCCACCCCTAACGAATAGACGCCTCGATCTTGGAATCGTCAACACTGCACAAGCGTTGTAAACGGAAGTGTCCGGCGGCAGAACGTTCTGTCTGACGGTCCACACCTCGTCAAAAGGGAGCCTTCTACAAAAGATGCCAAAGAGACTACCCTTTTCACGAAGATTCTGAACACGATTCCCTAGCGGTCAGGCCGGTTGCCCCTCGTCTACCCCTCTGCTACTCTAAGAAGTTTTCGCACAGCCTGCCGATTTCACTAGGGGTTAAACGTCATGTCTGCCATCAAATTCCGCGGTGTGGACTTCATTCGATTCGACGGCCTGCTCTCCGATGACGAGCGCCTCGTCCGTGATACCGCCCGCAAATTCATCGAAGAGAATCTCGTCCCGATCATCGAAGAGTGCAACCGCGCCGGCCGATTTCCGCGCGAACTCGTGAAGCCGATGGCGGACCTGGGATTCTTCGGCGCCAACCTCAAAGGATACGGCTGCGCCGGCATGTCGAACGTCGAATACGGCCTGGTCACGCAGGAACTGGAGCGCGGCGACTCGGGTGTGCGCAGCTTTGTCAGCGTGCAATCGGCGCTGGTGATGTATCCCATTTACACCTTCGGCTCCGAAGAACAGAAGAACACCTGGCTGCCGGCGTTGCAGAGCGGCGAAAAGCTCGGATGCTTTGGCCTGACTGAGCCCGACTTCGGATCGAACCCGGGCGGCATGCGTACGAGCGCGCGGAAGGTCGGCAAAGAGTATGTCCTCAACGGCGAGAAGATGTGGATCACCTCAGGCACGATCGCCGATGTCGCCGTCATCTGGGCCAAGGTGGAAGACGAAGGCGATAAGGTTCGCGGCTTCCTGGTCGAAACCGACCGCCCGGGTTTCAAAGCAGATGACATCCACGGCAAGTGGTCGCTGCGCGCATCTGTGACATCCGGCTTGTCGTTGCAGGACGTGCACGTTCCGGAATCAAGCTTGATGCCCGGTTCCAGCGGCCTGAAGTCTCCGCTGATGTGCCTGAACCAGGCGCGCTATGGAATTGCCTGGGGTGCCGTGGGCGCGGCAATGTCATGCTACGACTGCGCGTTGCAGTATTCCCTCCTGCGCAAACAGTTCCGCGACCAGCCCATCGCCTCTCATCAGCTCGTGCAGGAAAAGCTTACGTGGATGATCAACGAGATCACCAAGGCACAGTTACTAGTCTTGCAAGTTGGCCGGCTGAAGGATGCCGGCAAGGTCGAGCACCAGCACATTTCGATGGCGAAGCGAAACAACGTCTGGATGGCCCTGGAGTGCGCGCGCCTGTCTCGCGATATCCTGGGCGCAAACGGTGTCGCCGATGACTACCCGATCATGCGCCACCTGATGAACCTCGAGTCGGTGAAGACGTACGAAGGCACGCACGACATCCACACACTGATCATCGGATCGAGCGTGACCGGGATCGACGCTTTCTAGATATCTCGTTCGCCAAGAAGACTCGGCAACGGGCAGTCGTAACAGACGCATTTTTATAGGTGCATCTTGCACAGTTATGACCAGTTTGTTTTTGTCATCCTGAGCGAAGCGAAGGATTTACGCATTGCGCTGGCATGACACAGACGTCGCAGATCTCGTAGCAACTGTTTGCACGAAATGTCGAAAGCTTCCAACCACATCACCGTCTCCATCGTCTGGATACTTCTCAGCGCGCTGCCGCTCTGCGCTCAGCAGATCCCGCTACAATCGCTGGTCACACCATCCACAGTCATCACGAGGGACAACAAACCCGTAGTCTTCGCACTCCACGCTTTCATCGAATTCAAGTCGCTGTCGGAAGTCTTTCCCTACATCGATGCACAAAAGCAACGCTGGCCCACGCTCGATCGATCTGGCCGCGAAGCCCTTGCAAAAGACCTGCTGCGCCGGGCGGTCGAGAGCCGCGTGGTTTCCATGATCGACGAACGCCCCTTCGAAACGCTCGTTACGCATACGGAGCAGGAACTCCGTCAGGCCCTCGCCAATGTTCATGAACCCACACCGCCGGGATATGCTGATACTTTCCTCGCCGTCCAACAGAGGTGGCAGCATTCCCTGAACTGCTGGAGCGCCGCCCCCTCAATTCCGGCGCGCGTGCTGTCGAACTGGTATCCCATCGAGGAAGGCATCGAGCTCTACGGTGCGACCTACGACTCGACCGAACATTTCTGGCAGGCGGTGAAGTTTCACCCCGATGTCACCGTCGCCAATCTTTCTGAACTGCTCGCTGAATTTGAAAAGCGCGATTGGGCGCCGTGGCTGGCGCGACTCGACGCGGATCCCAAGATCTATCTTCCCGACGCGTACGCCGTCGAGTTCCTGCGTCACAATCTGGCGGCAGAACGCCTGCGCTGGTTCGGTTCAGAATTGCAGAAGTACGGAATCCGCCCGCAAGAACACGCGCGCACGGCGCAGCAGCGCACTTCCGCGCCCTTTCGCTTCACAGCGTTTCAGGAAAAGGTCTTGTGGGGCGACCTCGCCGATGTGTTTCACCTGGTCTACACGCTCTCGCTTCCCGACGACCCGATGCGCGCGACGCTCGCCAGCCGTCACTTCGACGCCATCTACCTGAATAACCGCAACATGCCGTTCATCAGCGAAGGCTACCGTTCCCTGATGCTCGACATCTGGAAAGTCAAGTATTTGAAGATGGCACGTTTCCGCGAGGTCATCAGCGGGATTCCACTGGAGATTCATCTCTCGCACTTCCTCAACGACGGCGACTCGCCCGATATTCCGATTCCTGTCTACATCGGCTACCTGAACCGGATCCGGCAGATGGCGATCGCACAGCAGAAGGCGGCGACTTCAAGTCGAAAGTGAATCCGTGTCTCCGGACATCAGGTCGAGCGACGCGAGCCCTGCCGGTCGGCTCCTGTAAAACCGGAAAGGAAAAACAAAGCCCGCGGCGAAAGCCGCGAGCTCCGATCGATCCGGGTACAAGAACTTCCCTACGCGCGCATTTTCTCCCCAAAACCCTTCTCGAACTTCTTCAGCTTCGGCGCGATCACAAACTGACAGTAGGGCTGCAGGCGGTTGTTATCGAAATACTCCTGATGATAACCCTCAGCGACAAAGAACTCTCCCGCCGGCTCGACCGCAGTGACGATCGGCTCCGGGAAAGCCTTCGCCTCGTTCAAGGCCGCAATGGTCTCCTCCGCCTCGCGTTCCTGTTCATCCGACGTGTAGAAGATCACTGAACGGTACTGCTCCCCGACATCATTGCCCTGGCGGTTCAGCGTGGTCGGGTCATGCACCGCGAAGAACACCTCTAAAAGATCACGGAACGAGATTTCGCTAGGATCAAACTTCACCTGCACGACTTCCACGTGCCCAGTATCGCCGTTGCATACCTGCCCGTAGGTGGGCTTGTCGACATGTCCACCCATATATCCCGAAAGCGCTTCCTTCACCCCGCGCAGGCGGTTAAACACGGCCTCAATACACCAGAAACAGCCGCCACCAAAGATCGCAATCTGTTCATTAGCCATGGCCATTGGATGCCCCTACCCACATCAAAGTTACATCGCTCGAGTTCCGCGCAAATACTACGGTGGATACGGCCAGCGGAACGAAAAAGTACAATCCCCGTCTGCATCGATGCTACCGGTCCTAACCTTCGCTCCCTAGCCGCGTCCAACCTAGACGGTGCGCCCCAGACTACTCATTTCCGCCCTGCTGATCCTGGCATTGTTTGCATCTGCTTCGGCTTGTGTCGCCGGGACCAGCGACGACTCGGCGGCCTGCGTCCGGGCCCGCTTTCGGCCGTGTCGCTCGGAATTTGCCCACACGCAAACCAACTCCAGCTACGCCCTTAGGGCTCCCATCGCACAGTGCGCCCTGCGCGGCTTGCTCCCCTTTCAGTTTCTTACACTGCCCGCATTCGAAATGGCGGTACCCCTCGAACTAACCGCGCAAGACGTCACCGAGCCATCCGACTCGGCTGTAGAGCTTACCTCCATCGGCTCGCCCGAAACCGACCGCGGCCCGCCCTCGCTCCTGATACCCAGGTCAAACTCTGCACACTGAGCCGGATTGTTATCCGTGTTCGTGTGCTTGTCGAATTCTCAACCTGACTTTCAAGGAGCATTTATGCAGAAATTCATGATGGTATTCGTTGCAGCTGTGACCACCACATTCGTGATGGCGTGCACCCCGTTGGGGTACGCACAAGCCACCGAACCCTCAACCGGCCGCAGCAGCGCGCAGATAGTCGATTTCATTCTCAACATTCAGGAGCACCGCATCCTCGAAATGGCGGAGATCATGCCCGCCGGGAAGTACTCGTTTGTCCCCGGCGGCGACGGCTTCCAAGGTGTTCGTACCTTTGCCGAACAACTTCGCCACATCGCCGCCGACAACTATCTTCTCGCTGCCGGCATGCTTGGCGAAAAACCGCCAGTGGACGTCGGCCGCGGCGAGGATGGATCCGACGCGGTACGCACCAAGTCCGAGATCATCGATTATGTGAAAAGCTCGTTCAGGTACATGCACCGAGCGGTTAGCACGATCGACGACGAGAACATTCCTATCCCCCGCGCCGCAGATTTCGCCCTGGCCGGCGGGCACTGCCACTCGACTCGGCCTGGCTCTCGAAGACTGTGTTCACACTTGGGATCACTACGGTCAACTGGTGGAGTATTTGCGGATGAATCGCATCATCCCACCAGAAAGCCGCAAGTAGCAGTTGCATTGTGTGGCGCGGACACGCCCGTCCGCGCCATACTGTCCCATTGAATCCCATCACGCTCCCGGACTACACTTCCTTTCCCTGGACCCGGTTGCTTCACGAAAGCCAGAGGTGAACCTGTGACTTGCCCCGAATTCTCATTCAACCGCCGCAATTTTTTCGCTGCCACCGCAGCTCTGGGCGTTACCGGATTCGCCCTCCTTCCCTCACCCGCCCGGTCGGCCTCCGATGCCGACATCAACATCGTCGGACCCAAACCCGGATACAGCCCACAGATCGGCACACTCGTCTCCATGCTGACCTGGATGCGCACCACCGTCCTTCATTCCGTTAAGGGGATGTCGCAGAAGGATCTCGACCAACTGTTCGATCCGAACGCAAACACCATCGGCTCGATGCTGCTGCACTTGGCTGCTACCGAGACTTACTACCAATTCAATACGTTGGACGGCAAAGCCTGGGGCAGTTGGCCCGACGCAGTGAAGCAGAAGTGGGACATCCCCATGGACTTGGGCGAACCGGCGCGCAAAGCGATCAAGGGCAATAACCTGGACTACTACCTGAACATATTGGGTGAGACTCGCGAACACTCTCTGGCCGAGTTCCGCAAGCGGGACGATACCTGGCTCATGTCGGTAGACCAGAAATGGCCGTGGGGGCCGACCAACAACTACTGCAAATGGTTCCACGTATGCGAACACGAATCGAACCACAACGGGCAAATCAAGTTTTTGGCGAAACGCTTGCCGGGCGCAAAACCGGATAAGGAATGATGGAGCTGTGCAGTCATGGCCGATAAGCTAAAGCGTTCGAGCGCCTTGAGGCTCAAGCGTACGTTGTTCACAGTGGTGACCACGCTACTTCTAGCTCCGTCGTTGCTCGGACAGTGCACGGGCAAATTGGATCAGCGTTCCAGCAAGACGTCTGGCGTGTTCATTGCAGATATGAAAATTGCCGGCACGCGAACGCTGGGGTCCAATCAGCTCAACAACCTCGCGAGCAAACTCGTCGGACTCTGCTTCGATGATGATCCGGAAGAACTCAAGGAAAGGGTGCGATTGCTCTTCCAAGACCGCGGATATTTCAAAGTCGAGATTCACGACTTGCGGATTAAGACAGTCGATGCCCTGGCGGCTCCAAGATCCGTAAATCTGGAAGCGGACGTCGCTGAAGGGCCGCGCTTCAGGATTGGAGAGATCGATTTCACCGGGAACCGGGCTTACAAGTCATCTCAGCTTCGCGCGCTGTTTCCTGTCAAGAAAGGTGAAGTCTTCAAGCGAAGTAGGATCGGGACTGGCCTTGAAGCTCTGAGAAGGGCGTATGGCTCGTTGGGGTACATCGACTACAATTCAATCCCCGACAGCGAAGAGGTCTCCGATAACACGCTCAATTTCAGCATCCAAGTGAACGAGGGTCCACAATATCGAATGGGAAAGCTGGCCATCTTCGCTAACCAAGAACTGGAAGAAAAACTCCGAGCACAATGGGACTTGGCGGAAGGTGCTGTCTTCGATGAGAACTATGTGAAAAGTATTTTGACAACAATCGCAAGTTGTTTCCTTCCGGCTTTTAGATGGACCACATCCAGCGTGTACGAAACTGCCGCGAGTCCACAGTAGAGATTCGCATGCCAATCGATAGCACGGATCCTCGCTCGCAGGTCTCCGAACCTCGAATGCGAATCACCAGCTGATGCCGGCGCGGGAAATCCAAACGAGTAGCTCAATCGAACTTCTTCAAAATCTCATCGCGATTCTGGCTGCTCAACCCGCAGCCCCAACATCAGGCTTCCCGATAGCCAGTAAACAATTGCTATAAAGCAAAAACTGGCCGCGAGAGATCCCGTGCGGTTGTTCAGAAAACCGATCCCGTAGCTTCCTGCGAATCCGCCAAGTTGTCCAACCGAATTGATCAGTCCGAAGGTCGCGGCGGCAGCCGATTCACTTAACACCAGGGTCGGGATTGCCCAGAAGGTTGGATAGTACGCATATAAGAATCCGCTGCCCAACAGTAGGAACAGAATTGCGAGCGGAACGTTATGTCGCACCACCATTAGGAGTCCGAACATCAACCCGGCCGTAAATAGAGGGACAGCAGTATGCCAGCGCCGCTCTCGCGTTTTGTCCGAGTGCCAGCCATTGATAAGCATGCCGGCTATGCCCACCAACGCGGGAATCACCAGCAACGTCGTCACCCACCGGTCCGACGAGCCGGAGAGCCGCTTCACGAAGGTCGGAATCCAGTAGATGGTGCCGAGCGACCCGGTTAGCGCCAAAAACCAGGCCGCGATCAACTGCAGGATTCTCCTATCGCTGAAGGCCTCCGCAATGGTGTAATTGCGAGTCTGTTTCTTGGCCTGCAGTTCCTGCTGCAACTTGCTTACCAGCCACTCTCGCTCCTCCGCGGGCAGCCAGCGCGCCTGCTCTGGGCGATCCGTCATATAGAAAAGCGTAATCACGCCCAGCACAATGGCCGGAATGCCTTCCAGGATGAAGAGCCAGCGCCAACCAGCAAGCTGCAACCAATGAACACCGAGCAGCCATCCCGCGACGGGTGAGCCGATCAAAGAGGCTGCGGGCACCGCCGCGTACAGGCACGCGATCGCGCGGCTGCGATCCAATGAACAGAACCAGTGCGTCAGGTACACGATCATGCCCGGGAAGAAACTCGACTCGGCAATGCCCAACACAAACCGCGCAGTATAGAACTGCCCTGCGCTGTGGATGAACCCCGTGAGTGCCGTGACGATGCCCCAGCAAATCATGATGCGCGCGATCCACTTGCGTGCGCTCCAGCGCTCCACGATGACGGCTCCCGGAATCTCGAACAGAACATAGGTAACGTAGAACATGCCGACGCCCAGTCCGTAGACTTTGTCGTTGAAACCGAGGTCCGCGCTCATCCGCAGATTCGCAAACGACACATTGACGCGGTCGATATAGTTCACGACATAGACCAGGAAGACGAATGGAAGAAGCCGATAGGCGATTCGTCGGCGCGCCCGCAGTGCTACCTCGCTCATCGCAGAGACATGCAATGCTTCCGAAGCAGACACGTCATGGCTCCGAGTGGCTGCTTTCGGCCGGTTTCGCAGCCACAAACACGAACCTCGAAAGCCGCGCCTCGCGGGCCAGTTGCGCAGTCGTCGCCAGGAGATTCTGCTCGTCTTCGAAGGATGACTCCCCCTCGATGGTCCGGAGCCTGTCGCGACGCCGCGCTCGAGCCGACTGGCGCGCCTCCGCAATTTTCGCCATGTTCGCCGTGACGTCCTGCGCCAGCAGCAACTGTAATCCGCTTTCGGCAATTACCAGCTCGTCATATCCCCGAGGAACAACCAGGTAGAAGCCGGCCGAGGTCCGGACAGCGATCTCCGGATTCGACAAGGGTCCGGTCACGATGATGGGGTCGGTAAAGAGAACCCGGCCGCCCGGCTTCAGCAGGCGAGACCACTCGTTTAACACCCGGAGACGGTCCGGAAAATGGTTGATCGCATCGATGCAGGTTACGACGTCGAAGCTCTTGTCGTCGAAGGGTAACGACCGACTGGCGTCGGCTGCACAAAATTCGGCGCGCTCGCCCAAGCCGCACTCCTTCGCCAGGTCCGCGGCATTCTTTAAGGCGTGTTCGTGAACGTCGATACCAGCGATCGAGCAGCCAGTAAGTTGCGCGATTCGCAGTGCCGGTCCCCCGGCGCCGCAGGCAACGTCCAGAAGTCGCTTTCCATGTGAGAGGTCCAACCAACTAAGGAAGCGATCCTGCTCGTCCGCTGTGTGCCAACTGTTCTGCCCGATGTCTTGGCCAAATGCTTCGCGCCGGATCTCGGCGTACACCTCGGCCTGAAAGTGTCCATAGTTCAGGTTGTAGTGCGTCACAGCACCGGGCACTTTGGTTCCGCTCATTCTGCCCTCGGTAACACTATTGGGTCCTGCGAGGCACGATCCTCAAGGTCCGGCACGGTTGCTTTCTCGAGGGCCTCCATACGAAGCCGTCCGACAACATCACACTCTTCACGGCCACCGTGACAGTGCCGCGGCTACGCCCGGGATAGGGGTAACGCACGGTATATTGCATCCCCGGGGTAGAAGAGTGCGTTCCTCTCGCGACACGCGTTTGTCTGACCGACGACGTGAGACTGCACCGGGGTGCAGTTGAATTCGAGTTGCCGAATGGGAAGCTTTCCAGCGTTTCGGAAGGTGACGACGATGTTGTCGCGCTCACCGACGCCGCTGACCATCATCACCGGGCAGACGCCGAAGGCGCACGTCACGGCCGACAAAACGACCATTAGACTCGCCAAGGTTGGAGCTCGCCGCATGCACCGAGCAAGCTAGCAGATGAAGTCGGGGTCGCGCCAACTAAATGGGGGCAAAATCATACTGATCAGCCGGCAGGGCTTCGGCCACCGAAAGGCTGTTCAAAGCCTGGGCGTGTTTGGCCTACTCGGGCCAACTGCCGAAGTATCAGCCCTGGTCGCCGTTTACCCTTTCGACCGACCCCTTGGACACTGTGCTCTTCCCGCGGCTAGCCGAGCTCATGGCCGTGAAACCTTAAAAAAGAAAGGGCTCCCTGATCGGGAGCCCTTGAGTTGTACCGGGAACTTAGCTACGAAGCCGCTTTTATGTCTTGCACCTTGATGGTGCCGCTGCCCGAATCGAGGCTGCCGGTGACCTGCACCTGCTTGCCTTCGAACTGCTTCGCGCGCGCTTGATCGTCAAGCTGGTAGGTCATGTTGTCGGCAGTCTTCAGCACGTAGTTGTCGCCCGATTTCATGATCGTCCCCGTAAACGCCTGGGCTGCCGGCTGCTTGTGAGCATCGTCCGCTTGTCCAGCGGGGGTGCTGGGCGTCTGGGTGTTCGGCTTCTCCTGCGGCGCAGTCGTGGTCTGCGATGGCATAGGCTCCGACTTCTGATCCTGCGTCCAAGCTACCAGCGCTGTGCCCGGCTGCATGGGATTCTGCTTGTGTGAACTCTGTGCAAACACAACGGGCGCTAGCGTCAGTACCGCCAGGGTCAATGCTGCTAGCGAGATATCTTTCTTCATGTCGTCCTCCACAACCTGACACTCTTATGACGAAGGGTCGCGCCCTTTGGTAATGCACGGCACATGCCAAATTTTGGACGCTCGTTTTTCTATGAGTTGCAGCGTTTTCACTGAAATCCTCCTTTTACTACCCGGAACATTCCACTCGATTCACACCCAAAACTACTCGTTGGTACGCTACATAAATCACCGTATGGACGATTCGCGGTTTCTCTTCCACACTGCCCCCAAGTTGGTTGCTAACTCTTTGCCCGCGCAGAGAGTGCAGCGCGCTGTCTTGCCCGGCGCGCCCTGACGCCCACGGCCTCGAAACGTGGGCGTTCTCTTTTTGCGCTCTTCCGCTCGCGGCGGCAACTAAACCTTGTTGAAGGGGTTTACATGTTCGTGAGATCAGACTCCAAAAGGGGCACAAATTGATGAAGACTCACAGGCTTGTGTGGCTCGCGATCGTTTTTACATTCGCTTTACAAGTGCTCATGTCGATGGGCGTTGCGAATGCGCAGGATCAGGATGATGAAGAGGATCCTCCCAGCCGCGTCGCGCGTTTGAACTACTCATCGGGCTCTGTTTCTTTTCAGCCCGGCGGCGAGGGGGAATGGGTGACCGCCGTCAACAATCGCCCTCTGACCACGGGCGACAACCTTTGGGCGGACCAGAATTCCCGCGCTGAACTTCACGTGGGATCGCTTGCGCTACGGATGAACTCCGAGACAAGCTTGACGTTCCTCGACCTCGACGATCGCACGACACAGCTCCGTCTATCGTTGGGCTCTCTCATTTTGCGTGTCCGGCATCTGGACGACGGCGATCTGCTCGAAGTCGACACTCCCAACATCGCGTTCACGATTCAGCGCACCGGTGAATACCGAATAGACGTAAACGAAGACGGTACGAGAACAGTCACAACCGTCTGGCATGGCCGCGCGGAAGCCACTGGCGGAGGCTACTCCTACACCGTCGTAGCCGGCCAGGAAGCAACTTTCGTGGGCACCGATCAACTCGACCACGAGATCGCTCAGATTCATCCATCCGACGACTTCGACAACTTCGCTTTCCAGCGAGACGCCCGCGACGATCACGACGAATCTTCCAACTACATCTCCTCCGAGATGACCGGCTACGAAGATCTCGACGATTATGGACGCTGGCACTACGTGGCGGACTACGGTCCGGTTTGGACTCCAAATGGGATCGGCTCCGGCTGGGCACCGTATCGTAACGGACATTGGGTTTGGGTCCGACCCTGGGGATGGACCTGGGTAGAAGATGAGCCGTGGGGCTTCGCTCCATTTCACTACGGACGCTGGGCGTTTGTGGAGAGCAGCTGGTGTTGGGTTCCCGGACCGGTCGTCGTCCGCCCGGTCTACGCTCCCGCCCTGGTCGCCTTCGTGGGTGGCGGTGGATTCCACCTTGCGGTGGGCGTCGGTGAAGGCGTGGCCTGGTTCCCGCTTGGACCACGCGAAGTGTACCTTCCACCGTACCGGGTGACGCGTCGGTACGTAAATAACGTGAATATCACCAACACGAGCGTCAACGTGACCCAGGTGACGAATGTCTACAATAATACGTACGTCACGAACAATAACGCGACGCGTATTACTTACGTGAACCAGCGGGTCCCCACAGCGGTCACTGCGGTTACGCGCGATACGTTCGTGAATGCCCGCCCGGTGAATCGCAACCTGGCGCAAGTCAACGCCCGTGAACTGGCCGATGCCCCGGTCAGTCACCAGGTGGCCGCGCAACCGGCGCGGACCAGCGTTCTGGGAACCGGAGCGCCGGCCCGGGTCAAACCGCCCGCCGGCGTGGAAAATCGCGCAGTCATCGCCACGAGAAATCCGACGCCGCCACGTGCGTCTCTCGATGATCGCCAACCTGCGCCCAATGTGCGCACGGAGCCGATGCGGCCAAACGCCCCAGCGGGGCCGGGGCAACCCGCGAACGCGGCACGCGACAATCAGCCGGGTCGCCCAAATGAACCGAATCGTCCGACTGATGCGGGGCGGCCCAATGAACCCGCCCGTCCGAACCAACCGAATCGCCCCAGCGAGCCCGACCGACCGAATGAACCCGCGAATGCTCGTCCCAATGCGCCGCCGCGTCCAGACCAACCGACTGCGGAACGACCGAACCAGCCCGACCGGACCAACGAACCGGCGAACAATGTTCCGCGTCCGAATGCGCCCCGGCCCAATGAACCGGCAGATGCGCGACGTCCGGCCGAGCCCGCAAGGCCGGAGAATGCTCCTCGTGGGAACGAACTCCCACGCCCCAACCAGCCGGACCGGCAAGCGCAGCCTGATCGGCCCGATCGTCAGGACGTTCCGCGACCGCAACATCCGTTAGTTCGACAGGCTCCACCCGTCGAGCCACGGCCGCAAGTCGAACAGAATGAGGCCAACAAGTTCCGGGACTGGCAGCGGCAACGCCCGCAGCCGCAGCCGCGCCCCGACTCGCAACCACGACCTCAGCCGCAACAGCGGCCTGAACCGCCGCGGGCGCAGCCGCAAAAACAGAACGCCCCTCGGCCGTCCGAGAATCATCCGCCGAAGAATCGACCAGAAGACCACAACTAAGGCGTAAGACCAGCTACGCAAAACGTCCGGCCCGGCGCACAAGTGCCGGGCTTTTTCATCGAGCGCGCGGCTCGCAAACCTGACTGCCCGTCCTACTCAAGTCCTCTCCCGGTTCTGCCGATAACTGGTGGGAGAACCCGCCCCATCGCGATGCCCCGAACCTCCATCTCGTACCTCGCCTTGCTCTTGATCATTGTGGCGCAATACCTGTGGATTTATCTCAGCCAACGACGTTCCGGGAAACGCGATGAACTGTTTCGCATCATCACCGAGAATGCCGCCGATATGATCGCTCTGGTCGACACCAAGGGGCGGAGACTCTACAACAGTCCTTCCTATTACAGGATTCTGGGTTACTCGTCGCGCGAGCTCGCGCAAACTTCCGGCTTCGAACAGATTCATCCCGACGACCGCTTCAAAGTTCTGGAGGCCTCCTGCGATGCTCGCGCGACTGGCGTGGGCAAGAGTATGCAATATCGGCTTCGCCACAGGAACGGCACCTGGCGCACGCTCGAATCCACTGCCACCACCATCAAGAACGATCGCGGGGAAGTCGAAAGCTGGTCATCATCAATCGCGATGTCACGGAGCGGGTAAATGCCGAAGAGAAGCTCGCCCACAATGTCCTGCACGACAGTCTCACCGACTTGCCCAACCGAAGATTCTTTCTCGATCGGCTGCAGCGGTGCTTTGCGCAATCCAACCGCGACCAGGAATTCCGTTATTCCGTGTTGCTGATCGATCTGGAGTGGTTCAAAGCATTGAACCACTCGTTAGGAGCATCCGTCGGAGACCAACTGCTGATCGAAACGGGCCTTCGCTTACGAGCGTGCCAGACAAATCCGGGCTTGCTTTGCGATGCACAGCAGGCGGCGCCCACCGACGTTGTTCTCTCGCGTTTGGGAGATGACGAGTTCGCCATTCTTCTGGAAGGGTACGCCACCCCAAGTACGATCTTGCGCTTTGCCGAGCACATTCAAGCAGCTCTTTCGGCTCCCCTCGTTCTCGGGAAGCATACTGTGCTTTGTACAACCTGCGTGGGCAGCGCCTTCTCCACCCTTCACCAAGCAGCTGCTGACGATGTCTTGCGCGATGGGAGTCAGCCTTGCGGCGCGCTCGCGCTTTGGGTACTGGGCGTTCCGACTCTTCGACCCCGCCATGCACAATCGCGCGGTCCACCGTCTGAGGCTGGAAGCCGATTTGCGAACCGCACTGAATCGCAATCAGTTTCGCGTTCTGTACCAGCCGATGCTGCGCATCTCGCCTCGCGAATTGATCGGGTTCGAAGCTCTTCTTCGCTGGCATACCGAGCATACCGTCGAGATGTTCACCCAGATGAAGCGCGTGGGAGTAGTAACCGCCATTGATGATTTCGGAAACAGCGACTTCTCACTTGCATCGCTCCGCCGTTTTGGTTGCGAGCTTCTGAAAATCGATCGCGCGCTGATCACCAACATGCAGGCAGACCGCACCAGCCACGACGTGGTTGAGCTGATTCTGGCTATGGCATGCATGCTCCATTGCGAAGTGATTGCCGAGGGCGTCGAGAAAGCCGCTCAACTCGACGAACCTTGGCTCCATGGGCTGCAACTCGGCCCAGGGATACTTTTTCTCCTCTCCACTCGACCCTCAAGCCGCCCAGCAATAGTTACGAAAGGCACGAACTGTTTCCGCCTTACCTTCCTGAATCGTCGACGTCGGCCTGACCTCGCTCCGCCACAGCAGAAGTGGATTTGACGGTTGCTCCTGTCAACTCATTTCGCGATACCATAGACAGCTTCCAAGGAGCCTGCATGTTCCGTCACCTCGTGGCGTTCATCCTCACCATTCCAGGCGTTTGCATAGCCCAGCAGTGGCATCCTCCCACGCAGACCAAGAAGGTCGCCAACGGCCTCGTGGTGGTGGTCTCGGAAGACCACTCGGCGCCCACTATCGGGATCTGCGTGACTTACGGCATCGGCTTCCGCCTTGAACCCGAGGGCCGCACCGGCTTCGCGCATTTGTTCGAGCACATGATGTTTGAGGGCACTCCGGTCTCCCCCAAAGGCGTGTTCGACCAGGTCGCCGAGTCTGGTGGAGGATTCATTAACGGAGACACGCGCTACGACTACACCGAATACATCGAGAGTGCGTCCAGCGCGGCGCTCGATCCCCTGCTCTGGCTTGAGGCGGATCGCATGAAGACGCTCGACTTTTCCGCGAAGAACCTGGAGAACCAGCGCAACGTGGTCGAGGAAGAAGTTCGGGTCAACGTGATGAACCAGCCTTACGGCCTGTTCTACGCGATCGACCTTCCCGGCAAAGCCTGGGACACGTATCCCAACGCACATAACTTTTACGGCGACTTCAAAGATCTCGACGCCGCCAACATCCAGGACGTCCAGACGTTCTACGAGCAGTACTATGCGCCGAACAACGCAGTGCTCGCGGTGGTCGGGGACGTCAACCCCGACGAGGTCTTTGAGAAAGTTGAGAAATACTTTGGTGCACTCCCCCGGCGAAAAGTGCCGCCGAAGCCCGATCTGACCGAGAAGCCACAAACCGCCGAACGGCGCGCCACGCAGGAGGACAAACTTGCCACCTTGCCTGCCCTGGGCATCGGATACCGAATGCCGCCCAAGACTCCGCATGACTCGGTGGTGGCGGCGCTGACGGGAGAACTCCTGCATAACGGCGAAGCGTCCCGCCTATATCAGTATCTGGTGAAGGAAAAGCAGGTGGCCACCGAGGTTTCTGGCGGCGTCAACTGGCCCCTGGGCACCTTTCTCGAATACTCCGGGCCGACGCTGATGACATCGTTCATCATCTATCCGGCAAACCTGAAGGGTAACGACGTGATCGCGGCCTACGATGCAGCGGTCGGCGCGCTGGCAAAGAGCGGGCCAAAGGCTGACGAATTCGACCGGGTACGATCGAAAATGCGTTCCGACTGGTACGACCAGCTGGAGATTCCCGTCAGCCGTGCCAGCGCTCTGGCGCATGCCGCGCTCCTCGACGGAGATCCGATGCACGTGTACTCGGTCCCGGATGAATTGAACAAAGTCACGTCCGAAGACGTCCGCGCCTTCGCCGCCAAGTACCTCGTGAAGACGAACCGCACCATCATTGATCGCGTGCCGGCCGCAAAGTCAGCCGCTCCCGACTCGAACGGAGACAAACAATGAGAAGCGCTCGCGTCCTGCTCGCATTTTTGCTGCTGTCCGTGTCGCTTGCGTCCGCGCAGAAAGAACACGCACTTCCCAAAGACCTACCGCCGTACGGCCCCATTGCCCCGCTCAAGGCGCCCGTGGTGAAGACCATCCAGTTGGAAAACGGGCTGACAGTGTGGCTCGTACCGCGTGAGGGATTTCCAAAAGTCGCGATGACCATGGCCGTGAGCGGCGGGCTGGCCAGTGATCCGAAGGATCGCCCCGGCATGGCCGAAGTGTTGGCGAAGGCGCTGACGCAGGGAACAAAAACTCGAAGCGCACGCCAGATCGCCGAACAGTTGCAGGCCGCGGGCGGAGACCTTTCCGCACGGGCGTCACAAGATGCCATTTTCATAAGCACCAGCGTGCTGGCCGATAAGTTTACCCAGGCGCTTCCGGTGCTCGCGGATGTCGCCAGCACTGCTACCTTCCCCGATTCGGAGGTAGCCATCGCGAAGAGTAATGTCTCGAACTCTCTGCGCGCAAACGAAGCGGAACCCAGCTTTCTGGCCCGGCGGGCTTTGGCCAAAGTGATGTTTGGGGACCATCCCTATAGCGTAATTGCTCCTACCCAACCTTCCATCGAGCAGACCACACCAGCAGATTTGCGCCGCGAGTTCTCACGTCGTTTCCAACCGAGGCAGGCCGTACTCGTCATGGTCGGCTCGTTCGATGCGGCACAGACCGAGTCAGCCATTCGGCAATCCTTTGGGGGCTGGAAGTCTGACCCGGCGGCCGCGCTGGCGGACATCCCGAAACCGGAGATCAAGGTTTCGAGAGCTGTCTTCCTGGTTCCACGCGCTGGTTCTGTACAAACCACGCTGCGGGTGGGCTCGCCCGGCCCTCTTCGCCAGGCAGAAGACTACGAGGCCGCCGAGGTCGCCAACGCGATTTATGGCGGCATGTTCGGGTCGCGCCTGGTGCTGAACATTCGCGAAGACAAGGGCTACACCTACAGCCCGTTCGCCGCGCTCCGCACGTACCGCGATGCCGGATTTTTTTCTACGCAAGCCGACGTGCGCAACGCCGTCACCGGGGCCTCCCTCAACGAGATCAACTACGAAATGAATCGCATGACCACCACCACGCCGAGCGAAACAGAAATGACGCAGGCCAAACGCTATCTCGTCGGCAATGAAGCCATCGGCCTGCAGTCCAGCGGCGGACTCGCCGGAGAACTCGCTGGTCTCTGGGTCGATGGTCTGCCTCCCGACGACATCGCACGGGAGAGCGAGAAAATCGACAAGACGACTGCGGCAGATGTGACCGCCGCAGCGCGAAAATATTTGCCATCCGCGAACGCCGTGATCGTATCGGTGGGAGAAGAAAAAGTAGTGCGCGAAGAGTTCCAGCCTTTTGGTTTGGAAATCAAGCCCGTGCCGTAGTTGGTTGGTGAGGGCGCCCGCCTGGATCGAGGCTTGGCCCTTGCTGGTCGCGGATCAGGACACAGGTCCTTCGCTTCGCGAAGGATGACAACACTCGGGGGACGTCATCCTTACTAACTTTTCACGAGCATGAATCACACAACAAAATACTTTGCCGCCGGATGGTGCACCACAATAGCCGACGTCGATTGCTCGGGTTCCAGCAGGAATCCCGACGTCAGCCGCACGCCCACGTTCTTTTCTGGATCGAGCAGCGCAAACAACTTGGTCTGATCTTCGAGGTTCGGACACGCCGGATACCCGAACGAGTACCTCGACCCGCGATATTTCTGATGAAAAAGATCGCGCACGTGTGGAGAATCCTCGCCCGCAATCCCTAACTCCTGCCGCATGAGTCGGTGGTGAAACTCCGCCAGCGCTTCCGCCGTCTCCACGCTCAGACCGTGCAGGTAAAGATACTTTGTGTATTCGCCGCCCTCAAACAATCGTTGTGTCTCAACCGAAGCCTTCGACCCAATCGTCACGAGAGAAAGACCCAGCACGTCCATCTTACCGGACGCCTTGGGCGTAAAGAAATCCGAAATACAGAGCCGCCGCCCTTCCCGCTGCCGCGGAAAAGTGAAGCGCAGCAGTTCGTGTAGCGCGGGAGCCCCCGCCCGCGTAGCCTCGTCAGGGGCGTAAACCACCACATCATTCCCATCCGCCTGCGCCGGAAAATATCCATAAACCACACGCGGCTCAAACAACCCTGAGGCGACGACCTCATCCTCCAACGACTTCTTGATCGGCCGATACTTCTCCTCGACCAGCCGCAGATAATCTGCCTGCGATGCCGTCTTCAACTGCCACTGGTTCTTGAACAGCGCCGTCTCGTTGATGTACCCAAACAACTCCCGGAGATCGTAGTCTCTCTTGACCCGCACGCCCCAGAACGGAGGCTCCGGAATATTCGGCGCATCTCCCACCACGGCGCTACGCTCAGCGAACACCGGCCCCGTCTCTTCGTCCACCGCCGTGGCCTTCGCGTATTCCTTTACTGTCTTCCCTTCCCTCAGCCGCGCCGAACGTTGCCCATCCTCGGCAATCAGGTCCTCCATGATGTGCAGACCGCTGAACGCATCATCGGCATAGAAGACCGCGTTCGAATACTCCCGGCGCAGATCGTCTTCCACGTACTTGCGCGTGAGCGCCGCGCCCCCACAGATTACGGGGTACTCGAGTTTCTGCCGCTCAAGATCCTGAATGACATACTTCATTTCGAGCGTCGACTTCACCAGCAGGCCGCTCAGCCCGATCGCATCCGCCTCATGCTCGTCCGCTGCCCTGATGATCGAATCGCCGGGCTGCTTGATGCCAAGATTCACGACCTTGAATCCATTGTTCGAAAGGATGATGTCGACGAGATTCTTCCCAATGTCGTGCACATCGCCCTTAACGGTCGCCAGCACGATGGTTCCCTTCTGCTGCGCGCCGGATTTTTTCTCCATCTTGGGTTCAAGATACGCGACCGCTTGCTTCATGACTCCCGCCGAATCGAGGACGGAAGGCAATTGCATCTTGCGCGCACCGAATAGTTCGCCCACCGTTCGCATTCCGTCGAGCAAAACCGTGTTGATAATGTCGAGCGGCGAGTACTGTTCGAGGGCAGTGTCGAGCAGTTGCTCAAGCGATTGCTTGTGTGCCCCTTCCCCCACCGACTTCTCACCGTTGATAATTGCGAACTTGAGCTTGTCCTCAATTGACAGCGTTTCCACATGCGCCGTTGTCGAAGCCTGCGGCTTCCCCTTCAACCCGGCAAAGTGGTTCATGTAAACCTGGAGCGGATCACCATTCGATGTATCGCGATGAATCAGCTTGCGCGTAAGTTCAACCTCTTCCTGAGGAATTTTGTATAATGGATAGATCTTGCTGTAATTGACGATGGCCATATCGAGGCCGTTGTCGACCGCTTCGTGCATAAAGACGCTATTCAGCACGCGCCGCGGGTACGCATCGAGGCCGAACGAAATATTGCTGACGCCGAGAATGGTCTTCACGTCCGGCAGTTCCTGCTTGATGCGCTTGACCGCCTCAAGCGTCTCCATTCCCGCCGAGCGGTACTCTTCCTGGCCTGTCGAAATGGGCAGAGTCAAAGCGTCAAAAATCAGATCGACGCCGCGGATGCCGTACTTCTTTGTAGCGAGTTCATAAATTCGTTTCGCGATCGCGACTTTCTTGTCTGCGGTGAGCGCCATGCCTTCTTCATCGATGGTTAGCGCGATCACTGCCGCTCCGTAGCGCTTGGCCATCGGCAGGACTTTCGAAGTCCGCTTTTCGCCGTCTTCCAGGTTGATCGAGTTGATGATCGCTTTTCCCGGAATTCTTTTTAACGCTTCTTCGACCACGTCCGCTTCCGTCGAGTCGACGAGGATGGGCGCGGGAACGCGGGTTGCCACCCGCTCCAGAATGGAAGTGATGTACCCTTTCTCGTCCTCGCCCACGATGGCGCAGCACAGATCGAGCATGTGCGACCCGTCGTTGACCAGCTTCTTCGCAAGCGCCAGGATGTCGTCGTACTTCTTGCCGCGCACGAGATTGCGGAAATGCTCCACGCGTGTGGTGGTATTCATTTCTTCGGCAACGATGAGAGGTTTCGGTTCGAGGTCGAGCGGGACAGAAGTGTAGGCACTCGAAGCGGCGCCCACGGCCTTCGCTTCACGCTTCGCTGGCTCGACACCCGAGACCGCATCGACTACGGCCTTCAAATGTTCCGGTCGCGTTCCGCAGCAGCCCCCTACAATGCGCACGCCATAGTCGACCACGAAATGCTTGTGATACTGCGCCAACTCTTGCGGTTCGAGCTTGTAGACGGCGTGTCCGCCTTCGTTGTGCGGGAGTCCCGCATTCGGCAGTACGGAAACTTGCTTGGTGGAATTCATGCCGAGGTAACGGACCGCGTCGTTCATCTCCTTCGGCCCCGTCGCACAGTTGATGCCGATAATGTCCACATCAAACGGCTCAAGCGCCGTCAGCGCCGCGCTGATTTCCGTTCCCAGAAGCATCGTGCCCGATTCCTGCAAGGTCACCTGTACCGTCAACGGCAGGCGCTTCCCTGCTTTACGCATCGCCTCCAGCGAGCCAATCACCCCGATTTTCGCCTGCAGCAGATCCTGCGCGGTTTCGACCAGCAGCAGATCAACTCCACCCTCGATCAAGGCCGCAGCTTGTTCTTCGTAGGCCGCCACCATCTCATCAAAAGAAATGTGGCCGAGAGACGGCAACTTGGTGGTCGGCCCCATAGATCCCGCAACGAACCGCGGCCGGGCCTTGGTCGAAAACTGTTGCGCTACTTCCCTCGCCAGCTTGGCCGCTGTGACATTGATCTCCGCCACCCGTTCCTTCAGATCAAACTCACCGAGCACCGTCCGCGTTCCGCCGAAAGTGTTCGTCTCGACCACATCACATCCCACCGCAAAGAAAGCCGCATGGATATCCCGAATGATGTCGGGACGGCTGAGCACCAGCACCTCGCTGCAGTTCTCCTTTCCCCAGTAGTCATCCAGGGAAGGATTCCGCAACTGAATGTTGGTCCCCATAGCGCCGTCGTAAACGACAACGCGTTCCCGAACAGTTTGTAAGAAATCCGCCATAGAAATAGAAAATTGGCTGTTAGCTGTTAGCCATCAGTTTCCAGCAACTAGCTCTTGGCCATCACAACCCCCACCACTTCCACATCGTCACTTTGGATAACTTTGTAGCTTAATATCTTTGTCATCCTGAGCGAAGCGAAGGACCTGCTTTTCACCCTGCGCTTGCAAACCCGATGTGATCGAACAGCTACAAAATCTTGTTGTATGGCCAACGACCGGCGACTACCGACCAACGACTGCTCTTGCCAACGACCGTTCGTATACACAAACGCCGGTCCTCACCGGACCGGCGTTGTGCTCTGTGCAGAATCTTGAAAGCTGTTAGCTCCCCTGCACCGGCAACGCCGGTGCGCCTCCGGCAACGTCGGCGCTATTGAACACCGCGTTGGCCCCCATATGCGCCGGCGCCGCAGACAGCATTTGCTCTTTCCGGTAGATCAGGTTGCTCGCGTTGAACGAGGCCAGCTCAAATCCGTGCCCATGCGTGATGGCATCCGTCGGGCAGGCCTCAACGCAATACCCGCAAAAAATGCACCGGTTATAGTCGATGTTGTAAACCTTGGCGTAGCGCTCCGCGCCGCTCACGCGATTCGTCTCGGTGTTTTCCGCGGCCTCGATATAAATGCAATTTGACGGACACGCGGCCGCGCACAGGAAACAGGCCACGCACTTTTCCAGGCCATTTTCGTCGCGCTGCAACACATGCATCCCGCGGAATCGCTCCTGGAAGCGGGCGCCCCGCAAGGGTCCCGGCCCGTCGGGATAGTTCTCGACCTGCGTCGGCTTGAACATCTCCATAAAGGTGATGCTCATGCCCTTGGCAATCGCGGCAATGTTCTTCAAAACTGGCATGCCTTATCAGTATACCGAATCCATTGGCGACGTCACTCGCCCACAAACTTTTGCGACCTTTGCGATCTCTGCTTCGCGCCTTTTGCGGTTAAAGATTTTCACTGCGCGGCCGTTCTCTCCGCCCACGCGGTTAAGGCTTTGGATCTTCTCTGTGCCTCTGTGTCTCTGTGGTGAGGGTCCTCTATAAAGGCCGGCATCCTTCCCTCCTTCCCCTTCATCTAAAATGACGATTCAGCACCATTCAACCCTATGGCCCGACTTCTGGACTCCATCAATTCCCCACTCGATGTCAAAAACCTGAACATCTCGCAACTCCAAATCCTCGCGGAAGAGATCCGCGAGGAACTCATCTCCGTCTTGGCCCGAACCGGCGGACATCTCGGCCCCAATCTCGGCGTGGTCGAACTCACGCTCGCCATGCACTACGTGTTCGACACGCCCAAAGATCACTTCGTCTTTGACGTCAGCCACCAGGCATACGTTCACAAGCTCCTCACCGGACGCCGCGAACAGTTCCACACCATCCGCACGCCGCAGGGACTGAACGGCTTCATGCTGCGCAGCGAGAGCCCGCACGATTGTTACGGCGCTGGCCACGCCGGCACCGCGCTCTCGGCCGCCCTGGGAATGGCGGTGGCGCGCGACCGCACAGGCGGGGACGAACACGTGGTTGCTCTTGCCGGAGACGCGGCCTTCACGTGCGGCATCACCTACGAAGCGCTGAACAACATCGCTCACCACACCCGCCGCCTGATCGTTGTGCTGAACGACAACGAATGGTCGATCGACAAAAACGTCGGCGCCATTGCCAGCTATCTGAACACCATTGTGACTAACCCGCGCTTCGATTACCTCCATGAGCAAGCGGGACGCTTCGTCGAGCGACTGGGCGGCAAGACCGCCCTGCAGATGGCTCGCAAGGCCGAAGAAGCAGCCAAGAGCATCCTGTGGCCGAGCGTTATTTTCGAGGAGTTGGGCCTGAAATACTACGGGCCGATCGATGGGCATGACATCGCCACCCTGATCAAGACCTTCGAATTCCTGAAGACCCAACGCCGTCCGGTCCTCCTGCATGTCCTCACGCAGAAGGGCAAAGGCTTCGAGCCGGCGATGCAGAAACAAAAGAAATTCCATGGACTCGGTCCATATGATCCGGAGACGGGGGAAACCAAGTCGCTCGGCCAACGCACGTATTCGGAAGTCTTCGCCGACACGATGGTGAAGCTCGCCGACATGAACAACAAAGTTGTCGCCATCACAGCAGCCATGCCCAACGGCACCGCACTCGATCGCTTCCAACCGCGGCATCCCGACAAATACTTCGACGTCGGCATCGCGGAAGAGCACGCCGTGATTTTCGCCGCCGGCCTGGCAACCAAGGGATTCAAGCCCTTCGTCGCAATCTATTCCACGTTCCTGCAGCGTTCGCTTGACCCCATCATTCACGACATCTGCCTGCAAAACCTGCCGGTCGTGTTCTGCATGGATCGAGGCAGCCTCTCGGGTGACGACGGGCCTACGCACCACGGCTTGTTCGACATCAGCTACCTGCGCGGCATCCCGAATCTGGTCCACATGGTGCCGAAAGATGAAGATGAACTGGCTGACATGCTCTTCACCGCCATTCAGCACAATGGCCCGATCGCGGTTCGCTATCCGCGCGGCGTCGGACCCGGCACTCCGGTCAAAGATGTGCCACGCGCCATCCCGATCGGTCAGGCCGAACTGCTGCAGCACGGAGAGCACGACCGGGTCGCGATCTTTGCGCTCGGCGCACTCGTTCCCATGGCGCAGGAAGTCGCCGCCAAACTCGAGGGCGAGGGGATCTCGGCGGCGGTGATCAATGCGCGCTTTACCAAGCCGGTCGACTCCGCCATGCTCGAGTTCTACGGCCGCAGCGTCGACGCGATCGTCACCATGGAAGACCACGTCCTGCAGGGTGGATTCGGCAGCGCCGTGCTTGAACAACTCAGCCTGCTCGGTCTAACCACGCCAGTCGTTCGCATTGGCTGGCCCGATCAGTTCATCGAGCACGGCAAGCCGGACGCGCTGCGCGCAAAGTACGGCATCAGCGTCGGGGCAACGCTGGAAAAGCTCCGGCCGCTGCTGGTCAAGCGAAGCACCCAGAAGATAGGGCAACCCGCGAACGATTGAGAATCAACTCGGTTCAAGGTTGCAGCCAAGACCGTAGCGTAAGCCAAGACCGTAGCGCAGGCGTCCCGTTGGCGCTATATTCCTGTGAACCGAGAACTGAGAACTGAGAACTGCCCTGTGATCTTCATCACCTGTCAAGCCCCACCCAGATCACAAATCCCATTCATCCGCTCAATCCATGGCAAATATATTTCCAGCAAACGTGGCACAATCACCCCACCCAAATTGCTATTCTAAAATTAGGCCAGAGATGGCGACGTGACCCCGCGTCCTAGGCAGAACCGCGCGGACCCTTACCGTCAGAGTGGACCCGAGGGAGACCACCGGCGGACATCTGAAGCGGCGTAGGCCTACTCACCGGCTACTGCGTCATACAGGGCTCATAGCCAGCGTGAGCCGTACCCGCAGCGGGAGTGATCACTCCACATCGCTTGAAACAAGCGATGAAACGGAAAGCAAGTTAGAGAATCGACATCAACCAGGAGCCTTCTTCAAGAGAATCAGGAGCCACCTTTAAGACAACAAATCCGCGAACTTCAAGACCCGAAGGTGCCCACCTTCGCGCGTTCTGTGCGCTAAGGTGGGCTCTCAAAGCAGCCCTGCTTCGTGGTTTTTCGAAGGAGCCCCGCCCTTTATAAGATCTCTCACGCCCCAAAGCCTCCAACTGAACTCAATTTTTGTGGCAAACTTTCGTCGGCTCAGATAGCTTCGATGCGCCTTTATTTCATTCTTGCGAGGAACAATGCATCCCCAAATCTTGAACGTTCGACTATGCAACAGTCTACGAATGGTGCTGTTGGCCAGCGTGGCATGGCTCACACGGACTGCGTTTTCCCAAGTGCAACCTCAATTAAATGTCATACCGATGCCGGCATCGGTACAGATGGGGTCGGGTCAGCTCACCATCGATCGCATGTTCACGGTCTCCGTTGCAGGCGCGCACGACGACATGGTGGATCGCGCGATCGATCGCTTCAAAGATCAGTTGACGAAACAAACGGCGATTTTGCTGCAGAAGCCTGTGGACCCCGCGCACACGACTCTCACCGTGCGCGCAGAACACGGAAGTCAAAAAGTGCTGAAGGTTGGCGACGATGAGTCGTACGACCTCGTCGTAAACGCTTCCGGCGCCCAGCTCACGGCCCCGAATCCGTTGGGTGTTCTGCACGGGCTCGAGACATTTCTGCAGCTTGTCAGCGTGACGCCCAATGGATTCGCGGTGCCCATTGTGACCATTCACGATCAGCCGCGGTTCGTCTGGCGAGGCACGCTCATTGACGTCGGCCGGCACTTCATTCCCATCGACGTTATGAAGCGCAACATCGACGGGATGGCCGCCGTCAAAATGAACGTGCTGCACTGGCATATTTACGACAACGAGGGCTTTCGCGTCGAGAGCAAGCGCTTCCCAAAATTGACGGGAGAGGGCTCGGACGGCCGTTTCTACACCCAGCAAGAGATTCGCGACTTCATCGCCTACGCGCATGATCGCGGAGTGCGCATCATGCCTGAGTTCGAAATGCCGGGCCACAGCCGCTCGATGTATGTCGGCTATCCCGAGCTGGCCAGCGGCCCCGGTCCCTACAAAATGGAACCCGGTGCGCCCGACGCCGAGATGGATCCGACGCGAGAGGAAACCTACAAGTTCATCGACAAGTTCCTCGAAGAAATGGCGTCGCTCTTCCCCGACGAGTACGTCCACATCGGCGGCGACGAAGTTGGCGGCAAAGAGTGGGAAGCGAATCCCAAAATCCAGGCCTTCATGCGCGAGCACGGCATGAAGAACAAACAGGACCTGCAGGCCTACTTCAACCAGCGCCTGCAGAAGATCGTAAGCAAGCACCATAAGATCATGGTGGGGTGGGACGAGGTGCTGCATCCCGATTTGCCGAAGTCCGTGGTGGTGCAGTCGTGGCGCGGACAGGAATCGCTCGCCAGTTCTGCACGCCAGGGTTACCGTGGCATGCTTTCGTTCGGCTACTACCTCGACCTGATGTGGCCGGCGGCGCGCCACTACGCGGTCGAGCCTCTCAGCGGCGACGGCGCGACGCTGAACCCGGACGAGAAGGCGCGCATCCTGGGCGGTGAATCCTGCATGTGGTCGGAGTTCGTCACTCCGGAGAATATCGACTCGCGCATCTGGCCACGCAACGCCGCAGTCGCTGAGCGCCTCTGGTCGTCCGCCACGATGGAAGACCCCGCTTCGATGTACGCGAGATTGAATCAAGTGAGCTGGCGACTGGAATTTCTCGGCCTGACGCATCGCACGTCCCTTCGTCCCGCGCTGGACCGGATGTCGCAAGGCAGCGACGTGGCCCCGCTGCGCACCCTGGCCGATGTGGTCGAGCCGGTGAAGGACTACACGCGCATGGAGAACATGAAGGGACCACTGGATTTCCGCGCCCCGCTCAACCGCCTCGTTGATACCGCTCGCCCGGAGAGCGAGCAAGCCCGGAATTTCCGCAACGCCGTGCAGTCTTATCTTTCCAGCAACTTCAAGGACCAGGCCGCCGCAGCCCAGATTCGTACCCAACTTGCCCTCTGGCGCGACAACGATCCCCGCCTCCATCCACTGCTCGAAAGATCTTTTCTGATGGGCGAGCTCGCGCCCTTGTCCGCAGATCTTTCCAGCCTTGGGTTCGCAGGATTGTTCGCGCTCGATTACCTGGAGAAAGGCGTACCATCGCCCGACTCGTGGAGAACCCAGCAACTCGCAGCCATCGATCTGGCTGGCGCACCGAGAGGGGATTTGCTGCTGATGGTAGCGCCACCGATCCGTCAATTGGTTGAAGCCAGCGGCGGTAAGACTTCGAAGCCATAGGACATCGAACAAGAGCTTTTAACCGCGAAGTTTGGCGAAGGGGGCGCAAAGGACGCAAAGAGGTGCTGAAGAGGCCGGTGCCTAGGCGAGCGCCTGAGTATCCCCCAGGAAGTGTTCGCCCGACGCTGTCTTTGCGATCTTCGCGGCCTTCCTAGTGCCCTTTGCGGTCAAAAGACTTCCTTGCATGTTGTTAATACAAAACAACTTACGTAAACTACAACCGTGATCCGGAACCCGTTACAATGCCATATCCAGCATTGAACATACCCGATTGACAACTGATCCATTTATGGATCATCATGGGGTCAGCCGAACCCCGCTGCAGGAGGCTTCGTGCCCGCGGATGGCGGCATATACAAATTGGTTCCGCAACCGCGCTACGTGAAGGAACTGGCGCGGATCGAGGACGCGGAAATGGTGGCGGACATACAGGCTGCGGAGGAGGCCATCGCGCATGCCCCCTATCAACCCGAGCCGAGGACAGCCTACAAGTTGCTGTCTCAGCCCGAAGAAAGCGGGAGCACAGAGCCGCTCCATTTGCTGATCACGGTCCAGCGTGTGCAGATTCTGAAGCACGGCTTTGTAATCAGCTACACGATTCGTGAGGCGGGAGAACTTGTGTACCTGGAGGATTTGGACTTGCCCTTCAAGTACAGGTTGCCGAAGTTTCAACCATGAGGACAACATGAAATTCGAATTGGATGCCAAAGACGTGAAACTAGTGGATGGCAAGTACGTGCAGCTTCCGATGAAGCGCTTCGTGGCCTTGACCGACTATGTCGAGGACCTCGAATCCCGGCTGCTGGCCGCAGAAGTCAATTTGCGCGAATCCGCACGCGTGGGCAAGGAAATGGAAGCAATGCCGGCGGCTTCGATTGAGGAACTCCCTCAACGAGAAGCCCAGCAAGTGGAGAGCGTGTTGCGCCGCCTCGAGCCGGCCCAGTTGAAGAAGATCATGGACGAGAAGCGCGTATCCGTACGGCGGCTGGCCATGCTGACCGGAATCCCCTACGCCAGCTTGTATCGTTACGTGCACGGAGCCGTGGTCCCGACGCGCGCGGCCAAGAATATCTGGGTCACGCTCAACAAGCTGAAGAAGCGTCAGTGGCAGCTGGAGCATGCGCGGGCAAGCGCATCGAAAGAACGGCGGTGAGTATGGTGGAGACTCCGGCTCACGAAACGCTCGCGACCGGCAACACCATGCCTGCAGCTGAGAAGCTGAAGTTCTTTTCTGAGCACGTGCGTGGGGTGCTCACACTGTCCAGCGCGGCCGTCCCGGCCATCGTCGGAGTGTTCGGACTGCTGTTCCGCAAGGATGCCGGCGGTAACGAAGTGTTGCCGCCTTTTGCCCGATCGTGGCTCGTCCTGCCCGCGCTCGCCGTGCTTTCTTTTCTGATCTCGATTCTTGCGGGCGTCGCCTACAGCTACTACCTCTGCCAGAAGAGTGGCCAACTGGAAGTGCGCCTTCCCAAACTCGACCTGGCGTCGATGGTGCTGCACATCTTCTTCGCGATCGGCGTGCTGCTCTTTTCTGCCTGGGCATTCTTGATGATTGTCGAACTCCGCTGACTAGCCTTCGCCTCGTCATCAGAGAACACGCATCCAGGCCAGAGCCCAAGGGACGCCGCATTGAATCGCAAAGGGGGAAAAGGGGGAAGCGGGGGAAACGATCTGGTTAGTTGCTGGAGTGCTCGACAACGAAGGCGCGCAAATCGCGCAGCATGGACTCCACATCATCCTTGGAAACTTCCGACCACAAGCCAGTCACGGCTTTCTCGTAGATTCCTGTCAGTTCGGAAAGCTGCTGCTCAACCAGGCTGTCATACACTCCGTTGCGAGCCAGTTCACTGATCATGCTGTCGACCGTCGGCCGCTTCAGGGCAATGCTGTTGTTGTCGCACAAACGGCGTAGCGCTTCCTGCAGCGCATCGCCGGCTAGAATGGCCGCGCTGTGATGACGCCCCATATTCAAATAGCTCTGTGCTTCAGCCAGGTACTCTCCGCTCACGTCATTGCTGAGTTCCGCCACTGGCGTGGTTTCAGCCGAGTTGTCCGTGGAACCGAAGCTCCATGCGGCTTTCAGTACGGCCATGCCGCGGGTAATATCCATCCACATCTCATTCCCTCTTTTCTGTACGGTTGTTTTGGTTTTTGGCCGTACGTTACTGGAGTCTTCGCAGGTAACGTTCCAACGGTTCCAAAATGAAACTTACTTTCGGTTACCTTCGGATACGGCGCCCATTTTCTTGAACTTGCGGCGGGCAGAGGGCTGCCCGGCAGTCTGCCAAAACAGAGTTTGGCGAGCAAGACTGGCACCGAACTCGCCGCTTTCCGTCATTTGTAAAGCGGGAAAGTGGCACAGACACGAAAGTGCAATGCACAGGACGTTACCGCGTCTTCTGAGGCAGGGGTGTGCAGGCTGCAGAAGAGGATCAGCGCAAATTTTCGACCAGGGTGATCTGCCGTTCGGCGGCATCATTCACTGCGACCCTTCGTCCGTCGGCAGTAGCTCCCATCCAGAACGGCGCGCTGGGTAACGAGAGCAATTGTCGCGATTGGCCGGTAGCGATTTCATACAAACTCAACTGCGTTCCTTTCGATGGAACATCGAACGCGAAAAGAATTCCTTTCTGTGTCACCGTCCAGCTTGCCCAGGTACGAGGACGAACCAAGTCCGAGACCATCGACTCTTCGCCTCCGACAAT
This sequence comes from Acidobacteriota bacterium, assembly GCA_046728215.1. Taxonomy (GTDB): domain Bacteria; phylum Acidobacteriota; class Terriglobia; order Terriglobales; family Acidobacteriaceae; genus Gp1-AA133. The sequence continues at coordinate 106,197 of JBKPEB010000030.1, read as the reverse complement.
GGGAACTCGCCAGATCTCCGGGTTCCAACCGTTGGATTTTGCATAGTAGAGATAGCCGTCAGCCGACTCGAGCGCCGCAAATCCACCGTGCCGGGTAACCTGCTGAGCGTGCCCGCCGTGCGCGGGGATTCTCCAGACCTGCCAGCCGTCGTTGGGGTCCGCCGCGAAATAAACCCACTTCCCATCTCGCGAGAAACTCGGCACGCAACCTTCCTCGAGCTGATGCGATGGCTTGCTGCCGTCAATGGGAGCGATGAAAACACACGTGCCTCCGTCACAGGGCGCATCGAAAACAATCTGCTTTCCGTCCGGGGACCAGCGCGGGGTGCCCGCACTCTCCGTGGAACTGATCTGAACCGGGTCGGACCCATCCACGGCACTCACCCAGATTTGCCACGGGCCGCCACGGTTCGACATAAAGGCAATGTTCTTCCCATCAGGAGAAAACTGAGGGCCAGCGCTCCCGCTTCCCGAAACAACGGTACGCAACGTGGGACTCTTGGGAAGCGAGTCTGCGGTATGTTCGCGCAGCACCGCCGGTTTCGTCATGGCGCGAAGACTGGATGCTGGCTGCTCGCGGAACGCATCCTGCTCTGTCGCGTGTAGTTCGCGCCGGGCCTTTCTTTCTATTGCGGCCGCCTCTCCATTCCGCGGCTCGGTACTACGTGCCTCAGTCCTCGTCTCAGTCCACTTCGAATGAAGAGCAATTCCTCCCAGCCCGCCCACGAGCAACGCAACCAAGCTCACGAGCATGGTCGCCCAGTGGCGTGAGACGGATGGGATCGGTACAACTTGCGGGCGATGCAGATTCAACTCGTCAGGGACGGTGCGAGACAACGACGCTGCCACGGGGACAGCTACATCTGTGGGCGCACTGGGTCTGCGAATTTCCCCGACGAAACGATAGCCGCGGCGCGGTAAAGTCTCCACGTACCGGGGTTCGATTGCAGAATCGGACAGCGCCTCGCGCAGCTTATTGATGGCGGCGTTCAGCCCATGCGTGCAGTCCACCATCGAAGCGCCTGGCCACAGCCGCTTTTGGAACTCGTCGCGCGTGATGAGTTCTCCTGGACGTGACAGTAACATTTCCAGGATCTGGAAGGGCTGCCCCGAAAGCCGAACCATGGTGCCCTCTTTTCGAAGCTCCTGGGTCTGGAGATCCACTTCGTACGGACCGAAACAGACCAGACTCTGCGACTCGTTCCCTGCCATGGAGCCCCCCACACGTAGGCGCAAGAATATATACGCGCCCGGGGGACGCGCAGTTCAACAGTATTTTGGACGGGCGAGCGCTCCAAAGAGTGAGCAACATGGAATACCAGAATCACTTGGGCCTGATGAGAACAGGAGGCTGGCGCCAGCCCCCCGACCCTTACGTCTGTGTTTCCCCTCTACCTTAGTTGTGCAGTTGAGCGCGATTTCGTTTCTGGATGGCGGCGATTTACCAGATTTTCTTGGCCCGAGCCCGGCCATCGGCCCCGTACCGGTCGGAACCGGCCCGAGTTCCGCCGCTTCACAACGCTATGCTAGATTCGAAATCCGATGTCTGAACCAGTTCACTCCGCCGGAGGTGCCTCTCCGAACTCGCTCGCGATTGTTACCAACCAACTCACTCGCCGGTTCGGCGATCTTGTCGCCGTGCAGGACGTGAATCTTCGGGTATCTTCGGGGCAGTTCTTCGGCTTTCTGGGACCGAACGGCGCGGGAAAGTCGACAACCATCAAGATGCTGACCGGCTTGCTGGCGCCCACCTCGGGTCAGATTGAGATCCTGGGCCTGGATTTTTCTGCCCAGACGACCGCGGTCAAACGGCAGATCGGGGTTGTACCCGAAGGGTTGGCGCTTTTCGGACGGCTTACGGGCGCGGAATATCTGACGTTCGTCGGGCGCATGTACGGACTCGACCGGGAGACCACCGCCAAGCGCACCGCTGAGCTGCTCGATTTCATGCAGCTCTCCAACGAGCCGAAGAAGCTCGTCACCGACTACTCGCACGGCATGCAGAAAAAGCTGGCCCTTGCTGCAGCGGTAATTCATGGGCCTAAGATTCTCTTTCTTGACGAGCCTTTTGAAGGCGTCGACGCGATTGCGGCCGGCACATTGAAGGCGATGCTGCAGCGTATGATCGCGCGCGGCGCCACGATTTTCCTGACTTCTCATGTTCTCGAGATCGTCGAGCGCCTGTGCAGTCATGTGGCTATCATCGACCGGGGCGCATTGGTCGCCCAGGGATCGCTCGAAGAGCTTCGTGCCGGAGTCGAGGCCCAAGCACCCGCAGGAGTAGCGATGGCCACGAACGGTCGGCTGACGCTTGAGGAAATTTTCTTACGCACGGTCGGCGGTACGCGATCGGCGGAACAGGAACTCTCTTGGCTGGGGTAATCGGAACGGCTCAAACGCGGGCACAATTGAGCGCGATCACGAACGTGCGCTGGCAGATATTTCTCCATTCATTGAGATCAAAGCGCGGCGCGGTGGAACTGTTTTCGCGAATCGTCATCGGCCTCGTGATTACCGCGGGAGGATTGGGTGGTGCTTTTCTCCTTGGGTTGGGCGCGTGGTTCTTCGTGTCCCATGGAAAACCCGAAGCCCTGACCCTGTTGCTATGGCCTGTATTTCTGTTCTGGCAGCTCTTTCCAGTCATGGCCACGGCGCTTTCGGAGTCAATCGACGCTTCGCATTTGTTGCGATTTCCGGTCAGCTACCGTGCCTATGTTCTCATCCGACTGGTCTACGGCGCCCTCGATCCTGCAACTGTTCTGGGCAGCTTGTGGCTCGCCGGGATGGTATTTGGCCTCGGATGGGCCCGACCAGACCTGCTGATCTGGGCGTTTGTCGTTCTTTTCTTATTCGCGGCGGTCAACATGCTGCTCACCCAGATGGTGTTCGCCTGGGTGGATCGCTGGCTCGAGCAGCGTCGAACGCGCGAGATCTTTGCAGTCGTTTTTTTTCTTGCCATGATCAGCTTGCAGCTGGTCGGCCCGATGATGAGCCGCTACGGCGACCGCTCGAACGTCTTCTTCCATCGCGCAGGTCAATACGCCAGCCCTGTGCAGGCTATCCTTCCTCCGGGTGTGGCCACCAGCGCAATCTCGTCAATGGCATCCGGCATGAAAGTCTCTGCTCTTTGCTTTCTCGGAGCCTTGGGCTTGTATGGAGCCGCCATTTTGCGCGTACTCAGCGTCCGCCTGCGTGCACAGTACCGCGGCGAAAATCTCAGCGAAGTGGCTGGACGTTCGGATGCCGGCAAAACACGTGGCGGAGTTCGCCTGGGATGGAACCTTCCCGGCTTGCCTCGCGAAGCCTCTGCGGTGTTTGAGAAAGAGTTTCGCTACCTGTCCCGAAGCGGTCCGGTGCTGCTCACCTTTGTCACGCCGATTGTGATGATGTTCGTCTTTGGCCTGGGAGGCCGCTCCAACACCGCCGGATTTCTTCAGCATTGGCCGGAACTGGCTTTGCCGGTTGGCTCTGCCTACGCGCTGCTCCTCTTGACGAACCTCATCTATAACAACTTCGGTCCCGATGCTGGAGGCATTCAGTTCTTCCTCGTCTCGCCGGCCAGCTTTCGCAACGTGGTACTGGGAAAAAACCTGGCACACATGGGAGTCCTTGCGGGCGAACTCATCGCGCTATTCATTGGAGTGTCGCTGCTGTTCCGTCCGCCGTCGGTGGAGACTGTGCTGATTACCTTGAGCGGGTTGCTGTTTGCAGCGCCCATGAACCTGGCGGCCGGTAATCTTTTGTCGCTGTACTCCCCGAAGAAAACGGAATTTGGAACTTTCGGACGACAGCGTGCGTCCCAGACCACCGTGCTGGCCAGTTTCGCGATTCAGATCATCGTGTTCGGAATCGCGGCAGCCGTGTTGCTTGTAGCCCGCTATTACCAACACGACTGGCTGGCGATCGCGATGTTCATGGGACTCGCGGCGGTCGCATTTGCCGTCTATGCATTCTCATTGGGACGCGTTGACGCCATTGCGGGCCGACGCCGCGAGATCCTGGCGACGGAACTGTGCAAGTGATGGACCCGGCGCGAAGCGCGCCTCGCGCCGAATGCCTTTCAGTGAATGACTTCCATTCCGGATAAGGCTGGCGCATCCGTGCCAAGCAAGTCGGGCGTCAGACGGATCTCGAAGTTGCCGGTGGCGATTTGTGTGGGCCGGCGTCCGGCTCCCAGGGCGCGCAAGAGCGGCAGCGGGTCGGCGCCAAACGGGATACAGCGCTCCTCACCATCCAGAGCCACCGCGATCACCGCGCAATCATATTCCAGCACCTCAGTCAGAAATGGAACGTACGGCTTCTGTTCGCGCAGGAAAGCAGCAAAAGCCTTCGCCTCGTCCAGCGCGAAAGGTTGCGGCGGATGCGCTCTCCAGAATTCCGCCAGGAGTTGTTCGAGATATGCAGCGCCACGTTCCAGCATGATCAAGCGTGACGACAAGCGTAAGGTCCGCACGATCATGGAGCCCCGGAACTTCTCGACCATCTCCCGAATGATGCTTAAACCCGGATCTTGCCGGAGTTCGTCCGCCAACCCCCCCGCGCACGGCCGATGCACAGTGAGGGATCCCAAGGTACGCTCCCATTCCTCGGGCGAAGGCCCTGCGGGTCTTTCGCTCGGCTCGCAGCGAACACGGGTACGGCGAATTGTGCTTGTGTTCCGTCGATCCCACAGCCGCTGCAGAACCTCAAGTTGAGGCCGAAACACGCCCGGGCCCACTTTGGGGTAATAGGATGGAAACAACTCGAAGACAATCGCCTTCAAGTTCGGAAGTCGCGCAACGATGCGGCCCGCCAGTTCCAGCAAGTCGGCAGGCACCGTTCCCGAGTGCGCGTCGAGCCAGAAGCCCCGGTGACTATATCCGCCGGCGACATGGACTTCCCAAACTCGCTCGAGCGGAAGTTGCTCCACGTAGTCGGCCAAGGACTGGCGGCCGTTACGATCGTTTGTCCAGACATTGTGAAGGTCGAGGAGGATCCCGCAGTCGGCGGCCTCGGCCACGCGCGCAACGAATTCTCCGTCCGGCAATTCATCCGGCCGCGGGCGCAAGTAGCTCACCCCGGTTTCAATCGCTACTGGCACGGGACTGTGCGCCGCAAGAGTCCGAATGGAAGCCACTGCCGCCTCAACTCCCGCGATCGTCTGGCGCGGCGGCAACAGGAAGCCAGCGTGCCAGTCGCCTGCTGCATCTGCAACGCGATTGAAGCTGAGATGTTCGCTGATCCATGGCGAGTTCATTTCCCGCACCGAGGATGTGAGCAGAGCGACGTCATCCACCGAGGGCCCCAGCGTTCCTCCGACCGGGAAACTCACACTGTGAATCAATTTGGGAAGAGGCTGGCGCACAAGCGCGTCGAGCGATGCCCGATCCACGACCAGGCCGCCCTCTCCTCCACGACGCCAGAACGTTTGCGGTTCGACCTCCAACACATCGATAAGCTGTGCATTTGCCTGTATGACCGGTTCGAGTCCAGCGAACCAAGTCAACCCAACACCAAGTTCCGGAAGGTTCATGGGGCCCTCATCGCTCGCCGACCGCCTCCCGCACTTGCAAAGAAGCGGGGTCGACCACAAACTCCCGGGCGTGCAAGAACACGTCAACGCCGGAAGTGCATCCAGTGCAACCCACCATCGTGGCGACATTGGCGAGTGCTCGTTGAAATTTGTCGAGATCGTAAGCAACAGAGATGGGCAGCGTTACGCGGATCGGGCCAGAAACCTTAGCCGCTTCGCCCTTGTGAGCGGTAGCCATGGGAATCTCCTTTGGTCCTCAATCGGGAGAAGTGTTCGCAAGATAGTGTCGGGGGATATAGAAGCGTTTCAGAAAGAGAAGGAAATCTGGCCGAACAAAGGAAGTCGTCGGTGATTCAGTGCGTACGCTGGAGACCAGAAAGCAGGGAGCCTATCGGGGGAAGAATCCCGCCGACGGCCTCTTGCAGTGGAACGCCGGCGTCTTTCTTTCAGGCCCGCTGCTGCAAGGCGGTAATGTCGTTGAGCAGAACTTTTTCGTGGCCTTCCGGATTTACTTTTTCGTATGCCTTCCGAATCACACCTTTTGGGTCCACCACGAAGGTAGTGCGCTCCCAGAATTGCATGCCCTTCCACTCCGACTGTCCGAGGCCCAGGGTCTTCATCAACGCGGAATTTGTGTCGGCGAGCAGATCGATGGTGAATGCAAACTTCGTGCAGAAATTCTTGTGGGAAGCGGGATCGTCCGCACTGACACCGACGACCTTGATGCCGGCAGCATCGAACTTTGCCTTGTCCGCCGACATCGCCTTACCTTGAATGGTGCAGCCGGGAGTGTCGTCTTTCGGATAGAAATACACCACCAGCCAATGCCCGGCGAAGTCGCTGAGCTTCGTGATTTTGCCATCCTGGTTCGGAAGCGAAAAATTTGGAAAAGGACTGCCCGCTTGCATCATGAATGTGATTTCCCTTTCGAATGCGCTGGCGGAAATTGTAGTAGCCCCTTCCTCTCTATCGCGATCCACAACTCCAATGTCTAAGGCTTCACATCCCGAACGTGCGTGGACAGGTACCACGTGTTTCCGAATGGATCCTGCACACCGGCGTTGCGATCGCCATACGGCTGATCCGCAGGCGCGCTAAGCGACGTCGCACCCGCAGTCATCGCCTGGTGATAAAGCGCGTCGCAATCCTCCACGTACAGATAGAACGTCGTCGGCATGGGCTGAAATTCCGCGTGCGCCTCGCCCAACTCCAGTATCGACGTGCCGATCCGCAATTTCGCGTGATGAATCACGCCATCCGGGCCTTGCGCTCGCATCATTTCTTCGGCCCCGAAGGCGCGCTTCACGAAATCCATCACTCGCTCCCCGTTCTTGGGATGAAGGTACACATTCACCGTATGCAATCCGGTCGGCATGAATTGCGCGGGCGACTCTCCCTTGTGGGTGCCGATGTACCAGTGATTGCCGTACGGATCACGTACCGACGCATCGCGGTCGCCGTACTCCTGGTCAGCCGGCGGTCGGAGGCTGGTCGCCCCTGCCTTGAGAGACCGCTCATAAACAGCATCCGCATCCGGTACGTACACGTGCAGCGCGGTGGGCGTGGGTGTGCCGCGCCAGGCGCCTCCGCCGCCAATCATCATCATCGAATCGCCGAGGCGCAATTCGCAGTGCAGGCCGCCTGCACTTCCGATGGAACGAAATTGCTCTTCGGCGCCGAAGACCTGTTTCACGAAATCAATCAACTCTGCCGCCTCATTCACGATGAGGTAGGGCGTGATCGTGTGGAATCCTGGACGGATCGGATCGACCCGTGCCTCGGTTGGTTGCACGTTGCGCTCGCTGGGCATCGTTTCACTGCTTGTCGCTGGACTCATAACAGACGCTCTCCTTGTTAACTCAGCTTTCAGTCGATTCATGAACACAGTGCGAGGCAAGTCTCGCAGTTGCCCCGCAAGTTCGATCAACTCACTGTCCTCTGCGGATGGCTCCGATGCCGGCGCAAGCGACTGGGTCAGCATCGCTTCGACGTTCGCGTCGAATTGTTCAGACTTGCTGCGCTTAGCCATGTCGGCCACCTGGCTTTTTCTCACCCATCTGAGCTCGCAACGTTTGTAGCGCGCGGAACTGCAGTTGCTTCACGGCTCCGTCAGTTTTCTTCAGCTCTGCACCAATCTCGCGGATGGTGCGACCCTCTGCGAAGCGCATCTCTATGACTCGCCTCTGATCCGATGGCAGCTTCTCCGCCCACTCAAACAGTCGCGCGCAATAATGCGCGCGATCAAATTCTGCCTCCGTGGCTGGTTCGGGACCGGCCTCCTCGGAGAATCTCGCGGAGGACTTGAATTGATCGGCCACGCAATTCGCGGCAATGCGAAACAGCCACACGCCGAACGGAACGCCTCGCCAATCAAAGCGCGGAAGAGCCGCAAGCGCTTTGTAGAAGACGTCGGCGGTCACGTCCTCGGCAATCTCTCGGGTGGACACCCGTCGCGCCACGAAGGCGTACACCGCGCGAAAATGATGCTCGTAGAGCTCGGAGAATCGCTGCGGATCCTTTTGTGCAGCCTGCACCAGGAGGCGTTCGTCGGCCTCGGTTCGCGACCCCTTCATGGCAAGCTTGCCGGCTGGCATGATTACGATCTCAAATAGATAAACTCTGCAGGGGCCAAAAAGGTTACGCAGAATAATCGTGGGCAGCCATGGTTTGGCATTCCACGGTGGCGGTCATGCTGTAGCGCCCTTCAACGCCTGCCATTTCGCGCCATCCATCCCGTCGGCCGAAAACAGCGACACTCCGGAAGCGCCGCCCTCGAGCGCCATCTGCACAGTGCGCTTCAACTCGTCGACCTTCATATCGTGGATGAATATCCCGCTATACAACGGACGCTTGACCGCTGCCACGCCCTCCTTCGTCTGCTCGCGCACCCACTCCGGCGTTTCCTCGTAGAAGACGTGATAGAGCATCGGCAAGAAGGCATCGAGGTCAAAACGTTCCCAGTCCTGTCGAACCATCTCGCGGGCGCGCGACGGCCCGGGAAAAACGGCTGCTGTGATTTTCTTGCCTTTTTCGTGAGCGGCAGGCACCAGGTACTGGTTTACCAGGTCCACCACCATGTCCAACCGAAAGCGCAGCCACTGCTTCTCGAGTTCGCGGTCTCTCACCTTGCCGTTGCCAATGTCGATAGGATCCGCGCCGAACTTCTTTTTGAACTGTTCCCGCTCGTAAGCGCTGTAGCCGTAATCGTATGGTGGATACACCTTGTCCTGCACAATCTTGTACTTGGCCCACAACCCTTTCGGCAGAATCGCGTCGGGATGACCAATGTAGTCCAGATGCACGCCCGTGAGTTCGGGGAATTGAGGCCAACTCCGTCACGGTCGCCTGGACCCATTCGCGAACTTCCGGACGTCCTGGGTCAAGAAACTTGTAGTAGTCCACATACGCAGGCTTATCGACGGCGGATTCGCCCTTGGCGTTGACGTTGTACCAGTCCGGAAGTTTCTGCATGATTTCGGGAACCACGCAAGGCATGGACCACATCCAGGCGTGCACCTCGAGCTCCTCCGCGCAAGCAAGCGGAAGTATCCGGCCGAGCAGATCGGTGTTTACCGGAAGATGATGGCTTGCGAAGTACGCCTGGCGGCCGTCATAGACCTCGGGCAGGATTGCCTGCACACAGTTCGCCCGCATAGTGGAGAACATGCGTTTCCAGTCGTCGGCCGAGCGGTCTTTATGCAAAGGAATCCACACCCAGTTTTTCCGGGATGTAGTAGTGCTGGTTGCCATAGTGGTGGTAAATCCGCCCGTCGAAAGGGCCGCGGCCCCGATCGCGCAAGTGCGCAGGAAGTCTCGTCGGTCCATGATGGGGCAGGTTAGCACATAGCGCGAGCAGGATTTCCTCAAGAGATATTCCTTAAGCCGACCATCCGCATATACGCCCAGTTGAAATCTAGAGACTAAACGAAACACTATCCCCACCCCCGATAGTTGCTTTCGTCAACTTATCTGTTTGATAATAGCAATTGGCAGGAGGTTGGAGCATGTCCGCTGCGAGTGCCGTATCCGCGAATCCGTCGGTGCAGCAAATTCGACATTTCAATCGCTTCTACACGAAACAGATTGGAGTGTTACAGGAAGGCCTACTGAGCAGCCCGTTCTCACTTCTCGAAGTCAGAATCCTCTACGAGGTGGCACACCGTCAAAATCTCACCGCCACGCTACTCGTGCAGGAACTTGGCGTCGATGGGGGCTATCTTAGCCGGATGTTAGCCAAGTTCGAAAAACAGCGCTTATTGCGCCGTACGCCATCGCCTGCCGACGGTCGCCAACACTATCTCAGTCTCACGCGCAAGGGTCACCGTGTGTTCCATCCACTGGAACAGCGCTCCAACGAACAGGTGGCACTCATGCTGGGCAAACTGGGTCCCAGTCAGCAGCAAAGGCTGCTGGCAGCCATGCGCACGATCGAGGCGGCGCTCGGTACATCAGCCAGCTCGGCCCCTTCCCCTGCCTACTTGTTGCGGACCCATCAGCCGGGCGACATGGGATGGGTCGTACACCGACACGGCACACTCTACTGGCGGGAGTATGGCTACGACGAGCGCTTCGAGGCGCTGGTCGCGGAAATCGTCGCGCAATTCATTCAGAATTTCGACCCCCGCCGTGAACGTTGCTGGATCGCCGAAAAAGACGGTGACATCGTGGGCACTGTGTTCCTGGTAAAGAAGTCCAAAACCATCTGCAAGCTTCGGCTGCTTCTCGTCGAGCCGGCCGCCCGTGGATTAGGCATTGGCCGCCGACTGGTTGCCGAGTGCGTCCGCTTCGCGAAGGAAGTCGGGTACAAGAAGATGATTCTCTGGACACAGAGCGAACTGGGAGCCGCCCGCCATCTCTACAAGGAGGCAGGATTTCAATTGGCAGGTCACCAGCGCCACAAGAGTTGGGGACGCACGAACCTCGTTTCCGAAGTCTGGGAACTGAAATTGTGAACGAGCGATAACGGCCTATTGAGGACGAGCTTGGAAGCCGGTGCGCTACGCGGCAGCAGGCGGTCCGAACCAAGTGGTCAGCGCGTCGGCGAGCCCTACCTGGTTTACGTCTCCCACCCAAGCCACATATCCATCGGGCCGAATCAACACGGCGGTGGGAGCCGTGCCCGCCCCGATTGCCGGAAGTTCCCACAAACCCGCGTATTTGGCGTCGATCCACTGAACGCGATCCGCCCATGGAGTGACGTCGAAGCCGCCGGGCTCCCCGAGGTTGAGCAGCACCGGACGGGCATCGTGCAGAAGAGTGAACACCCGCAGCGGGCCGTTGGCGGTGACCAGGTCGAGATCGGGCATGCGGCGTCCCACCAGTGGGTGCCCCTCGCCGAGGTCGTAATGAATGCCCAGACCGGACATCTCCGCGGCGATTCGCCTGCGAGGCTCATCCATGCCGAGGAACTCGGAAACGTAGTCCCCCAAGGCCTTGGTGCGGTCGTCCGTACGACGAAGCGCGACCTGCGCCATCGTGTTGCGCAACACGCGGGCAGCGACCGGGTGGCGCTCGGCGTGATAGGTGTCGAGGAGGCTCTCGGGTGATGTCCGCTTGACCACCTGGGCCAGCTTCCAACCCAGGTTCACCGAATCCTGCACTCCGATGTTGAGGCCCTGTCCCCCGATCGGAGGATGCACGTGCGCGGCGTCACCGGCCAGCAGGACGCGTCTGTCGCGGTAAAGCGGCAGCCTGACGCGTCATGTCGGTGAACCGGGAAATCCAGGTGGGAGTGTGGATCCCGTAGTCGGTCCCGTAGGCGGCGATGAGCGCCTCGCTGACATCGCGCAGGGTGGGTTCGCTGTCGAGTCGCAGCTGCGGTTCGGTCAGCACGACCCCAGCCGACCCGCCATCTCTCCTGCCGATCGCATGGGTGCCGACCGCATCATTGTGAAAACCCCACTTCGGCTCCTCGGCCATCTCGACCTCGGCGATCAGCCAGCTCGTCGTCGGATCCCAACCGGGGACTCGATGCCGGCTGCCTTGCGAAAAATGCTGCGGCCGCCATCGCACTCGACGAGATACTCTGCCCGAAGCGACTGACCGTCGGAGAGTGCGACGTCGACGCCGGTATCGTCCTGCGCGAACCCCGTCACTTCACGTCCGCGATAGATCGTCACTGCCAGTTCGCCGACCCACTCGGCCAGGATGCGTTCGATGTGGTTCTGCCACAGTTGGAGGAGGTAGTTGTGACGGGTGGGAAAGTCGCTGATGTCCAACCGGATCATGTGGAAGCCCACGGTCGGAAATACCTGGCCCTGTGAGAGGAACCGGTCGGCGATTCCGCGCTGATCAAGAACCTCGATGGTGCGCGAGTGCAGACCGCCCGCGCGCGAGCCGACGAGCTCCTGGCTGGCGCGCCGCTCGACGATGGCGACGTTGACGCCCGCCAACGCGAGCTCGCCCGCCAACATCAACCCTGTCGGACCTCCTCCGGCGATCACCACCGCATGCTCGGTCATCGCCACTCTCTTGTCGGGATCACGCCCAGCTGCACCGCGAGTCCCGCCATTGATTCGACGCCCCCGTGCGATCCATACGTCGACAACAGCACACGCATTTCGTGCCTCCCATTTCCGTAGGTTCTGGCTTCGAGGGGCGATTATGCGGCACGACTCGGGTCTTGCTGCAAGGCCCTGGGCGCTCCGTATACTGGGAGTGGAAGGAAGCGGGTACTTTCCTTTCGCTTGTCCGCTGTGGATGGACAAGCCCTTTGCGAAGCGGCGGCGCGCACGCCGCCACCGCGGGCCCGGAAAGATCTCCCGTGGGCCTACGGATGCAGCCGGCGAAGCCTAGCTAGTGTTGCGAGATTAGGGCTAATCCAATCAGGCACAGGACCACGCCTGCGACGTTCCGCGCCGTAAGGTGTTCATGGAAGAACAACAGGCCAATTCCCACCAGCAGCAGTGCGCTGGCGCTATTGCCGATGACCGAAAGGATGCTGACCCGCCAGCCACCCCGATAGGCCAGCAGGACAGCTAATTCCACTCCGACAATCGACCCACCCACTGCCACACTCGCCCAGTTGAAACCCTTTGTGCTCCACGGTCCGGCGCCGCGCGATGGATAGAGTGGAATCAAGAGTAAAGTTCCAGCCAGCGCAGTCAGATAGTTCATGGCCAGTGAAAAGATCGGGTTGACTTGCGTCGGGACTGACTTCTGCGCGATGTGATAGGTGGTCGTGCACACGATCATCAGGATGACCGGCAGATAAAAGATCATGTTCCTCCCCGTCCTTTTCCTCGGCGGGACGAGGATAAATGGAAAGTGCACAAAGATGAACGCCTCTACCGCAGGAGAGAGGGACGTGCTCGCCAGGAGTTGCCGGGTAACCGCTAGGCGGGAACCTGGGCGGCCGGAGTGGCGTTGTCTTCTGTAGCCTCGGCCTTGTGAATTGGAAGACGGAACGAGATCTGCGTTCCAGAATGATCGGATTCGATCTCCATCGTACCCTGGAATGGATGAATGCGTTCCCGCATGCCACGAATACCGACGCCTCCGCCCTGAGACTGAATAGAGGCGAGCTTCTCCGGCGGAATACCCTTCCCGTTGTCTCGGATCTCAAGCCCGACATGAACACCGTCCGACCAAACCGTGATGTCGGCTTGGTCGCCTCCGGAGTGGCGGTGAATATTGGTCAGGCATTCCTGGACCAGCCGGAACATCATCAGTTCCATCTCGCTGCCGAATCTTCCGAGATCGTCTGGGATATTCACCGTGATCTTCAGCCCGCTGCGTTCGGCGAGTCCCTCGGCATACCAGCGCAGGGCGACGGGCAAGCCGCTTTCATCGAGCAGCGGCGGATGCAGCAGGTACGACATCGTGCGGATCTCTTTGCTTAGCTGCTGAACAAATTGTTGAGTCTCGTTAAGACCATCGATCAACTGGGGCGCGCTCTGCTTTGCCATGCTTGCGACCTGCCCCAGGTTCAAACCGAGCGCCGTGAGGATTTGGCCGGCGCTGTCGTGCAGTTCTCGCGCCACATGCCGCCGTTCATCATCCTGGAGTTGCAGCATGCGGTGCGAGAGTTCGCGCAACTGTTCCGATTGCTGGATCACCTCTACGTTGCGCAACTCCAATTCACGCGTGCGTTCGCGGACCTGCTCTTCGGTGAATTCTTTGCTTGCGCGCAACGCGTCCTGGGCGGTGCGCAGTTCGGTGATATCGGTATTTGTGCCGAACCACCGCGTGATCTTGCCATGGGCGTTCTTGATGGGCACGGCGCGTGACAGGAACCAGCGATATTGTCCGTCTTTCCCGCGCAGCGGGAACGTATCCTCCCACACCTTGCCGTGCGCAAAGCACTGCTTGATCTTCTCCGTCACCCGCTCGACGTGATCCGGATGTAGAACCTTCTGCCATCCCCAACCCTGCATTTCTTCGAGCGTCGTGCCGGTGTATTCGAACCAGCGCCGGTTGAACCAGTAGATCCATCCCGAACTGTTCGCCATCCACGCAAACTGCGAAATATTGTCCGCCAGCGTGCGATAGTTCTCCTGGGTGCGCTTCAGATCGCTGATGTCCACGCCCGTGGGATGCAGGAAGATCACCCGCCCGTGATCGTCACGGATGGGATGCAACTCGAACTCGACCAGTCTCTCGGTGCCATCCGCCCAGTGAAAGGGAAACTCGGCTTTGAAACGCGCTCCCTGCGCTGCCTGGAGGCAGGCCGTCTTGATTTTTTCCTGTATATCCTGCGAGCCGCGCCACCACGGAGTCGCCCAAAAGGGCTTGCCCAACACCTCTGCGGCCTGGTAACCGCACGCATCCAGGCAAAGGCGGTTCGCATCGAGAACGATGCCGTCCGTGCTGAGCACTCCGGAGAAAACCGTTGTCTGATCAAAGATGGCCCGGAACTTGGCATTGGCCGACAGGGCTTCCGATTCGAACTGCTTGCGCCGGGTCACATCGGAACAGGCTCCCACCACATAGGAGAGGTTTCCCTGCTCATCCTGCAAGGGGCGGGCCCGGTCGTGCAGCCAGCGAATCTTTCCGTCCGGCAGAATCACGCGATACTCGAGATCAAAGTCCGCGCCCTGGGCGCAAGCATCCAACGACGCCGTGACCAGCGCGACGTCATCCGGGTGAACCCGCGCCATGACCTCAGAGCGGCGTCGTATGGTGTCCGTTTCCTCGAATCCGAAGAGCGTCTTGAAGTTTTCATCCAGCGCCAGAAATTCGCCGGTCTGCGGCGACCACCGGAAGGTTCCGGTGTTGGAGGCTTCCAGGGCGATGCTGAGCTGATGCTGCTTCTGCAGAGCCGCTTCCTCCGATTCGCTTCGGAAACGCGCCATCTGCAGGTGAGTCTGAACGCGCCCCAGCAGTTCCCGCGTGCTGAATGGCTTAATCAGGTAGTCGTCCGCGCCCTGCTCCATTCCCTCCAGGCGCGACTCTTCCCCGGCGCGGGCGGAGAGCACAATGACCGGCACTGATTTCGTAGTTGGGTCGGCGCGCAGTTCGCGCAACAGGCCAAAGCCATCCAGCTTCGGCATCATCACATCGGTCAGAACCAGATCGGGGGCCGCTGCTCGAATCGCAGCCAGTGCGGACTGGCCATCGGGCGCAGAGCGCACTTCATAGCGCTGGGCCAGCATGCGTGTCAGGTACTGACGCATGTCCGCGTTATCGTCGACGACCAGGACACACGGCCGCCTGTCCGGGCCGGTGTTTAGAGAGGGCTCAGTATCCGCCTGTATACCCGGGGACCGTTCTTCCAGCGTCTCGTCGGAATCGGTGTCCGGCAGCCAACGCAGGGCCTCTTTCACAAAGGGGGTTGCACCCCGGGTAGTGAGGGTCTCCAACCCCTCTCCGCCGATTCGATCTGCCGGTAGATGCGCTTTGCCGAGAGGTACGGACACGGTGAATGTGCTGCCCTCTCCCAAAACGCTCTCTACATGAATCGACCCACCGTGAAGCTTGACCAGTTCCTGCACCAGCGCCAGACCAATGCCGCTTCCTTCATGCGTCCGGCTCCGGGTATTTTCAATGCGGTGGAACCGATCGAATACCCGCCCCAATTCTTCCTGCGGAATGCCGGCGCCGGTGTCGCTGACGCGCAACTCGACGTTGTCGCCGGCCTTTGGCAGTGCCACGTTGATGCCGCCCGCGAAGGTGAACTTGAAGGCATTTGAAACCAGATTGAGGACAATCTTTTCCCACATGCCGCGATCGACGTAGACCGGGTCTGGCAGAGGATGACAGTCCAGGTCCAGTGCTAAACCGGCTTTTTCCGTGGCCGAACGAAAGGCGGCGGCGAGATCCATCGTGAAGGCTGCCAGGTCGGTCGCCTGATAAGTCGCCTGCATCCGACCGGCCTCCATGCGTGAAAAGTCCAGCAGCGTGTTCACCAGGCGCAGCAACCGGCTCCCACTCCGGCTCACCAGCTCTAGTTGGCTCTTCGTGGAGGGCGACAGGTCCATGTGACTGCGCGCGAGCAAATCTTCCACGGGACCAAGCATCAACGTGAGTGGAGTGCGAAATTCGTGGCTGACGTTGCTGAAGAATGTCGTTTTCGCACGGTCGAGCTCCGCCAGCGCTTCCATCCGTTTTCTCTCGGCTTCTGCAGCGCGCACGTTTTGAATGGCTGCGGCGACCTGATCAACTACAAGCCCGTAAAAAGTCTGATACTCAGTATCAATCCGCCGAGTAGGATTCACGCCGGCGATCAACGCTCCGATGGGACGACTTTCTCCCGGGGATGTGACCGGCAAAACAATCGCCTGGGATAAACGCTGCTCAGCCATTCCCAACGGAAAGCCTTCCACGTGCGCGATGGGCACAACGCGAGAGCGGCCGGTGCTCAGCACTTCAGCAAGCGGCCACAGAGAATGCTGGCCGCTGCCTGCTGCAAGCTGAATGACACTCGGCGAAAGTTCGGGAACGCCCGCCTCGATTCCGCGTGCTTGCTGTAGGTTTAGTTGTTCCCCATCGCGTTGAATCAGATACAAAAGAGCGAAGGGGACGTCGCTCGGGTTTTTCGCCAAAGTATTCACGGCCGAATTGCACGCCGCTTCCGTAGTCTTCTGCACCAGGGTATTTGCGGAAAGTTCCGAGAGTGTCCTCAGCCGTCGAGCATTGATGACCTTCGGCGAAACCTCCGTCGACACGCAGAACAAACCGCCGATGCTTCCCGACTCATCACGAATCGGGCTGTAGGAGAATGAGAAGTAGGTTTCTTCGAAGAAGTCTCCGCGGTTCATGAGCAACTGAACCTCGTCGACGAAAGAGGCCTCTCCGTTCCGGAAGACTTTCTCCGCGAGGGGTCCGCAGATATCCCAGATCTCCGACCAGACCTCTGAAACGGGCTTTCCGAGAGCCCACGGATGCTTCGCACTACCAAGAACCTGGATGTAGGCGTCGTTGTACAGGAACGGCGCTTGCGGTCCCCAGCCAATCCAGATCGGATGCTGCGAGCTCAGCATGAGATTGACGGAGGTCTTGAGGCTCTGCGGCCATTTCTTAATCGGCCCCAACGGGGTCTTGGACCAATCGAAGCGCCCAATCATCTGGCCGAGTTCCCCGCCGCCCATCAGCCAATCTGGAATCTTTGCAACCGGGTGGGCCTCGGTGGAGGAGGTGCGACCATCGGTTGCGCCCACCAGACGGGAAGCAGCGTGCCGAAAAGCTCCTGCTTTGCCACATGCGCCGAGGCACTCACCTCGCGGGCCTGGATGCTCACAATGGCAGGATCATTCTGGCTGACGATAACGATTTTCGTTCAGGCAGTTCTCTTCGAAGAATGCGGGTGGCATCCAAGCCGTTCATACGCGGCATGGAGACGTCCATCAGGATGATATCGGGACGCAGCTCCTTCGCCTTCTCGACCCCTTCCAGCCCATCCGAAGCTTCGCCGCATATTTTCCATTCGGGACGGGATCCGAGTAGAGAGCGAATGCCGTTGCGCACGGATGGCTGATCATCGACCAGTAGGATTTGCAGTGACATAGTCGGCTTCGAGCAGACTACTCCTGATTCAAAACGAATGGACACCCGGACGACGGCTGCGACCCGGGTTCTTTCACTAAGAGGTCACAAGTGGGGGCGCCTCTTAAAGCCCAAGCCTGCAGACCCAATCTATATATGGACGTCCGCAGCGCGTGATATACAGTTTTCACCCTACCCATGGCCAGTTTTTTCTCTTGGTTATTGTTTTCGGATTTTTGAACTAGACTCTCAGATTTTCTGCTGCTTCCATCGACCGCGCCGGAACAGCAAAATTCCTGCCGCGGCAATCGAGCATTCCGCGATCACGATTGAGAAGAAAACGCCCTTTGAGCGAAGATTCATCGGAATCGCCAACCAATATGCCAACGGGATCTCCAGGAACCAGAATCCAAACAGGTTCACCCAAGTGGGCGTAATGGTGTCGCCCGCGCCATTGAATGACTGCAGCATCACCATCCCGTAGGCATAGCCGATATTGCCGTAGCTCAAAATTCGCAGACAGCTCGCTGCCAGCGGCACCACCTCGGGATCGTGGGTAAAGAGTCGCACCGTGGGTTCTGCGAAAATAATCAAGATCACTCCCACCGATCCCAGGAACAGCATGTTGTAAAAGCCGGTTCTCCAGACCGAACTCTCGGCGCGATCTGGCTTCCATGCTCCGAGATTTTGTCCCACCAGGGTTGCGGCCGCATTGCTCAATCCCCAGGAAGGCAGAATCACGAAGATCAAAATGCGGATTGCGATCGTGTAACCCGCAATCGCCGCCGCCCCGAACGTGCTCACGATGCGTACAAGTCCAATCCAACTCGTATGCGCGATGGCGAACTGCAGGATTCCCGCAATCGACACCCGTACCAGCCGCCACAGCACCGCAAGATTCAGACGCAGATGCCGCGCCAGTCCGGGCACTCGTTCCGTGCCGCGCGCGAGTCTATAGAACTGGTACAACACGCCGATACTTCGCCCGGTGAACGTCGCCAACGCTGCGCCCGTCACGCCCAGTCTCGGAAACGGCCCCAGCCCGAAAATCAGGCAAGGATCCAGCAGCAGGTTGATGATGTTCGAAACCCACAACAGGCGCATCGCGATGGCCGCGTCTCCTGCGCCGCGAAAGATCGCGTTGTTCAGGAACAACATCATGACAACGCCGCACCCACCCAGCGCTATGCGCGCGTAGCCCGATCCGCTGGCCACGATCTCCGGCGATGCCCCCATGAGTTGCAGCAAGCGTGGCGCAAAGATGAGGCTCGGCACGCCCACCAGCAGCGACACGCTCAATCCCAGGATGATGGCCTGCACTCCGGCAACCGAAGCGCCTTCGGTATCCTTCTCCCCGATCCGGCGAGCGACCATGGCCGTCGTCGACATGCTCAGTCCGATCGCCACCGCGAAGATCAGCGTGAGCAGCGACTCCGTCAGTCCGACGGTGGCCACCGCGTCAGCACCCAGGCGGCCAACGAAGAAGACGTCGACCACGGCGAACAAGGACTCGAGCACCATCTCGAGCACCATCGGAATCGCCAGCAACAGAATCGCCCGGTTCAGACTCCCGGTCGTGTAGTCCTGGTGCGATCCCCGCAGGGCCTCACGAATCGACGCCCAGAAACTGGGCTGCTCAATGTTTGGGACCGTGGTCACGGCGTCCATTGATTCCTGCCAAATTCTGCGTACAGCCGCAGCCGCGCGCTGGTTTCTGACTTAGACAACTGAGATTGCGGAAGGTTTCACCGAGGCGCAACGGAGTACCCGCGCCTTCAGCGGAAATTCAAACGAATCGAGAGGAACAACAATTCAGCGAAGATTAACAGTGACTTGCATCGTGGAGCACCCCAGTTGCTGATGGCACGAGTCTAATCGATCCCAAGCTCTTTGGCGAACGATTTCCACTTGGAATCCACCAGCGCTCGCGTTTTGCTATCCATGGTGATCTCGTCCGGCCAGGGCCGCGTGAATCCTTCCGCAGCCCATTTGCGGGTTGCGTCCACACCCATCTTCGAACCGTAGTTCGGCAGCCGCGAGGCATGATCGAGCGAATCGACCGGACCCATCGTGAACTGGATGTCGCGCTCCGGATCAATGTTGTTCAGTACTTTTAGTGTTACCTCGCCCAAGTCATGCACATTCACATCTTCATCCACGACCAGGATGCACTTCGTGAACATCGCCTGGCCCAGCGACCAGATCGCATTCATCACCTTGCGCGCCTGCCCCGGGTACGACTTTCGGATCGACACGATCATCAGGTTGTGGAATACACCCTCAAGGGGCAAGTTGATGTCGACCAGTTCCGGAATCGTGAGCTTCATCAGCGGAAGGAAAATGCGTTCCACTGCTTTGCCCATCCACCCATCTTCCATCGGGGGCTTGCCAACAATCGTCGTCGCGTAGATCGGATCCTTGCGATGCGTAATGCAGGTCAGATGAAACACCGGGTACAAATCTTCCAGTGAGTAGAAGCCCGTATGATCGCCGAATGGGCCTTCGGTTCGCAGCTCGTCGAGATTGACGTAGCCCTCGAGCACGATCTCCGCATCGGCCGGGACTTCTAAATCCACAGTCTCACACTTCACCAGTTCCACCGGCTTCTGGCGAAGGAACCCCGCAATGATGAACTCCTCGACATCCGGCGGCGCCGGAACAATGGCCGAGAAGGTCAGCGCCGGATCGGTGCCGATCGCGACGGCAACATCCATTTTTCCCGATGGCCGCTCCCCCTCCGCGAGAACTGCTCCGCCAGAAGACCGCGACATGATGTCCACAGCGGCAGATGCGGACCGCTCCGCACCCTTTTGTGCTGCACCGCGCAGCATCTCCCGATAGTGCTCTGCCGCTACTTTCTGGCGCTGCCAGTGCATTCCGGCGGTCGACTCGTCATACACCTGCATACGGTACATGCCGACATTGCGCTTCCCTGTCTTGGGATCGCGGGTGATTACGCATGGCAGCGTGATGAACCGTCCTGCATCTTTCGGCCAGCATTGCAGCACCGGAAACTCGAGCAGCGAAAACTTGTCGCGCTTGATGACTTCCTTGCACGCACCGGTCGGAACCGTTTTCGGAAAGAACTTCCCCATCTCCGCCAGCATGGGAAGCATTTTCACTTTGTCGAGAAATCCCTGCGGCGACTTCACATCCATGAAGGCGCGAATGCGATCGGCGATCTGATCGAGCGAATCGACCTCAAGTGCCATGCGCATGCGCCGTTCCGAGCCAAATTGGTTGATCAGCAATTGCGCGCCCGGATGTCCCTTGACGTTCTGAAAGAGAACTGCTGGCCCGCCGGCTCCGAACTTGGCCGGCGTGCTCTTGCTCACGCGGTCGGCGATCTCGGCTATCTCAAGAATTGGATCGGCTTCTGTGCGGATCTTCTTCAACTCGCCGGCGCGATCGAGCGCAGCAACCCAATCGCGAAGATCGTTGTATGCCAAGTGGCGCTCCAGGGAAACATCAGATTATACGGGACGCCTCGAAACTCCGGCCGCATCTCATTGATTCCTCTGCCGATGTAGTCTGCATCCGCGCGGCTCGCGCACACATCCAGATAAGCGTCGTTAGAAGTTCAACGGCCATGTAACACCATCTCAAAGCCGTTTCTGGCAAAAACAAGCAGCAACAAACCAGAACTGCTTCACCCGGCACAAGACCGGGAGGAGTGAATCATGAGGCATCACTTTCGCGTGGTGGCGATTCTGGCTGTGTGTTTGGCCGCGTATGGCGCTTTGCTGGTTGCGTTTCATTGGATCAACCAGCCGCGTGACGGCGCCGTGCTCGCCGGACTCACCCTGATCCTCGCCCTGCTTTTCATCGTGCCGCTCGTCGTACGCACGATCTGGAGGAACCTATGACGCTACTCAATCAGGATCGTGACAGAAGGAATTCAATGCTCGCGGACTATACCGAGAACATCTTTCGCCGGTCGGTGATGATCCCAATGTTGATCATCGTCGGCTTGCTGATCGGATTTTGGCTGGTCTCGAGCTTTGTCGTAGGCGTCACCCGCATCGAGGCCGGCTACGTCGGCATCGAGGTCAATCTGGCCGGAAGCCAAAGGGGCGCGTCCGAAATCCCGGTGCGTACCGGATGGGTGCTGTACAGCCCATTGACGACCCAGGTGATCGAGTTCCCGACCTACGTGCAGACCGTGAAATGGACGCGGGACACGAGCGAGGGCCATCCGATCAACGAGGAGATGGGCTTCAACAGCAAGGAGGGCATGGAAATCTTTGCCGATGTTTCATTGTCGTACGCGATCGAGGCGAACCGCGTGCCCGATTTTTACGTGAAGTATCGCGTCAACCAGCTCGATACGTTCACGCATGGGATTCTGCGCGACATCGTGCGCAACTCGCTGAACGAGGTGGCTTCCACCTATACCGTGGAGCAAATCTACGGCGAACACAAAGCGGAGTTCCTCCGCGAGGTGGGGCAGGAGATCCAGGCCAAGGTCGCCAATGTCGGCGTAGGTGTGCAGCAGTTCGGATTCATCGGAGCGCCCCGCGTGCCCGGCGTGATTGCGCAAGCGATCACTGCCAAGGCGCAGGCGATTCAGGAAGCCGAGCGCGCCAAGAACGAACTGGCGACCACGCAGGCTGAGGCGGCCAAGAAGATCGCCGAAGCGGAAGGCGACGCCAAGTCTTCCGTCATGCGGGCCCAGGGCGAGGCCGATGCAAACCGCATCCGCCAGAATTCCCTGACGCCGCAGCTGCTCGAACTGCGCAGGCTCGAGAACCAGCGAGCCCTGATCGAGAAGTGGAACGGCCAGCTGCCATCGGTCGAAACCGGCCAGAACAGCGCATTGATGCTGCAACTCCCGCGCTCGACGCAGTAGCCGGATTGGGGAAGGCGCAATGCCTTCCCCATTTTTGCGGCCGAGCTCGGGAACTCCAACTCACAGCTCGTCGTATCTTCCTTTGGAATGTTCCGCCGCCGGTCCCTTCGTCTCCTGTTGTTATTCGTCGCCGCGTACCTGCTCTTGTGTTCTGCCGCAGGACTCTTCATCGCCGAGGCTACGCTCCATCCCGCCCGACGCCCACTGCTCGACGCCGACAAGACGCAAGCCGCAACGATGGCTCGGCGGCACGACGCTCAACTCACGGAGGCCGCGCTTTCCGCTTTCGACGGCAATACGCTTCGTGCCTGGCAACTCCGCCCTGCGCATGACAATGGCGATGCGGTGATCTTACTGCACGGCCTCAGTGACAACCGCATGGGCATGATCGGCTATGCGGAAATGCTTGTCACCCGTGGTTTCACGGTTGTGCTCCCCGATGCTCGCGCGCACGGGGCCAGCGGCGGAGAGACGGCGACCTTCGGCCTATTAGAGTCTCGCGACATTCGCGAGTGGATGGATTGGATGCAGGACCACGATCATCCCAGATGCATTTTTGGATTAGGCGAGTCGATGGGGGCCGCACTACTCCTGCAATCTTTGAAAGACCAACCAGAATTCTGCGCCGTGGTTGCCGAATCTCCGTTTTCCGACTTTCGCGAGATCGCCTACGACCGTGTCGGACAGTACTTTCGCACGGGACCTTGGCTCGGGCGCTCGCTTTTGCGTCCGATTGTCGAAATCGCGTTCACCTATGCCCATGCAAAATACGGGTTCGATCTCGAAAACGTGTCACCCCGTCAGGCACTCTCGCAGACAAACATCCCTGTACTGTTGATACACGGCCAGCAAGACGGCAACATCCCGGTCCGCCACTCTCGCGCGATCGCTTCCCACAATCACGACGTCACTTTGTGGGAGGTACCCGGCGCCGATCATTGCAGCGCCATCAGCGTTGCGCACGACCCTTTCCAGCAAAAGATCATCGGATGGTTTACCAATCCCGTGGTCGAGAAGGCCGCCCTTCCGCACAACTGAATTTTTTCCAGCCATCACGTTCCCACATTCCCGCATCTTTCCCGTATAGTTTCCAGACGCCATTCCGGGGGTGAGGTTTGCGAAGAGTCGTGGTGACAGGTATGGGCGCCGTCAGTCCAAATGGAGTGGGCCGGGAAGCATTCAGTTCCGCGACGCTCGCCGGCACTTCCGGCGTCCGTCGAATCACGCATTTCGATCCGAGTGAGATCCCTGTCCAGATCGCCGGGGAAGTTCCCAACTTCGACGAACTCGCGTGGATGGAGAAACGCGAGCGCAAACACGTCTCGCGTGTTTTGCCCCTCGCCCTGGCCGCCGCCACCGAGGCGTTGGAACAGGCCGGCTTCGACACCGATTCCCTGCCCCTCGAAGAACGGCGGCGTTTCGCGGTCATCGTCGGTTCCGGTGGAGGATCTCAGGAGTTCACCGAAGAACAGTACCGCCTGTTTTTCCATCAGGACTACAAGCACATGAGCTTGTTCTGCGTCCCCACGGGCGTGATGGGAACATTCTCGAGCGACCTCAGCATCCGCTTCGGACTGCGAGGACCAAGCCAGGTCATTACCACTGGCTGCACTTCCTCCACCGATGCGCTCGGCTACTCCATGCGGCTGATTCAGAATGGCCGCGCCGACATGGTTCTCTCCGGCGGCGCCGACGCACCGATCGCGCTCGGTATCGTCAAAGGCTTCATTCTGATGAAAATCCTCACCGACTCCTGGAACGCCGATCCGCAGAAAGGTTCCCGCCCTTTCTCGGTCGATCGCGACGGCTTCGTGCTGGCCGAGGGCGCGTGGATGTTTGTCCTCGAGGAATATGAACACGCGCGGGCGCGCGGAGCCAGCATCCTTGCCGAACTCGCAGGGTACGGCTCCACCTGCGAAGCTTTCCACCGGGTGCGCCTTAAGGAGTGTGGCGAAGAACCGGCCCGCGCCATCGCACTTGCGATGCAGCAGGCAGGTATCGGCCCGACCGACGTTCACTACGTGAATCTGCACGGAACTTCCACCCAGCTGAACGATCGCATCGAAACCCAGGCGCTTAAGCTAGCACTGGGCGAGCACGCCCGCAATGTGCCGATGTCCGCACTGAAATCGCAGATCGGCCACCCTCAGGGGGCTTGCGGCGCCGCCGGAGTCGCGGCCACAATCGTCGCGATGCAGCAGGGCAAGATTCCGCCGACGATTAACCTTGATACACCCGATCCCGAGTGCGATCTCGATTATGTTCCAACCGCAGGGCGCGAAGCTGCCGTCGAGCACGCGGTGTGTAACTGCATTGCATTCGGATCGAAGAATTCCGCGCTCGTACTGCGAAAAGCGGCGTGAGGATCGGCGCAATATCAGAAGTAACTGGATCCCGAACACATTGCGGAGGCGCACTTGCTGAACCAAACCGTCGGAGCCGGATTCGCATCGAGATACGAAGAACTAGGCGGCAAAGTCCGCGAACTCGCCGCCCCTCTGACCGAAGAACAGTTCTGGAGCAAGCCGTTCCCGTTCGGCAACAGTTTCGGACATCTCGTGCTGCATCTCACCGGAAATCTCAATTACTACATCGGGGCACAGGTTGCGGATAGCGGATACGTCCGCGATCGCGACCGCGAATTTACTGAATCGTCCCCTCCACAAAAAGGTGAGGTGATGAGACGTTTTGTCGACGCCGTGTCCATGGTCGCTCGCACTGCGCGCGCCCAGTCCGAGAATGACTGGAGCAAGACTTATAGTGCCGCCCGCGAAGAAACTGCCGAAACCCGCTTCAACATCTTTCTCCGCTGCGCCACCCATCTCCACCTCCACGTCGGGCAGATGATGTATCTCCAGTTCGCGCTCCTGAAGAGCAATTCCTCGCCCCAATGATCTGAGTCCGAAAATTTTCGCACTCCACGGTGCACTCAGTGGGCCTCCTCGGCTTCCTCCACGCTTCACGATCCTTCACCGCGAAGAAACGTTCAGCAGCTTCATCACACTTCCCTCCACTAGCTTCCAAGCCGCCGATCGCGGATCAATGAGATCAAAATGATCCGCTCCCGCGATTTCAATCAAATTTACGTTTCCATCGCTCTTTGTCTGCACGTAGTTGCGGCTGAATGACACAGGCACGATGTCGTCCTTCGTCCCATGAATCAGCACCTGATTCGCCTTCCCCGGCGTTAGCTTCATCGGATCCGCTTCGTGGTAGTGATCCGAAACTTCCTCCGGCTTTCCTCCAAGGAATTCCACTACCGCGTCGTTACTCAAGTGCAACTCGAAAGCGCGCTGCATGTCGACAATCCCCGCCAGCGACACAGCGCTCGTCACTGCCTGTTCATGGGCCGCAAGGCACAGCGCCAACTGTCCACCCGCCGAGTGGCCTATCACCACCACCTTACGGGCATCCAGTTTGTATTGCTTCGCAATCTGGGAAAGAAATCGATATCCGTTCGCGACATCTTCGAAGGTCCCAGGCCAACCGCCGCCGGCATTGCCAACCCGGCGATATTCAAGATTCCAAGTAGCTACCCCCTTCTTCGTCAAAGCAGCGCACAAATGCCCGCCATGGACTAAGTCATACTTCGCCCGCCAGAATCCACCATGAATATTCATTGCGACTGAAAATGGCGCCTCCCCCTTTGGGAGCCGCAGATCGCCAAATTGGTTCGGATCCGCTCCGTAGGCCAGCCGGTGATCGGCTGGGGGCGGCGTGAGACTGAGTATTTCTTCACTCATCGAATGCTCCGTCGAAAATGTAAGGCCGCATGGGTGAATAACAAGAGGAAAAAGTTTGCGCTCGACGGCCCTCGGATAATCGAGTTATTTACAATTGCATGCTTGACGAAACTCCGGCCGGGTTATAAAGTCGCGGCGCGCTTTGAAATGGTTCTTTCCCCGTCTCACTAACTGGCGCGCATGATAGAAATGCGGGTCAGACTTCCGGGCCCAGGCAAACTTTCAGTAATCACCGGTTTTCCATCAACCTTCCCCGACGTTGCGCATCCAATTTCGGTTCCTGAGTTCACAGGCCCACACAATTTGGAGGAAGACATGTTCATTGTTCGTAAGTGGACCTTACTGGTCTTACTCACTTGTATCGCCAGCGTCGCAGCCGTGGCACAGACCTGGAGTGCGCCACAATTCCTCGCCAATGGCTTAGGCGTGGCCGTATCCACCAACGGTTCGACGTCTGCCGTGCTCTTCATGCCGCCTTCCGGAGGCCTGCAGGCCTCGGTAAAAAACCCGGTAGTAGCTGGAGCACTCCCGTCACGCTGACATCGCTCGGCCCTTTCGGCGGCGGGACCGGCAACATCATGGTCGCGCCGAATGGCGACGTGCTCGCCGTCTGGAGTTTTCGCACTACCAACACTTACGTGCCGAACCAAGCCCAAGCTGCCTTCTTCTCCGGCGGCCATTGGGGCAGCCCGATCACAATCTCGAGCAACGCGTACGGTAACGTGAACAGTTTTGGGCTGCCCGGCATCGGGTTCGACAGTCACAGCCAGGCCACTTTGATCTGGGAACAGATTACCAATCCAAGCCCCGTCTCCTGTGCTCTGAAAGCCGTGACCGGTAACGCGGCCAGCGGATTCGGATCGTCGCAAACCATCTCCAACGCCGCCACCTGCTACGGCCTCGCAAAGCTCGCCGTTAATTCCGGCGGAGAAGCCGTGGTCGTGGAAGGCGCGACCGGCATCCTCACGGGTGCGTGATCGCCATCAGCCGAAGTCTCACCGGCACTTGGGGAACTCCCGTTACGGTAGCCGCCTCCGTCTATCGCCAGAATAATCCCAACGTCGGCCTCGGCAAATGACGGCACTGCCGTTACCGTGTGGCGCACTCGTAGTGGTGTGTCGTATGCCGTGCGCTCTGGAGGAACCTGGAGCGCTGCCGCTCCGCTTCCTGTGCTCGTAGGCCAGGCGGGTGGTGTAACCGGCGTGGCTGTCGATGGAAGCGGCAACGCGGTCGCCATCTTCACTCAGGTCACTCTCAGTCCTGGAACCTACGCGACTTATCGTCCCGTCGGTGGAACTTGGCAGACGAAAGTACAGCTCAGCTCCAATGTTGCCGTCGCAGCCACACCTGCCGGAACATTCGTCGCCTCAGGGACCACGGTATCCACTCGCCTGGCTGGAAGTTCCAACTGGACGACACACACGTTCTCCGGATCCGCCATCGTCAACGCTGGACCAGGTACAGCCATCGCGCTCGTCGGACCTCAGGTGAGCGTCTCAACTGCCGCGGTCCCGTAATCAATTTGCTAGCAAATCGTCCCCTCATTTCGGCCGCGGTCTTCCGATCGCGGCCTTCTCTTTTCCACTATCACAATCGTGACGTGCACACATCACTGCAGGATCAGCGGCGCAGATGCATAGTCGCGGGGACTAAGCAACATCGCTCGCTCCTTCCCGATACCGTTATCAAATCTTCCCGGCCTCATGGCAAAAGCAAGTAATTGATGGAAAGGAGCTTCCCCATGTTTGCACGCATCCTCGAATTCACTCTGCAGATGGAAAAGAAAGAAGAGTTCGTGAAAGTCGTGAAAAATCAACTCCTGCCCCTCCTCAAGAAGCAACCCGGTTTCCTCGATATCCTCCCTCTGGTACCCGAACAGAAAGACGAGAAGATCATCGCCATCAGTCTCTGGACCGAGAAGCGGGACCTGGAGAGATATGAGCGCAACATCTATCCGGAGATTCAACAGATCATGAAACCATTTCTGCTGACTCCGGTCGAAGTGAAGCCCTATACCGTGGAGACCACGCTGTGTGAGCACTTTGTCCATGCCCTGGCGGCATAGCCACACAGAGAAAGCGTGTATCTGCATCCGGAGCAGCCCTTAGGGCTGCTCCGGATTTCGTCTGTCGATGGGTCGGAGACTAACGAGGCCGCTTGGACTCGCGTTTGAGAGGACGCAACTCCACCACAGTCCCATTACCCCAGCCATATTTCTGACGTGACAATTCCTGGATTGCGCTCCGGAGTTCCGAATCATTTTCCGGGCTGAGGACCCGCGCCTGAGCCGACAAGCGCCTCTCCGCGACCCGCACTTCCACTGCGGGATCGGCTCGCAGGTTTTGCAGCCAGTTCGAGGTGTCATATTCCGCGATCACGAAGAAGCAACCCTCGCGTTCGGTGAACCAGATCTCGATTTCACGCGGTTTCCCGGACCTAAGCCCTCGCGTGGTCAAATAGAGATACTGTTCCTGGCTGATCTTTATTGACCTTTCAGCTTCAACTTATCCTTGTTTTCTTCAAGGAATTGACGAAGATTCTCGGAGGCATCCAGCAGGCGCGTCCACTGCTCGTAATACAGGGTGACTGGAAAGCGGCCGAGTCCGTAAACGCTGACCCCACCCTTTTCCGAGACGCGAAACTCCATCGCGCCGCTGCGCTTTTTGGTTTCCACCTGCTTTTCCAACTCCTGCAGGCGGGCTTTCAATTCTTCGTAACTCGGTTCAGCCATAGGGCAACCTCGCAAGATAACGGAATGATCGCTCCATCATAGAGGCGCATCCGCCTCGGCGTCGAGCACACCCGCGATTAGAAATACCGCCCCAACTGGAAGTAGAACTTGTGATGTCCCTGGTCGCCGATGCTTCCGCCGAATACCACGGGCCCTATGAATGATTGCACCAGCACCGCCGCATTGAAATCGTTCGGCAGGCGCGAGTTCGTCGCATTCAGCGGACCGTAGGCTTTTCCAATTTCATAGTTCGCGATCAGGTAAACATTGTTGCCGAGCAGCGGCGACAGCTCCTTGAGTCGCCGTATATATCCCGGCTGGAACAAGAAGTACTGATTCGTAAGAAGTTCATTCGTCCCATAGGCCGCCAAACGCTGCGGTCCCCCCAGCCCAAACATGGGCAGGCCCGTATTGCGGTATCCCATGGTCGAACCGCCCGAAGCCAGTAGGAAAATCGAGTTCGTCTTCAGGATGGGATGAAAATATCCCGCGCGCAGTTCGGCCAAGGGAAAGTGCTCGGTCGCATCGGGATTGGCATCATAGAACTCCAGCCTCGACTGGATGAGATACCCTCTGCGGGGCAGCGTCGGGTCATCCGTGTGATCGATGACATATCGAACACGCGAGAATCCCTGCCTGCCGCTGACATTGCTCAACAACCCGGGAATTCCAATACTGCGCGTGAGGGAAAGATGCTCGATCTGATAACCGAATCGCAACTCCGAAAAGCGGTCGAAGGCCACGCCGAAATCCAATCCCCCGCCCGCATCATGCTGCCGGAACGTCGCGATCCGGGTATCGTCAAGGTACAGATCGAATGGTTTCGACGTGGCAAACAGTCGCGGAGCAACGAAAAAGTGGCTGAACCAGTTCAGCGGATGGTAATACTCCGACCCCGCACCGTAGCTCGACCCCACGATGAAATCGTTCCGCAGTTCGGAACCGAATCCCCCGATATCATGGAACGTTACTCGCGCCCCCATGGCGAAGCGCACGTCGGTGTAGTCCGAGCCATCGATCACAAAGAGCGGATTCACCGTGGGGGGAGCGTAATCCTTCTCGTCGGCGCGGATCAGCAATCCCGCTTTGCCGTTCTTTTGCGTCAGCTGAAATCCGGCGCGCGCGAATCGCCCGAGACCTGTCACATCCGTCAGATCACTGTCCAGCCGTTTGAAGTCCACCGGCTTGCCGACGTTGTCCTCAAGGCTCTTCTGAATGCCTTCTGCAATGACGGACTCCGTTCCGGTGACCTCGATGAATTGCGGAACGGGTACACGGAGTTTTCTCGCTTCCCGCAGCTTCACGTACTCCGCCCAATCGCGATCGTTCAACGCGAGCCGCTCCAGCAGCGCCGCTCGTTCCTGCGCGCCCTGGTAACCGACCTCGATCAGCTTCTTGGCTTCCTGGTAGTCGGTCATGTTGTAGTTTTGCGTGTGCGCAGGAATCAGAATGTCCGCCTTCTGGATACTCGCCAGCTCGTTCACACTGATCACCACGCCCACCGATCGCTGCAACACGCTGAAGGCGGAGAGGCTCTCGTCGGGTTTCAGCGGGGGCACCTCCAGGTGCACAGCAATGACAATCTGCGCGCCCATCTGTCGCGCCACATCCACGGGCAGATTCTCAATAATCCCGCCATCCACGTAGACGTGGCCGTCCAGGCGCACCGGACTGAAGATGGCCGGCAGCGACATGGTTGCGCGCAGCGCCTCCGATAGCGATCCCTGGCTGAATACGGTGGCCTGGCCGCTCACCAGGTCCGTCGCCACGCAGCGAAAGGGCGTCGGCAGATCGTCAAATGTTTTCAGATTCGAATACGGCAGCGCTATGCGATCGAGGATGAGGCCCACCTGCTGGCCGGAGTTGAATCCGCTCGGAAACGCAATGCCGTGCTTCAACCCAAATTCGAGATCGTTCGGATAGTCCCGCTTATCTTCTTTCCGTCGAAAGGAGCGTGATCGATAAGGCAACTCATTCCGAAATGACCGGTTCCAGTTGATCGTCTGCACAAACGAGGAGATCTCATCTCCCGACATTCCCGTGGCGTAGAGGCCACCGACCAATCCTCCCATGCTGGTTCCCGCAACGTAGTCGACTGGAATGTGGTGCTCCTCGAACCACTCCAGGACACCGACGTGCGCTAATCCCAGCGCACCTCCGCCTTCCAGCGCCAGGCCGATCGAAGCGCGCTTGGCGGACTGCACCTCGGCTGGCGCAGGCTGGTTCTGCTGCGTGGTTTCTCTCTCCTGACTCTGAGCAAGGCACGAAAGTAGGGTGAAGAAAGCAAACAGAAAATAGACATGAAACTTCATGGAATCTCCGAAGAAAAACAAGGAACCCGAGTATAGCGGCATAGAGTTGCAGGGTGAAACAGAGGTGAGCGAAAGGGCAACGAAGAAGCAGGCTGAGCGAACCCGCCTTGGTCAGACAGTTATTCGACGCGTAAACGCACTGGAGCCAGAGCGTACGGCGCGTGCTTCAATTCCTACTTTTTCTCAACATGTTTCGGCGAAGCTTTCGCCAGAATGGCGATTAAGCGTCGTGCCGCTGCGGGAGTCGGAACCTTGCCTTCGCGCACAATCTCTTTCGCGCTCAGTTCCTTTCCATATAGCGCCTTGTTCGCGCCATCATCGGAACGCAAGGTAGAACCCGCCAGCGAAACTCCGGCGAACAGTCCTTTGGCCCTTGAGTAAGACAGAATTTCGGCCTTGAGGACTACATCGGTTTCCGCCGACGCGTTGCGCCCCACCGGCCCGGCGGTAGCCGATGCATCCGCGCCTAACTTCACCTTGCTGCTCATCACGGAGTTCGCACCGCTTTCATTCATGATCAGCAGCACGAAGTCAGTGGCCTGCGCGCCAATCTGTAATCCGAAGCTTCCGCCTTCTAGCGCAAACATCGCCGGGGCGCTCCACGGCCCGCCAAATTCCTTGCCCGAGCGACACGTGATCACACCGCGCCCGTAGCTGCCGCCCACAATGAACGCCGCCTTCTTCACCGACGGATACACCACCACGCACACAGCCTTGTTCAGCAAGTCTTTCGGAATGCCCTCCGGCATGCCCAGAATTTCATCGAGCACCACCGCCGACTCGTTGAGCCGGTCGACGTCCTTCTTTTCCTTGTCTTCCCCGAACGAAGGCAGCACTAGTAACATGGCCAGAGTTACAACCAACAGCTTCTTCGTCATAAGCCTCTCCAGTTGAAATAGACATGTCCCGTCGCTTCCAGGTTTGCGTGCGATCGTTGTTCGGAGGATGAGCGACAACCCGAGAATCTTATGCGTATGGCGAGAGAAGAACAACCCTGTCCCGCCGCGAAAGACAACGCATGAAGCTGACTAAAGAGAGATTCCTGCGCGAACTCCGCGGCTATACTCCGCGCCCTCCGCGGTCTACAGATTTCTCTGTACTGCTAGAAGCTGAAACTGGCCTGCAGCTCAATCTTGCGGCTCGCCGCCGCGCTTGAGAACGGTCCCCCCGCCAAAGCGACCGATTGGCCAAAGCTCGGAGAACTCAAGTTCCCCACCGGCGGCCCCAGGTTCTCCCGGTTCAAAACATTGCGCGCGTTGACGCTGAACGTCAGGTTGTAGCGATGATTCGTACTCCCGGGCCCGAAGATCGCTCCCATCCCCACGCCCGGCGCGCGACCAAATCCTCCTCCTCCGCGCGGTCCTCCACCGCCGTGACCTCCACCACCCGGTCCGCCTGCCGCGCCACCGCCATTCTCTTTACCGAATCCAAATGTCTTGCTCAATCGCAGATTTAGCGTGAACTGCGTAGGCCCGGTCAGGGAGTTGATGGGAATTCGTGCATCGCTTGCGACAGGCTGCAGGTTGTAGCACTCGGAGTTCAGTGGGTCACCGCACGAGCCGGCCGACGGCCGATCGTTGTACAACGAGTCGCCATTCCAATCTTTCCCCAGGGTCACGTTATACGGTGCTCCCGAGGCGAACACGAGAAATGGACTTAGCCGGAATCCGTAAGGCGCTGAAATCGATCCTCCGAAGAAAACGCGATGGCGGACGTCGTATGCCGCTCGCCCGTAGTCTTCATCCAGCTTGTACTGGTTCGAAGGAAAACCTCCTGACGTGTTGCTATGCACCGAGTTCAACGTGTAATAGCCGAACAGAGTCAGCTTCGTGCCCGCGCGTATGTTGGAGCTGATGATGAGCTGGTTTTGGCGGAAAATTCCTTCGGTCGTGTACTGATAAATGTTCTGCAGAGTGCCCAGCGGGCGCAGATTCACATCGTTGACGTCGATGGGGAACAACGAAGTCGCGGTAGGTACCGGCGCATTGATGTTTCGTGTCAGCAACTGATTGTATCCACGCGAATTCAGGTAAGAAACCGACAGATTTGCAACTTTGGTCAGTTGCCGCTCGACGGTTACGGCGGACTGCACAATGTAGGGCGCGCGCAGACGCGGGTCTACCTGGTAGATGGTCGCCGAATTCTGCTGCAGCTGCTCTTGCGATGGAATTGTGGGATAGATTACGCCAGGGATTGGCGGTTGTGGTGGAGGTGGCTCGTCCGGTTGCTGGGGAGGCGGGGCTGGTGCCTGTGCGATGAATTGCAATTGCGTAACGCCATTCAGCCTTGTCGCCTGCAGAATGTCTGCCTCGCTGAAGCGGTCGTAGAACATGCCAAATCCAGCGCGCAACACGGTTTTCGGCGCTGACCTCCCGTTGCCGCCAATACCCCATGCCAGCGCCACGCGTGGTGCGAAGTCGCCGTGATCGTGAATGGTATTCTGGGTTTCGAAACGCAGCCCGTAACTGATCGTAAAATTCGGGCGCACGCGCCAATCATCCTGCACGTACAGTCCTGCATCCACCACGTTCACGGTCACTGTAGGGATGATGGGCGTCGTAGCATTGGGAACTGCATTGATCGAGAACTGGAAAGGCTGCGGCTGCGGTTGCTGGA
This sequence comes from Acidobacteriota bacterium, assembly GCA_046728215.1. Lineage (GTDB taxonomy): Bacteria > Acidobacteriota > Terriglobia > Terriglobales > Acidobacteriaceae > Gp1-AA133. The sequence goes on along the minus strand of JBKPEB010000030.1, from coordinate 72,512 downwards.
AAAATGCCAGATTCTGAAATACCCACGATCCGTTGAACCCACCGGCATCCGTGTTCACGTCGTGAACGGCGCGCAGCCTGCCGCCAAATTTCAGGAAGTGCTTGCCCAACGCCATCGAGGTGTAGTTCTGCAGTTCGTAGTGATCTTGCCGGTCGGCGGTGATGCCACCGCTGCTGCCTCCCGTCGTGAAGGCACCTGGCACCACAACGGAAGCCTCCGTGCTGAGTGGATTGTCACTGCTGTTCTCGCGCAAGAACTGAAACCGCGTCTCGTTGATGACTTTCGTGGAGAGCACCTGCGTGTCGCTGATCTGCACCGTGTGTTCGGTGTTCGTGCTGTTGGCGCCTTGACCCTGCAGCGAGAATCCGCCGACGCCGTTGTTCTCCTCCGTATTGCGGAAAAACTGATAGCGCGCGGTCAGCGTGTTGTTCTTCGTTATCTGGTAATCCAGGCGCGGGCTCAGATTGGTCCGCGTGTGCGGTTGCGGAACCGCCGCGCTGTAGGCGCAACTCACATCCATGCAGCCCGGCACTACCGGAAATAACGGTGCCTGCGTGGGATCCAGGTTTACGTTCGGCACGATCGCATTGATGATGGCCACTTCGTCGATGTTGCGGCGTTGCGCATCGAAGAAGAACGACGCCTTTTTTCCCAGCGGTCCCCCAATGTTGCCCATGTATTGCAGCGAGTGGTAGTCCGGCTCAGTGCCGGTCAGGAAGGGATTCTGCGAGTTGAACGAGGACGAATTCCCCATCACCGAAATCTGCCCGTGATATTTGTCTGTGCCTGGCTTGGTGAAGATTTCAATGCGCCCATAACCCAGCTTGTCGTATTCCGCCGAAAACGGATTCTGATTGATTCGGATTTCGCGGATCGACGACTTCGGCGGCAACTGTCCCGCCGTAAATCCATCGATATAAATCTGCCCGCCGTTCGGTCCGGCCGATGGACCCGCCAGCGCTTCCAGATCCGTTTGCAATTCATCCGGATCATCCGGCAGCGCATCGAGATCCTTGCCCGACAGAACAATCGCCCCGGCGTTGGAAGCGGGATTCGTGTCGACCGCCGTCCCTTCTTCGATGACGTTAACCTTCTCTTGCTCAACCGCAATCGCCAGCGGGATGTTGAGCAATTGCGATTGAGCCGCACTCACATCCACATCGTCTTTCGCGAAATCTGAAAACCCAGCGGCGCTTACGGTAACCGTGTATTTCCCTGGCGCGAGATTGTTGATCTCATATCCGCCAGTCTTGTTGGTGGTTGTGGTCTTCGCCTGGCCGTCGGGCGTGATCACGTTCACGGTCGCACCGGTCACCGCTGCGCCGGAAGGATCGGTGACTGTGCCGTGCAAACTTCCACTGTTGCCTTGCGCCCAGAGGACACCCGTAATGCCCAAAACGCTGAGCACTGCGAGGATCCGAAGGGATCGAAAACAGAAATCCATCCTTGCTCCTGCCCTAACCACCAAATTCATCAGATGAGACTGCGGGTTATGGGTTGGCTGCGGCTTCTGCGTTCCCGGAACCCAGGCTCCAGGGGGAAAGCATCATGGCTTGGTTGGCGTTCGGCGCAGCAGTGAGGATCGGCTCGACCCCAGCCAGCAACGTGATCGCATGGACTGTCCCCGCGCTGTCGCCTTCTGTCGTAACAATCATGACCATATCGCCCTTTTGAAGATCGCTCAGGTGTGCTGGCGGCACCCGGCTCAAAATCTGTTGAATATCCGGGGGACCGCCATTGTGCCCACCCATACCACCCCCCGGTCCGCCAGGAGAGTTTCCGCCGCTCCGCTGGCCCGCGTGCTCCCCCACAACGCCGCCCACGCCCGTACCCGCTCCCGGAATTCCACTCACAGCTTCGCCCTTTAGTCTCGTGGCGATCCGTTGCGCGAATTCTGCCGGCAGCTTGCGCAGTTGCGCATCGTCCGTGACTCTCACAACCACGGTTTGTTTGCTAATGGAATCCTTTAAGGTCAGAGTGTTGGCCACCGGGTCGACCGCCACGATCGCTCCCGCAAGATTCCGAAACGTGCCCGAAACGACTTCTTCCGCGTCCAGTTCTGTTCCATCGCCATTTCTTGCGCCCCGCGCACGCAACTGGTCGCCCACCTTGATCTGGTCGATGGGTGCAACCTTGGCATCATCGAACCTCACGGAATTGACGGCATAGCGCCGCAGGACCGTGCTCTTGGTGGTGTGCACGGCAACTGTCTTTGTTCCACCAAACGATGTCATCGAGATCGTGACGAATCCGCCAGTCGGATTCACGGCAGTCACCAATCCACCCACTCCACGCTTCTGCCAGTCCTCGCGATCTTTCTGTTGCTTCGAGGCGACGTCCGCCTGCTTCATCACTACGATGACACCCGCCGCAATCGAATGTACGTCGGCACCCAGCTTCCCTCGAACCAGTACCCGGTCACCCACCTGCAAATCCTGTTTCTGCAAAGGAGTTGCGTTCTTTAGATCCTTTTCACCGGGCGCAACCCGAAGGATGCGGATCGAGTCCTGCAGCGTGACCTGCACCTCGTCCCCGCTGTCGGAGGCCAGAACGATTCCGTTGTCCGTGATTGCCTTGATAGCGCCGACGGCGCGCTGCCCAGGCGCTTCGCTCGGGGATGGCGTCTTCGTCTCCTGAGCCGATGCGGCTGGCGGCACCGCCAGCATCGTGAGGGTCAGCACTGCGGCGAGATTAGCTCCAACCCATGCACGCAAAAAGCCATGGAAACCAGATCCCATGCTACCAATGTAGCATCGGCCCGACGGCTAACGGCTTGACTTTACAAAGTTTTACCCACGTTTAGTAACCGTCAAGACGAGAGGAATCTTCCACACGAAAAACGGGAAATCGAGCACAGTCGCTAACTACTCTCTGTCGCCAAACAACGCGCGATACACACCCCCGCCTAAAGCTCCGCCGATGATGGGGGCAATCCAGAAGAGCCAAAGCTGCGCCAGCGCCCAGCCACCCACAAAAACTGCCGGCCCCGTACTCCGAGCTGGGTTCACGGAGAGATTCGTGACTGGAATTCCAACCAAGTGGATCAGCGTCAAACACAGGCCGATCGCGATCGGAGCAAATCCGGCCGGAGCGCGTCGATCGGTCGAGCCCATGATGATGAGCAGGAAGAACATTGTCAGCACTACTTCCGCGACAAAACATGCCAGCAATGAGTATCCGCCGGGAGAATGCACACCGTAGCCGTTCGAAGCAAAACCGCCGCTGACATCGAAATTCGCCTGTCCGCTGGCGATGATATAGAGAACTCCAGCACCAGCGATCCCGCCAATCACTTGTGCGGCCACGTAGGGCAAAAGTTCCGACGCCGGCAAGCGCTTGCCGGCGACCAAGCCAACAGATACCGCCGGATTCAGATGGGCGCCTGAAATATGGCCGATCGCAAAAGCCATCGTTAAAACCGTAAGCCCAAATGCCAGGGCTACACCCAAAAAGCCAATCCCCAGATTTGGAAAAGCCGCAGCCAGCACCGCGCTGCCGCATCCACCAAAGACTAACCAGAACGTTCCGAAGAATTCCGCTGCCGCACGCTTGCCGACACTCATGGCATATCCCCCTTTGTATGATCAATGTGGGTTTCGGGGCCGGGGTTCGATCGGGTGCTTGAGACCAAGCGGAAGGATGGTATCAGTCGCTGACTTGCGGCGGAAGGGGCTAGCGCGGTGTGGAACAGATTATGTTTGGGAGCTGAAAGTCACTAGCCCGTGCTTGGTTGAGTCGGTTGCCATGCAAAGAAACGGCCGAGCCCGAATCGAATGTGTGCTCTCCCCCACGAGACCCACAATCTGAAGCGACGGCCCGGCCGAAAGCGCCGCCCATCATATGTCTCCCGTACGAAAGAGCAAGTAAACTTTTTACTTACAAATTCCGGTGAACCCAGCGCTGGGCGGGCGGTTTGGCCAAAGGTTTCATTGCCACGCCGGAATCCTTCGAAAAATACATTTGGTCGGCCCCTCTCCACATTCTGGAGTTAGCGAGCCTTGATGAGTCGGCCGCGGAGAGCGCTTGTTATACTCACCTGCCATGCTCCAAGACACACTGGAACAGGGCCGGATTGCGGCCGATCAGGCACTGGAACGCCTGATCCCGGCTGAGACCCAGTACCCCGTTTCCATCCACAAAGCCATGCGCCACAGCGTGTTCGCCGGCGGCAAGCGCCTGCGCCCGATACTGTGCCGCGAAGCCGGACGTATGGTGGCCGGTCTGCTGCCCGATGGCATCGATGAGCTCGGTGCCGCTCTCGAAATGCTCCACACCTACTCGCTTATCCACGATGACTTGCCAGCGCTCGACAACGACGATCTCCGCCGCGGCCGTCCTACATGCCACGTTGCCTTCGGCGAGGCAACGGCAATTCTTGCGGGAGACGCCTTGCAGACCCAGGCATACGAAGTGCTTGCGCGCTTACATTGTTCCGCCGAAGCGCGCGTACGCATCATCAAGGAAGTGGCACATGGCACGGGAACGATCGAGGGCATGATCGGTGGCCAAGTCATCGATCTGGAAGCCGAACATGCGAAGCCAGACCTGAAAACGCTGGAATACATCCACCGCGCAAAAACTGCTGCGCTGATCACCGCCAGCCTGGTGAGCGGCGGCATCTACGCCGGCGGCGGCAATGATGACATCTCGCGCCTGCGTTGTTTCGGCCAGCAGGTCGGTCTGGCATTTCAAATCGTAGACGACGTTCTCGACATCACCCAGACATCCGAACAACTCGGCAAGACCGCCGGAAAAGATACTGCCGCCGAGAAGACGACGTATCCAGCCTTGTTCGGAATCGACGAATCCTTGAAAAAAGCCGACCAGCTCGTTGCCGACGCCTTCCGGCAACTCGAGCCATATGGCAACCGCGCCGAAACGCTCAAAAATCTGGCCCGCTATCTGGTAGAGCGCAAGAAGTAGAGCGAACCGATGCAGATCTGCGGTGTGAGCGGCCACTCCTGGCCGCTGGCCCCGAAGCAGCGCCAGATCTCACGACCAAAAAATCAGCGCCGACAAACAAGCTTACTTCGACGGATAGCGCTAGCGTTCACTTCGCGTATCCCGTTGTACCCGTGGCCCGTGATCAGAATCTCACTTCACTTCCGCCGTCCAGTTCAGTACCAGCGTCATCGGCGACATGTCGCCTTGGGGTTGGGTGAGCACCATGAAGCGGCCGTCCGGACTGACATCGAAGGGTGACCCCAACGCGAAGGTGTTCCGCAACTCGAACAATGGTCCAGAGTTCCGCACGTCGAAGCTTTTCTCATGCGCTTCCACTTGTGTGGCGTACAGATGGCCGTCGAGTCCAAGATAGAAGATTTCGTTGCTATCGCGTCTCCACACCGGGTACGTTCCACCGTCTCGCGAAACCTGCCATCGTCCCTCACCGCTGGGGAACGATGTCACGTAGACTTCCTCGCGACTGCCGTCGTTGGAACTGTAGGCAAGCCATCGGCCGTCGGGCGAAAGGCGCAAGAACACGACCTTGCCAGTGGGGGACTCGGGCTTCACCACCAATTGCGGCTTCGCTCCCGGGTCGGTCGGCAGTGCCCACGCGGCCCCGCCCGAGGGTCCCGACTGCAGCAGATACACCAGATAACGGTTATCGGGCGACCACTGTGGCCACGTCAGAGTAAATTGATCGCCAGGGAAGCTCTTGGAGTCGAGCAGGATCTCGTCTTGCCCACCACCGTTGGCCGACCTGGCATGCAAGCTGGTACCAGCCATGACGAAGGCGCCCAACTGCGACATGTAAGTCACGCGCTGTCCGTCGGAGGACCAGGCGGGCATCTGGTGAGTGGCAGCATCAAACGTGAGTCGCGTTCGCGAGCCATGTTGCAAATCGAAGACCCAGATGTCGGCCTTGGGCTCACCGACCGCCATGGCTAACCGCTTTCCATCCGGGGACAGTACGCCTCCCTTGTAGGCGGCTGGTTCGCCAACCGGGCCAAGCACTTTGCCGTTGCGATCCATCCATAAGGCCGCAGTATCGCCGATCGAATTGGAACCGGGCTCGTACACCAGCACGCCTTTTTCAGCGACGGAAAACACCGTGTTGAAGGTTCCGTTGTCATGCAGTACATCATTCGCCAGCGTTATCGGTTCGCCCGAGAGCGTACCGCGAGCCGGATCGAATTTCTGTGCCATCAGGGCATTCTGCTGATGGAAGAGCAAGTAGCCGGACGAATACAGCCCTCCGGCATCGGTAGCGAGCACGAGGTGGTTTTCCGTGCTGTCGACCGAACCCATGTAAATGCCGTTGTCTTCACGGCGGCCACCCGCATGATTGGTAGCAAGGAAGAGAAAGTGCTTCCCATCAGGCAGGAAACTGGGCCAGCGATGCGTGCTGTGTTTGCTGGCATCGAGTTGTGTGGCTCGAACCGGTTGGCCGCCGCCGGCGTTGATTTTCCAGAGGCAATCCCGGTAGTCGGGGGCGTAGACAATCACGTTGTCGGCGCCCCAGGCACCACCGCGCGCGTTCGGAGCATCGGCAAGGATCGTCACCGGACCTCCGGACGCAGAAATTTTCCTGAGTTTCCCGTCGGCGAAAAAGCCGATGGATTTTCCATCGGCCGCCCAGAATTGCCGATATGCGCCTTCGGTGCCGGCCAATTTTTCGGCTGCCGCCGTATCGAGCCGACGAACAAAGATCACGTTTCTTTCTTTCGGAGCATGAGCGGCAAAAGCGATCTTCGTTCCGTCGGGAGAGACTGCGGGCGGCCCGGAAAAGTCTCCCATAAAATCGAAGCCGGTACCCGCAGGCGCCACGATCGAAGCGCGAATCACTCGTGCCTGTGGCCGGTTGACGTATACGAACCAGGACAACAGGCCCAGCAGCACCGCGCATCCCGCCATCCACCAGGCGCGCTCTCGCCACTTCGGGTGCGGCCGGGCCACGTGCGCAGCGCCGGTCGTACTGTCGAACGAACTGATCCAGCGCAACTGCCGGGCGATGTCGCCGGCGCTCTGCCAACGGGAATCCGGATCCTTCATCAACGCGCCCTGCACAACGTGCTGCAGCGCTGGAGGCGCCACGGGCTGGTGCGTCGAAATCGGCTCCGGATCTTTTTCGAGGATGGCTGATGCGACCGTCACCTGGCTCTTGCCCTCGAATGCGCGCCGGCCGGTGGCCATCTCGTAGAGAACCGCACCGAAGCTAAAGATGTCGCTGCGCGCGTCCGCGTCCCGGCCTTCAATCTGCTCGGGCGACATGTATTGATACGTGCCGATGACGGTACCTTCGGCGGTCAACGGCTGTGCAACGTCAGCCGAAGTCATGGTGGCTGACAAGCCTGAAGACTGTGGCACGACCGGTGTAGCCGTCTTCGCCAGGCCGAAGTCCAGAAGCTTCGCACCCGTGCGCGTGACCATGATGTTGCCGGGCTTCAGGTCGCGATGCACAACACCCATGCGGTGCGCTTGTTCCAGCCCTTCGGCAACCTCCGCTCCGTAGCGCAGAACTAGCTCCAGCGGCAGCCGGCCCTTGGCGAGCCGCGCCGCGAGGGTCTCACCCTCGAGGAACTCCATCACGATGTAGTGGATTCCGTCCTGCTGCCCCAGATCATAGAGTTGGCAGATGTTGGCGTGGCTGAGCTGCGAAATCGCACGCGCCTCGCGCTGGAAGCGCTCGAGGGCCGCGGGCTTTTCGGAAAGATGTGCCGGCAGAATCTTAACCGCCACCGAGCGATTCAGACGCGTATCGACCGCGCGATACACCTCCCCCATCCCACCGGCGCCGGCGGGTGAAACGATCTCGTAAGGACCAAATTTTGTGCCAGCAGGCAGAGGCATGGATCGGGAGGATTATATCTTGGCGGCTCTTGGCTTCAGGCTCTGGGCTCTAGGCTCTATCAAGACTGGGCCTCCAGAATCGAACCTAGAGTGATTACGATCAGCAAAATTTTTCGGCATGATGTTGCGATCGGGGAGGTGCAGGGGGCCCTCGACTCCGTTCGGCTATGCCTCACTACGCTCAGGATGACGTTCGGTAAGCGTTCCACACCAGAGCCCAGAGCCGAAAGCCTAGAGCCTGGTCCGTCATCTGTGATAAAACTTTCCCAACGGCGATGGAGTTCGCCATAACCGCCCGCAGGGCTGATAACTCCTACCAAACTTGTTTGGGAGGACTCCATCGTGCTCGACTTCCTAGCCATCTCCCTGGGTGCTGCGGTCGGCGCCAATCTTCGTTATTGGATGAGCCGAGGCGCGCTCCGTCTGATGGGGCCGGTCTTTCCCTATGCCACACTTACCATCAACGTGCTCGGAAGTTTCGTACTCGGCTTCTTCCTCATGTGGACGACTGAGCGCGTAACAGTTGATCCGCGTTGGCGACTCCTGATCGCCGTGGGATTCTGCGGAGGCTACACCACCTTTTCCAGCTACGCTTACGAGAGCATGTCGTTCCTGCAGCAGGGCCAGTGGGGATTGCTGGCCGTCAACGTTTTCGCCAACAATGTACTGGCGTGCGCGGCGGTACTGGCCGGCGTAATGCTGGCGCGGGTGCTGTAGAATGGCCGGCGCAATGGCAGTCCAGGTCACGATGTATCTGAACGAGGCCGACAAGTGGCATCACCGGCCTCTGCACCTCGAGGTTCTCAACTACCTGCGGAACGAAGGCGTGTATGCTGCGACCACCGTTCATGCCATGGCAGGATTTCTGGGCCGCCACCAGGTAGAGACATCGCACCTGGTCGACGCTGGCGGCAAGCTTCCCGTGATCCTCACATTCGTGGACACCGATGAGCACGTGAATCGCGTGCTACCCACTCTGAAGGAAATGGCTGCACACCGGCTGATCGTGCGTGAGAACGTTGTGCTCGAACAGGGGAATCTGGACTGAGCATGCCTGCTTCCTCCGATTACTCTTCCCGCGACCGCCAAGCTCTCGACATCCTTGCCATCGCCGCTCATCGCGATGACGTGGAACAGACCTGCGGCGGCACGCTGCTCAAGATGGCCGAACGCGGTTACCGGGCCGGCATTCTCGATTTGACGCGCGGCGAGATGGGCACGCGTGGCTCAGCCGAAGATCGGGAACGCGAAGCGGCAGAGGCGGCGCGGATTCTGAAAGCCTCGTGGCGAGGAGCGCTTGATATTCCTGACGGTCGCGTGGAAAACACTTGGGAGAACAAGCTGAAAGTCGCGCGCGTACTACGCGAGCAGCGACCGCGCGTAGTGATTCTTCCCTACTGGAAAGGGCGGCATCCGGATCACTATACCGCGTCGACGTTGGGGTATGAAGCGTGTTTTCTGTCAGGTCTGAAGAAGCTCGACTGTAGCGCCTCCGTCCCGGCGGCGGTCGTGGTGAGCGTCCCGCCCGCCACCGCGAGGGAGGGACGCCCTCACGACAGCCGGCAAGATGCCGGCGCTACTCCCCATCGGCCATTCAAGATCATCTACGCCACCCTCTACTACGATGTGCGGCCTACGTTTGTCGTCGACATCAGCGACCAGTTCGAGGCACGCTTCCAGTCGCTCATGGCATACAAAACGCAGTTCTCCGATCAGGAAGCCGGCAAGGATCTCTTCCCTGCCCACAATGAAATTCGTACCCGCATCGAAGCCATGGCACGCTTCTACGGAATGCTCGGCGGAGTCGAATATGCGGAGCCGTTTCTACAGAAAGAAGTCGGATTAGTAGAGGACTTGATGATGATTCCGGTGAAGTCGATTTAGTCGTCAGTCTTTAGTCGTCAGTCTTTAGTCGTCAGTCTTTAGTCGTCAGTCTTTAGTCGTCAGTCTTCAGCGAACCATTAGCGAGTCGAGCGGCAGTTCGGTGGAGGTGGACCTCATCGCCCGCCTCGATGGGCGGGGGCGCCGGTCCCTGCATCGGATGTTGATGTTGGTGACGACTGGCGACTGGAGACCGACGACTAAATCCTCACCGCCACCGCCACCCCATCCCTCACCGGCATGATCGTCGTGTAGAAGTCTTTCGATTTGTAAAGGTCACGGTTGAACTGCTGAATGGCTTTCGTGGCGGCGTCGGGGTTGGCCTGGTTGGTAACGCGGCCGCTCCACAGGACATTGTCGGTCACGAACAGGCCGCCTTTCTTGACGCGCGGAACGACCTGGCGGAGCACGCGTGGGTAGTCTTCTTTGTCGATGTCGTTGAAAACGATGTCGAAGGCTTCCTTTTGCTCGGAAAGCAGCTCAATCGCGTCTCCGATGTGAATCTTGATCCGGTCAGCTACACCCGCACGCTCAAAGTAGCGGCGCGCCTTCTCGGCGTTCTTCCGATCGCCGTCGGTATAGTGCACACGGCCACCATCGCCCACGGCGCGTGCCCACCATATCGTCGAGTAACCAATAGCCGATCCCATTTCAAACACATTCTTCGCACCCGTCATCATAACGAGCTGCCGGAAAAAGCTAGCCACGGCCGGACCGACAATCGGAATCTTGTGTTTCGTGGCTTCCGCCTCCATCTCGGCCAGGACTTCATCACGCGGCGGAAGCAGAGAGTAAAGATAAGTATCGACGTCGGGGTGAGTGATATAGCCGTGATGTCGCCAGCTAGCGGTATCGGATGCGGTAGCCAAATGAACCCCCAATAGGATTTCAGATTAATGATTTCAGATTTCAGATTGCGAGTGTTCAGGATAGCAGCTGAGTCTGCTCTGAAACGTTCCATCTGCAATCTGCAATCAAACTGTTTGCCCAGGTTTCATTTCCAGCACTTCCACGTTTGGTAGCAGCTTCTGCAATTCGTCCGGCCGCCCTGTCAGCACCGGGAACGTTCCGAAATGCATCGGAATGATCGTTTTCGCTTGCAGCAGGTTCCCTGCGTAAGCGGCCTCGCGCGGAGACATAGTGTAGTGATCGCCGATCGGAAGCAGGGCGATTTCGGGGGCGTACAGGTCGTGAATAATCTTCATGTCACCGAAAACGTTCGTATCTCCGGCGTGGTATATCTTCACCCCATTTTCAAATTCGAGCACAAAGCCGACGGCTTCCCCGCCGTACAGTGTCTGATCGCCATCTTGGAGGCCGCAAGAATGATCGGCGTGCACCATGGTCACCTTGATGTCGGCGACCTGGACGGTGCCGCCTTTATTCATTTCGACGAGGTTCTTAAGCCCTTTCTTGCCCAGCCAGCGGGCCAACTCCGGGATCGCAACCACGGCGGGATTGTGTTTCTTACCGATCTCGACCGCATCGCCAATGTGGTCGCCGTGCGCATGCGTACATAGCATTACGTCAAGATGTTTAAGAGTCTTCTCTTTTTCCGGGCACATGGGATTGTTCATGACCCAGGGGTCAATAAGAATCGTTTTGCCGCCAGGAGTTTCAATACGAAACGTGGCGTGGCCGAGCCATGTGAGCTTGATGCTTTTGAGATTCATAAGATCAGCCGTCGGTCGTTAGTCGTGAGTCTTCAGCTTGAACTGTGTTCGGTTCGATGTTTTCGCTCGAGACAAGCGTTGTGTACGTCGTCGCCAGTCCCCATCCGTCAGCTTAAGATCAGCCTGTGGCTGACGACCGGCGATGAGCGACTGACGACTGATTTTATGATTTTTCTGTCTCACGCGCTGGAATTCTGTTACATATGTGTGCCGTGTCGGACCTGAAAATCCTTCTTACCCGTCAACAGATTGATGCGCGAGTGAAAGAACTGGGTGCGGAAATCACCCGCGACTTCTCCGGGCAGTCGGTTATCTTCGTCGGCGTGCTCAAGGGCGCCGCGATTTTTTTGAGCGATCTGGCGCGCAACGTGGCGCTTGACTCGACTTTCGACTTCATCGGCGTTTCCAGCTATGGCAATCGCCCGGACCCGAGCCACGAATTACAACACGGATGGGACTCGACCGGCGAGGTGAAGCTGACCAAAGACGTCGATCAATCCATGGAGGGCAAGAACGTCATCCTGGTGGAAGACATCCTGGACACCGGACTGACCCTGACGTTCCTGAAAAAATTCCTATTGGCCCACAAGCCCAGGTCCTTGAAGATCGCCGCGCTCCTCGACAAGCCTTCCCGCCGCAAGTTGCCCATCGAGGGCGACTACGTAGGCTTCAAGATCCCGGATGAATTCGTGGTGGGGTACGGACTGGACTACGCGGAAAGGTACCGGAATCTGCCGGATGTCTGTATTGTGCCGCGGGACTAGGTGTCCCAAGACGCAACAGTCCCCATCCTCCCGGCTGCTATCATAGGTACGGTGGATTCCGTTTCAACCCAATCAGATCAGCAGCTTAAAATCGATCCCTTGCTGCTGGAAGTGGCCGACGTGGTTAACACCACGCTCGATCTCGATACGACCCTGCGCCGGGTCGCGGAACTGGTCCGCAAGGTCATCGATTACGAAATTTTCGCCATCCTTTTGCTCAATGAGCGCACGCAGGAGCTGCGTTTTCGCTTTCAGGTCGGCTATCCGCGGGAGTACGCCGATCGCGCCAAGATCAGGGTGGGACATGGCGTGACCGGCCGCGCAGCGCAAACGCGCCAGGCCATACTCGTCGAAGACGTCACCAAGGAGGATGACTACATCGAGGCCGTCCCCAACGTACGCTCGGAATTGGCTATTCCGTTGATTGTGAAGAACCGCGTCATCGGCGTGATCGATCTGGAAGCGCGCGAACCAGGCTACTTCACGGAAGAGCATAAACGCCTGCTGCAGTTGATTGGCTCGCGCATGGCTGTCGGCATCGAGAATGCGCAACTGTACACGCGCACCACGCGGCAAGCGCGCACGCTTCTGCTGCTGAACGAAATCGCACGTGAGCTGACTTCGATTCTCAATGTTGATGAACTGCTAAAACGCATTGCCGAACTGCTGAACCGGATCATCGACTACCAGATGTTCAGCATCCTGCTGCTGGATGACAGCGGCGAAAAACTCGTGCACCGGTTTTCCTTGCGGTTCCAGGAGAGCATTCACCTGAAGCACGACATCCCGCTGGGCAAGGGCCTGGTGGGGGCGGCTGCCCGGGAAAAAGCCGCCGTGCTGGTTCCCGACGTCAGCAAAGATCCGCGGTACGTCATGGCGAATCCAGAGACCAAGTCTGAGCTTGCGGTGCCGCTCATTTACAAAGATAAAGTCATCGGCGTCCTCGACCTGGAGCATACGCGCCGGGGTTTCTTCAACGAAGATCATAAGCGCACGATTACGACTCTGGCCGCACAAGTTGCGATTGCAATCGAAAATGCGCGGCTGTACGAGCAGATCGCCAGCCAGGAACGCCGGCTCGAGCGCGATCTTGCCTTGGCTCGCGAACTGCAGTTCCGACTGCTTCCGCAGTCGATGCCTAAAGCGGCGCATCTCGAAGTCGCGGCCCGTTTCGCTCCGGCGCGCGCGATTGGCGGCGACCTCTACGACTTCGTGCACTACTCACTGTCACGGCTTGGGATCATGGTGGGCGACGTGAGTGGCAAGGGCGCGCCCGCGGCTATCTATGCTGCGCTGGTCAGTGGGATCCTGCGCTCGCACGCCCCGATTGAGCCGGCGCCGGCAGAAATGCTCTCGGCCTTGAACTTTTCCTTGAGCGAGCGGCGGATCGAGGCGCAGTACGTCTGCTTGCTGTACGCCGTGTGGGACGACGAGAAGCGCACGCTGCAGATCGCGAACTCCGGATTGCCTCGCCCCATCTACGTGCATGACGGCAAGATGGAAATCATCGAGGCGACGGGCTTGCCTCCCGGGTTGTTCGACAACGCCGAGTACGAGGAACTCACGTTCCGCACCAAGCCGGGCGACATGTTCGTGTTCTTCAGCGACGGAATTCTTGACGCGCGCAATCGGGCCGGAGAAATGTTCGGCCGCAGCGGCGTGGAGCGTGTCATCGCCGCCTGCCCCGACCAATCGCCGGACTGTGTGGTCTCTTCCCTGTTCCAGGCGGTCGCAGAGCACGCCGCGGGCGAGGACACGTTCGATGACCAGACTGTTGTGGCCATCAAGATCAAAGGGACCGCGAAGCGCAAGTGAGCCGGAATCGAGCGACTCCCGCAGAGCGTCCGCCGGCATTCTCTTATCGTGAAGTCCGCCGTGGCCTGCTTCGACGAAAAACGGGCGCAGTCCTCTATTGCGACCAGATTCCTCTGACCCAGCTTGCCGACAGGTTCGGCACTCCCCTCTACGTCTACTCCGCGTCCACGATTCGCGAACGCATGCTCGCGTTCCAGAACGCGTTTCGCAGGATCCCGCACACGGTCTGCTACTCGGTAAAGGCGAATTCCAACCTAGCGATTCTGCGTCTGCTCGGCCAAATAGAGTGCGGATTTGACGTGGTCTCGGGCGGCGAACTCGAAAGAGTTCTGCGGGTGGATCGGCATGCTGCGAGGAAAGTGGTGTTCTCCGGCGTGGGCAAGACGCGCGAAGAGATGAAGGCGGCATTGAAGGCGGGCATTCTGCTGTTCAATGTGGAAAGCGAATCGGAGTTGTGGACGCTAGCCGAATGTTCCGCCCAGTTGCGCATGCAGGCCAGGATTGCATTTCGCGTGAATCCCGACGTGCCTGCCAACACGCACCCCTACATTTCGACCGGACTTCACAAGCACAAATTCGGAGTTGCCATCAGCGATGCGCGCACACTCTACGCCAAGGCTTCGAGCACGCGGCATCTGAAAGTCGCGGGAGTGAGCGTCCATATCGGCTCGCAGATTACCGACGTGGCACCCTTCGCTGCCACCATGCAGCGCGTGGCTGCGCTCGTGCGGGAATTGCGCCACGACGGCCATGAGATTCAATTCGTGGATGCAGGCGGCGGGTTGGGGATCGCCTACGGGCACGGTGCCGCCGATGGCACTGCGCCCTCGCGCACAAACGGGCATCTCGCGTCCGACTTTGCCGCGCACGCATCGAAGTATGCTGAAGCCTTGCTGGGCGAATTGCGCGGATTGCGGGTACACCTGCTGCTCGAACCAGGTCGCTCGATTGTGGGACCCGCCGGCGCGCTCGTCACTGCTGTCCTCTATCGCAAAACGAACAATGGCAAGAAATTTCTGATCGTCGACGCCGGCATGAACGACCTCCTTCGGCCATCGCTCTATAACGCCTTTCACGAGATCGTTCCGGTCGAAGTGCACCGGCCGGATCTTCCCAATGAAACCGTGGATGTGGTGGGTCCGGTATGCGAGACGGGCGACTTCTTCGCGCGCGATCGCGACCTGCCGGTGGTCGATGAGGGCGACTGGCTCGCCATCCTCGATGCGGGCGCATATGGTATGGCTTTGACCTCGCACTACAATACGCGACCGCGAGCGGCTGAAGTGCTGGTCGATGGTAAGTCGGTGAAGGTGATCCGGAAACGGGAGACTGTGAGGGATATGGTGAGGCTGGAGTCGTGATGGAAGAGTTCGCGAGCGCCGGATATCGCCGGCAAACGCAAGGTCCTTGACTGCGTTCACCTGCCGCCTCACTCCGCTCAGGATGGCACTCTTAGGTGTGGAGTCCTCAGGGCCTGTCGGCATCCCAAACCATCTTGCCTCCCACAAATGTCGTCAACACCTTCACATCGCGAATCTTCGATGGATCGATCTTGAAAATATCATCACTCACAATCACCAGGTCTGCCAATTTGCCCACGGTGATGGAGCCTTTCTCTTTGTCCTGAAATTCTGCATAGGCTGAACCCATGGTGTAGGCTTCAACCGCTTCGGCAACCGTCAACTTCTGCTCCGGAAACCAGCCGTTCGGATTCTTCCCATCGAGCGTAGCGCGCGTGACGGCTGCGTACAGGCCATACATCGGGTTTAGTGGAGCAACATCCCAGTCGGTGCCGAACGCGAGGCGGACCTTGTGGTCAAGGAAGGTTCGAAAGGCATATGTCCGGCTTGCCCGGTCGTGGCCGATGCGGCCTTCGGCCCAGCGTCCATCGTCGATGGCATGGTACGGCTGCATGGAGGCAATCACACCCAGTTCCGCGAAGCGGTCGAAATCCTTTGCGGCCATGTGCTGCGCGTGCTCGATGCGGAAGCGCCGGTCGGCGGCGGCGTGCTGCTTCACGATGTCTGCGTAGAAGTCGAGGATGATCGAGATCCCCTCGTCGCCGATCGCGTGTGTGCAGAGCTGAATCCCGGCGGCATCGGCCCTTATCATGCGATCGTGCATCGCCGAAGGAGGCTGCATTTCGCTGGAGAGCAGACCACGATTGCCGGGCGTGTCAGAGAAGGGTTCGAAGAAGTATGCGGTGCGCGAGCCGAGGGAACCATCAGCGAATCCTTTTACTGCGCCGATGCGCAGATACGCGTCTCCGAACGCCCGCCGAACACCGACCTTCGACAGATCCTCGAACTCAACAATGGAAGGAGCAGCATAGATCCGGGTCGTAAGTTCGCCGCGATCGCGCAACTCTGCATAAACAGCGATGTCGGCATAGTCCGCGCTCATGTGCTGGACGCTGGTCACGCCGAGGGAGGCCGCGTGGGCGAGGGCGCGCTTCACCGCCCGCAGCCGTTCGTGATGCGACAGTGGCGGGACTACCTTAAGAAGCATATCCGCGGCAGCGTCTTTCAGGGCTCCGGTCGGATTGCCTTTGGTGTCGCGGACGATGGCACCGCCCGGAGGATCGGGCGTCTGTGCGGTAATTCCTGCGGCACGCAAAGCGGCAGAGTTTGCCAGCCCCATGTGCCCGTCATAGCGGGACACGAACACCGGAGTGTCCCCAGTGATGGGATCGATCAGCTCTTTGGTGGGGAATTCCGCAGGCGTCCATTTCGTTTCGTCCCAATCGCCGCCCAGAATCCACGATCCCTTCGGCGTGCTCTTGGCACGTTCCCCGATGAGGCGCGCAAACTGTTGGGCGCTCGTTACATCGTTGAGTTGCACCCGGTCGAGTTGGGAACCGCCGCTTACGAAATGAACGTGGGCGTCGTTGAAGCCGGGGAGAATCAGTTTGCCGACGGCATCGATCATTTTCGTCTCCGGCCCGCGCCATGCTGCAACCTCAGCGTCCGAGCCGACGGCAACGATGCGATCCCGCAGGACCGCAACCGCCTGTGCTTTGGGATGGGACGCATCCACTGCCCAGATGTTGGCGTGCGTGATAATCAGGTCGGCTGCAGGCTGAGATTGAGCAAAACCGGAAAAAACACCCGCAACACCCATGACCACAACCGCGAATAAAACTGAACCTATTTTCATTTTCATGTAGGAAAGTGCCGAACGCCGAGTGGCCAAGTGCCAAATGCTAAATGCCGAGTCCCTACCTCTGCCCCCACTTCAACTTCGTCCTGAGCACTTCAAAGAATGCGCGGCGAATCCGGAGCAACTGTACTTTGTATTCCGCTTTGCGACAGATCACTTTGTCTTCATCGCGCACCGGCATCCCGACTTGGCCGTCCACGCTAAGGTAGGCCTCTTCGTCGCCGGTTTTCACGACGATCTCGATTTCGACCGAGTCCCGCACCACCAGAGGCCGATGCGTGAGCGAGTGCGGCGAGACCGGAGTGATCACGAACGCGTCGACCGACGGCATCAGGATCGGGCCGCCCGCCGCCATCGAGTATGCGGTCGATCCGGTGGGCGTCGAGATGATCAGGCCGTCAGCCTTGTAGGTGGTGACGAACACTTTGTCGATGAACAGTTCGTAGGTGTTCAGGCGGGCCAGCGCGCTCTTGTTGACGATCACGTCGTTCAGCGCGGAATAGCTCATCACGGATTGGCCGCCACGCTGGAGTTCACACTGCACCAGGGACCGCGACTCGACGGTGGCGCGTTTCTGATCGACATCTTCAAGAGCAGGATATAGATCCGGCAGAGGCACCTCGGTCAGAAAGCCGAGCGATCCCAGATTGATGCCCAGCACGGGGATGCCCGCTTGCGCGACCGCGCGCGACGTGGAAAGCAGCGTGCCGTCTCCCCCAAGTACCACAACGAAGTCGAGCGGCCGAGTAGCCATCTGCTTGCGCTCGACAACTTCAGGTCCCGGACTGTAAGCGGCCGTCTCGCGATCGATGACGACTTTGTACCCGTGTTGCGCGAACCAGTTAAACAGAGGCGGCAAGATTTGAGCGAGTTCCGGTTTCTCCGGCTTGGAAATAATTCCTACACACTTGTCGCGTGCTGAAGGAGTCGCGAGACCGGTCGGCATGATGAAGGGAGCATTGTAACTTAGGGGACAGGTGACAGGTCACGGATGACAGGTTCGAGGCAAGTGGGTGGGGCCGCACATTAACAATCTCCGCGAGCTGCGAAGCTCAAATCACTCTTTTTCACTGGAAACTTGAACCGCGAAACTCGTAACTGCTTCTAGAACTTTGCGTACAGCAAGAACTCCCGATTCCCTTCCGTGCCCAAGATCGGCGAATCGATGGCGTCGATTCCGCTTCCGCCGAGTTCCCGCACGCGCTCGCGCACTCTCTTAACGGCGTGCCGCTGCGCTTCTTCGTCCCGCACGATGCCTCCCTTCCCTACTTCTCTGCGTCCGACTTCGAACTGCGGCTTCACCAGGACAACCAGGGCGCAAGATCCGTGTCGCGTTTCAGAAAATGCCGCAGCCACCACGGCGGGCAGAACCAAAGTTGCTGAGATGAACGCGACATCCATCGCGACGAACGATACGTGTTCGGCAAGCAACTCGTGGGTTAAATAACGAGCATTAGTTTTCTCGAGAAGCCGAACCCGCTCGTCCTGACGAAGCCCGAAGTCCATCTGCCCATAGCCGGTGTCGACGGCGATCACCCGCGCAGCGCCATGTTGCAGCAGGCAATCGGTAAATCCTCCAGTAGAGGCGCCCACGTCCAGACAAGCCCGGCCCGTCACATCAATCTGCCAATGCTCCAGCGCTTTCTCCAGTTTCAGTCCGCCTCGGCTGACGTAACGAAGATCTTCGCCGAGAAGACGCACCGCAACGTCCGCGTCCACAGGGGCTCCGGACTTCTCAACTTTCTGCTCATTAACCAGCACCTTCCCCGCAAGAATGAGCGCTTGGGCACGTTCGCGGGAGGGCACCAGTCCGCGCTCTACGAGCAGTTTGTCGAGCCGCAATTTCATTTTTCGTGTTTCGAAAAATTTCCCGGTGTATAGCGGAGAAGTTGTACCACGAACGTGCCAGCCTCGCGCCGTGTGCAGAGTGTTAAACTTGCTCTTGCTCAATCACTTAACTTACGACTTTCCTCGATTTCCACAGAATTATCCACGGGAGTGTTGAAAACTACAGGAATGCCTGTAAGCAAGGCGAAGAAAAAAGAAAAGCCGCCCGCATTTGGGGCGGCCAATAATCGAATCGCAAATGACTAGCCGGCGACTTCTTCCAGCAGCTTCTGATCGATATCGAAGTTCGCGTGTACGTTCTGCACGTCGTCTTGCTCTTCTAGTGCTTCGAGCAATCGGATCATCTGGGCCGCAGCCGCGCCCTCGAGCTTGATGTAGTTTTGCGGAATCATCGACACGCTGGAAGAACTAGGTGTGATGCCGGCCTTCTTCACGGCTTCGAGCACAGTTTCGTAGGCGGATGGTTCTGTGAGGATTTCCCAATTATCGCCGTCATCCCGCAGGTCTTCCGCGCCCGCCTCGAGCACGATGGCCATCAGATCGTCTTCCTTGGCGGCGGACTTCGGGATTACGATGTCGCCCTTCTTGTGGAACATCCAGGAGACCGCGCCTGCCTCGGCCATGTTGCCATTGTTCTTCCCGAAGCAGTGGCGGATTTCACTGACGGTCCGGTTGCGATTGTCGGTATTGATCTCGGCAAGAATCGCTACGCCGCCCGGGCCGTAACCTTCGAGCGTGAACTCTTCGTACGTGGCGCCGGGTAGTTCGCCGGTACCGCGCTGGATGGCGCGCTTGATATTGTCGGCGGGCATGTTCTCGGCCTTAGCCGCGAGAATGGCGGTACGCAGGCGGGGGTTGGTGTCGGGATCACCACCACCGTTCTTGGCGGCAATACCGATTTCCTTGATCAGGCGGGTGAAAATCTTGCCGCGCTTGGCGTCGAGCGCGCCCTTCTTGTGCTTAATTGTGGCCCATTTTGAATGGCCAGACATAGCGATACCTCGTATCTAAAGAACTGGAATTGCGCAGGATTCGCCCATGGAGGAAATCACAAGATAGCCTCGGAAACAGAAGCAGGCGAATTTGGATTATAGCATGGCACCCTTCCCGGCTTTACCCTCGGAGGGTCAGGGACTTAGGGGCAGTTCTCCGTTCTCAGTCTTTGGTTCCGATTCGAGTAATCCACGATCTGAATTCGCCCTGCTGTACGGGCCGCCGATTTCATCTCATCCGAAACGCATCACCAGAGGACAATGCTGATGGCGAGCGCGAATCAAAGACGGGCGGCGAAGAAGAACATCAAGAAGGCCGCGGCAGCGGCGAAGAAGAAGCGCACGATCGCGCACTTGCCGAAGTCGGTGCGAACTGCGCTCGGCAAACAGGCATCGAGCGTTGCGAGACGTAAGAAGCACTGAGGGTTTAGAAAAAAGAAAGCTGCGTCGCATTCCGTGCGCAACGCAGCCGCTGTCGAGTGTTACAGATTCGAGGGGGGTGTAATCTTCACGATCTGTCCGACTCCCGCGGGTGCAGGAACGGCTCCAAAGTTGGAGACGTAGAGATTCCCGTCGGGCCCCATGGTCATTCCCGTAGGCACGGTCAGACCGCTGGCGATGGTGGTAAACATTCCATTGCGCAGCCGGACGACTTTACCGTTGCCCGGCCACGGAAACCCGGCGGCGTCGCTGAGTTCAAGGAAGTACGTGTCGGGGCCGTTATACACAATCGCAACCACGGTCGTTAAACCAGTCTTGATCTGCGAGACCCCTCCCAACATGGTGATCGAGTAGCGGGCGGGACTTCCCGGAACAATCGGAAACGTATTCAGATTGCCCAAGATGAACCCGGTGGGCGTGCGTGCAATGGACGTCGGAACAATGTGTCCCTGTGTTTCCGAGACGTCGATCAGCCGCGTCATAATGCCGCTCGGTGTAATCTGATCCACTTCTCCATGGTTTGGCTCCACTGCGTACAGCACGCCGTCCGCCGCAATGAGGTTGCACCAGGTGCCATCCGGCTCGAAATCGTCGGGCTCCGGATTCTTGGTCGGATGCAATTTCAGGTATGCGCTCACATTCACGAATTTGGTCCAACTGCCGTCAGCGTTCACCTTCAAGATCCAGTTGGCGAAGTTCGGATGCCCGTGCGAGCAACCGCCGCCTGCCATTAGCGCGTACATCTGGTCACCCAGGAACGCAATGTCAGCGACACCTTCGACGTCACCAATGGCGGCGCTGGTGGAAGGCAGATGGTCTACAAGTGTGGTGCGCGTACCCTTGGCAGTGACTTTTGAAATGCGCGCGGTGAATCCGCCGGTGTAAGGGCCGACAGGCGGTGGCACCTGATCACAAGTGGACAGTGGGGGAAGCTGTCCTCCGGTGCCTCCTTCGGCCACGTACAGGTTGCCGTCTGGCCCCCACTTCAATCCGCGGGGATTCGAAAAGCCGGTCGCGAACACGGAAACATCCGCGGATGTTTGTGCATAGCCGCTGGCGACAGTCAGCGCCAAGAGCCCGAGAAGTGCCCATCGTGAAGTCTTCATTCCCGATCTCCTTGCCAGAGCGGCGCGGTATAGAAGGGGAATGTGGGGAAAGCAATGTTGAATTGATGCAGCTTACGGCGGAATTACAAGCGGAGGAGTGTCCCTTGTGGTCTGCGCTCTGTCTAGTCCCTCAAACATCAGGAAAGGTCTTTCTTTTCAATGGAATCCGATAATCAAATTCCCAAAACGCCGAGACTGGCGCGGATTTCGGGGCCACTGCAAAAAGCGTAGCAATAAGGTCCTCACTCGACTTTCATGGCTTCAGCGCAGCTGTCGCTTGCCGCTCTTTGTATGCGTACACCACAGCAAGCAAGGGTGCAGAGAGCAGTACACCCCAGAACGGAATGAGGATGCCGAGCACAATCGGCGTCAGAATCGACGCCCATATGGGCACGCGCGTGGTGCGTTTCATCAAATACGGCTGCAGCAGAAATCCATCAACGATGACGATCACCGCGTACAGCATCAGCACATAAAGCGACCGCATCAGGTCGCCCGAGTGGATGCCGGCGGCCAGCACCGGACCCAATACGCTGAGGATTGGCCCGATGTTTGGAACGATCTGCAGAGCCCCGCCGAGCACAGCCCAGAATGGCGCCCACGGAACTTTCAGCAAGGAAAGTCCAACCCACCACATGAGGCCGACCGCGATCGAGTCCTGGAGCTGGGCGATTGCCCAGTTCTTCAGCGCACCTCCCGTAATGCGAGCATGTTCCGCCAGGTTCATGGTGTTTTGGATGCTCCCGCCCCGAAGACGGGGAGAATTTTGCTTGCCTGTCAACCTGGGTGCCGGCAATTTCGTCCATACTAACAACAGCAAACACCAGGACTATGGAGACGGCACTGACTTCCGCGCTGGGCGCCGCGGCACAAAATATCACGGCCGAGGAGTTTGACGCGATCGTGCGCCGGCACCAGCGCCGGGTCCACCGCTTCCTGTTAATGCTGCTGCGCGACCCGGAGGAGGCCGACAACCTCACTCAGGAATGTTTCCTCCGCGCTTATCAGAACCGCTCGAGCTTTCGTGGAGAGTCGAGTCTGGAAACCTGGCTGCTGCGTATCGCGGCAAACCTGGCGAAAGATCACGCTCGCAATCGTCGCGCCAGTTTCTGGAAACGACTCCTCGGGCTGGACGGGGATGGCGAGGAAGGCGTGGCGCAGCAGGTAACGTCGGATGCGGCCTCGCCCGAAGATATGGTGCTGGCTCGCGAGGATGTGCGCGCCGTGTGGGAAGTCGCGAACCAGTTGCCGCAGCAGCAACGCGCCGTCTTTCTCTTGCGGTTCGTGGAGGAAATGGAACTGAACGAAATCGCCTCGGCGCTCGGGTTGCAAGTGGGCAGTGTCAAGACGCACTTATTTCGCGCCGTGCAATCGGTGCGCACGAAGTTGAGGGACCTACGATGAATTCCAACGAGAACTCGCACGATCCGCTGGTGGAACGCGCGGTGGTGAGCTTCGACCTGGCGGCCGAGCATCATCTGGCGGAATGCCAGCCCTGCCAGACGGAACGCGACCATGTGCAGGATGTGCTGCGCAAGTTCGCAGTTGCCAATCGCGAATACGCAGAGCGACCGGAAACCTTTTGGCAGCAGCAGGCATTGCGCATCGAAGCCGCGCGGCAGAAGTCCGAAACACGTTCGCGTCTGATGGCGACACTTGTCCCCGCCGTCGTGGTTTTGATATTGGCCGCATTTGCCATTCTCGGCCACGCTCCGGGAGTGCATCCGGTTGCGACTGTGACACCTGCCGCCCAGGTCGATCCTGACCATGAACTCCTGCTCGAGATCGAACGTACGATTCAGGCCGACACCCCCCGGGCTTTGGAGCCCGCCACGTTGATGGTGGACGAGCGCGAAAGCAATCTGCCCCTCGGTTCTACGTCCAACAGAAAGGAAATTCGTTCGCATGAAAACTAGATGGATCCTTGCTCTAAGCACAGTGGCGTTGGCGAGTGTTTCGTTTGCACAAGAAGTCGGAATCTCCACCGGCGGAGGTGTCGTCGGCTCTACGCATCCCGGCAAAGGACCGCACGTCATGACCTTTCGCCGCGAGATGGGTAAGTGGTGGCAAAACCCGGACGTGGTTTTGAAGCTGGGCCTGAATGATTCACAGGTCACGCAGCTCAACCAGGTCTTCTACAACCACAAGATGAAGTTGATCGACTACGGCGCCGACATGGAAAAGCAGGACCTGAAGCTTCAGACCATGCTCGACGCCGATCAACCCGACGAAGGCCAGGTCAATTCGCAGGTGGACCAGGTGCTGGCCGCGCGCGGCAAATTGGAACGCGAGTTCACCGCCATGAACCTCGACCTGCGCAAACAACTCTCGCTCGAACAATGGCGGCAGCTGAAAACGATTCGCGGCGCTGAAGGTATGCCCGGCGACCACATGTTCTTCTTTAAGCAGAAACTCATGCCGGGCGGACCCGGCGGCCCCGACGAGATCCCGGTTCCTCCTCCGCCGCCACCGGGTATGGACTAAGGCCTCGTTTCCCGTAACCAGTGTTGTACAGGCCGTCTGACCCTTCCCCAAGAGTCAGGCGGCTTTGATTTTTGCCGTGGTAGACTCGAAATATTCCATCTGTCAGGGGCCTCGGCATGAAATTCGGCGTCCTCATCTTCCCAGGTTCAAATTGCGATCACGACGCCTACTGGACGATCAAACAGGTTGCCAAGCAGCCGGTCACCTTCTTGTGGCACGAATCACACGATCTCGAGAACTGCGATGCCATCATCGTGCCGGGCGGATTTGCGTACGGCGACTACCTGCGCACCGGCGCGATCGCTAAATTTTCTCCCGTGATGGAATCGGTACGGAAGTTCGCCGACGGCGGTGGAATCGTGCTCGGCATCTGCAACGGATTTCAGATTCTCTGCGAGTCCGGGTTATTGCCTGGAGCGCTTATGCGCAACGTCGGTCTGAAGTACATCTGCAAGCCCGTGCACGTGCGCGTCGAGAGCGCCGATACGATGTTCACCAATGCGTGCCGACAAGGCGAAGTCCTCACCATCCCGATCGGCCACATGGAAGGCAATTATTTTTGCGACGACGCGACGCTGGCAGAACTGCAGCGCGACAATCGCATCGTGTTTCGATACTCGACGCCCGACGGGACCATTACTCCCGAGGCGAACCCGAACGGATCCCTCGAGAACATCGCCGGCATCTGCAGCACAGGACGCAACGTGCTGGGCATGATGCCCCATCCCGAGCGTTCGGCCGAGCCAGAGCTAGGTTGCACCGACGGATTCAAGGTATTTCAGTCGCTGGTCGGAGTGATGGCGACCCGCTAGTCGCCTTCGTTCCTGGAAC
Organism: Acidobacteriota bacterium; assembly: GCA_046728215.1. Lineage (GTDB taxonomy): Bacteria > Acidobacteriota > Terriglobia > Terriglobales > Acidobacteriaceae > Gp1-AA133. Next base: position 47,724 of record JBKPEB010000030.1, on the reverse strand, counting down.
TCTGCAAGCAGTTCTGCCCAGGTCAAGTCAAACATAGGGGCCCCGCAATCAGCTCCATACTCTATGGTCCGCTTCGGAATTGCCGGATTCGGTCTCCACGCCGTGCGACGGCTGATGCCGGGGTTTGCGCTTGCGCGCAGTTGTCGCGTGACGGCTCTCTCCCGCCGCGACATGGCCAAGGCCAAGGCCGCATCCGCCGAATACAAAATTCCACTGGTCTTCTCTTCCACGGCTGATCTGTGCCGCTCGCCGGAAGTGGACGCAGTGCTGGTCACAACGCCGAACTCGTTGCATCTGTCCGACGTGCTCACCGCAGTGGATGCCGGTAAACCCGTGTTGTGCGAGAAACCGATGGGCATGAACGCCGCTGAGTGCAAGCAGATGGTGGAAGCAGCCCGGGCCTCGAAAGTGCTGCTAGGGGTCGCACACATCTTCCGGTTCGAAGACAGCACCGCGCACCTTAAGGAGCGCATTGCCTCCGGACAGATCGGCCGGCCCATCTTCGCACGCTCGGAGTTCTCGTATCCCGGAAAGAATCACGCGCGCACTTGGCTGAACGACGCGAAAGTTGCCGGCAGTGGTCCCATCGGCGATGTGGGCGTGCACTGCATCGACACCTTGCGCTACATCCTGCGCGACGAAGTGGTCCGCGTCAGCGCCCGCGGGATGTGGGATGCAGTCTCCGGAGAAGTCGAAGCGGCCGCCGTACTCAGCCTGGAATTCTCTCGGGGCACGCTTGGTACCGTACTGGTATCGACCCGCGCCGACTACCGGACGCCGATCGAATTTGTCGGAGAAAACGGAGTCTTGCGCGCGGATGATGGCCTCACCGTCGATCGACCCATCACGCTGAACCTGCGCCGCAACGGTTCGATTGTCGAATCGGAAGTCATCTCGAACCAATACGCCTACGCGCGACAAGTCGACATGTTCGCGGCCGCCGTTCGCGGAGAAGCCACCTTCCCTGTGCCTGGAGAAGAGGGCTGGCAGAACCAGGAAGTTCTCGACGCGGCACTGCGCAGTTTGAAGAGCGGCAAAGCGGAAGAAGTCGCGCGCGTTGCGAGACCTTGAGGGTTTCACAATCCTTATCCGGCAACTCAGGAGCCTTACAAAGATCTATATTCAGGGGGCAAGACTCGACAAGTGTGACGTTCTCATCGGACAGGACTAAAATCGCCGTCTTCTCCGGTTTGGCCCCAATCGAAGGACTTGTACCACACACCCTTGGCCCACAGATCGGCTGAACCTTCTCCCCATTCCACATATTGGAGAATCACATCTCCGTCCTTTAGCGAGAGATGAGCAATGGGTCGTTTAACCAGGAATCGGTCGGGCTTCCACACAACGAGCACGCCCGTAATGCCACTCACCTTCTCTCTCGCCTTGAGGGTGGCGACCACGCTCCGACTATCCTGCCAGGACGAATGCATCGTGGATAACTTGGCAACGGTCCATTCGCGAAACGTGCACCCCTCGAACGGGCATGCTTTCTCGTAGAGGACCGGAAGTACCGGCTCTGAGGTGTGCGCTTTCCTCTCTGCCGGGGGCGCGCTGGGCATCGGCGCGGCGGCTAAGGTCATCGTCAACAAGAACAGGGGTCCAAGACGTAACGCGTTCATGAGCACAGAATGAGTGGTCGCTCGCAAAGCACCTACGACTCTTCGGACCGATAGCATTCTCTACGGGATCACCGCGTTATTCGTCTGCACCATCGGCGCGCTCAGCGCCGAATCTTCGGGACGGGGCGGAATCCCACGGGCCTGCACGATCGTCCAGTGCCACTCCTGATCAGTGCCGGGGTTGGTGTCTAGAGGCGCTTTGAATAGTGCCGTCATGGAGGGCAAAGCGACGGCTCGCAGATGGTAGAGCTTTGTCGTCACGTCGGCTTCTTTCTGAGACCCGATGGTGGTTTGCTGCGCCGCGGGGACTAGCTTCGCCAGGCTTCCGCGAGCGGCGACGGCGGTGGGCTTGCGCACCATCGTCAGTCCGACCGTGATTTCCTCCACGCGCCACGTCGTCCCATTAAACAGCGCCACCTGCAATCCTTCTTCATTGATCGTCGCCGGCCCTTCCAGCTTGCGGACCTCGTCGTCCGGAAGATCCAACTGGATCAGCGGACGCGACAACAGCGATTTGTTCTTCCCATTGAAGGACAGGCTGCAGGTCACGTCGGGCGAAGAAACCTCAAAAGTTTTAGCAGCACCGTTGAAGGAGTATAGAAAGCTCGTGTTGGTCAGGTGCCGGCTCTCGGCTTCTTCCATGACCTGCGAGAGATTGTCGTTGTCGATGACGGTGCGCGCGGGAGCAGGTGGCGCTGGCGTCTCAGATATCGGAGCAGCCGGAGTAAGCTGGGGCGCTTCTTTCTTCTTGCGCAGCGAGCGGGCTACGTCCCCCAATGGAACGGGACGGTCCTCCGATTGACCCCAGGCCGGCGCGGCAAGCAAACATCCGCATAGCCCAAGGATCAACTTCCGAATAACTCCGTGGCCCAAGGTCCCAGACTTGCTCATTCGAATACGTTCTCTGGCCTGCGGCGACGGCGGGAGGAGTCGCCTTCGTGGCCGCAGGCACACCAAAGCCGCTCAGAAAATTGTATCGAGTCGGAGCGAATACCGAACGAACGTAGGTGCTAGAACCTTGGAAGGAACAACCAGGCAAGAGGTGAGGGCGCCTGTCCAGAAGTGGCGTGCAACGGGGCAATGCGCCCTCAAGGCTTCAGTGGTGTTACAGGAGTCCGGAAGTACGGAAACGCGAAACGGGATCTACCACCGGCTGACGTTTGAATATCCAGCGGGCCACCGCAAACCCCAGCGCCGCGTAGCACACATGCATCAATCGCATAGCCCACCCCCGAGTACCGATATGCGGCTGCGTACCGCAAGGGGAGGAGCCTTACTGCGCTCAACTTAGCAGCGGGACACCAGAGGTGCAATGCACCAAAGGTGCCATGGGATAGCACCGAGGTAATACTTGGTCATCGATTCGGAACATTACCAGAGCGGTCTACCGGCGCCCTTCCAGCACCTGTTCTCGTACCCCTTCTGTCGAAACGGCGCCCTCCAATTTGTGGTTCCTATGGTGGAAGAACAGCAAGTGAATCAGAAACATGCAGATCAGTACCGCCCCGAACGTGCAGACGATGGTCGCTCCCGTGGGCGTGTCGAGGCTGACCGAAAAGTAGACTCCCAGTGCGGAGACCAGGGTGCCCATCGTCCAGCCGATGGCCAGACGCGGCCCGACTCGGTCGGCGAACAGCATCGCACCCACCGAGGGGACGATCAGGTAACAGAACACCAGCAGCACCCCGGCAATCGCCACCGAGGAGGTCACCACGAAGCCGAACGACGCGTAGAACAGGAAATCCCACAGACGCACGTTGAGGCCCTGGCGCTCGGCCTCGGCAGCGTTGGTCGAAATCAGCAGAAATTTGTGCCGGAAGATGTAGTGAAACAACCCGACGGCTCCATAGAGGATGGCCGTCTTCGCCACCTCTGCACGCGAAACCGAAAGAATGTTTCCCACCAGCATGTCCTTGAGGTGCTCGGTCTCCCCGGTGGCCTTGCTCATGGCGAGGATCGCGGCGGCCGACGCAACCGCGTACGCAATCCCGATGAAAGCCTCTTGAGGAATGTGCGCGCGGCGGGAGCGGGCCAGCGCGAAAATCGCCGCTCCCAGGAACGTGAACCCGAGGCTCAGGAAGTAGGCGCCCCGCCCGTGTGGATCCATGCCCACCAGGATTGCGAAGGTCGCACCCAAGGCAGCAATCTGCGCCAGTGCCAGATCGACGAAGATTACCCCGCGTTCCACGACGTGAACACCCAGGTAGGCATGGATGCCGGTCAGAATCAGGCTGGCCACGAACGGCCAGATCAGGAAAGGAAGAATTTCCATCGGTCTCCTTGAGCCTACTGCGTGGCCTGGAATGCCTTAGTCAGCAATCCGATATCGTAATCGAACAGTTTGAAATAGTCGGTCACGTCTTTTTCTCCACCGACCGAAGGCAGATATTGCACCACCTGCCCGCCGGTTTCGCGCGCTATAGCCTGCGGCGTCTTTAAATCGAAATATGGCTCCACCAGAATAAGCTTGCAGTTCTCGCGCTTCATCAACCCAATCAGGTCAATCGTATGACTCGGCGTGGGCGGAATTCCCGGCCGCGGCTCGACATATCCGATCACGTTCAGCCCAAAGTGCTTGGCAAAGTTCGGAAATGAGTTGTGATAGGTAACGACCTTGCGGCCGCGATAAGACTTCATCTCCGCATCCCACTTCTGCCCGGCTGCCGTGAGGCGCTTGTCGAAGTCCTGAAACCGTTCCTGATAGTAGGCCGCATTCGACGGATCAAGCTCACCCAGCTTCCCGGCAAAGCCACGAGCGATCCGGCGACCATTGTCAGGATCGAGCCAATAATGCGGATTTCCCAACGGATGGACGTCGCCCATCGCGCGCGTGACGGTGCCGGTGGGAATGTCGAGGATCTCGGCAAACTGCGAGGCATCCAGATAGCCGTTCGCGCCCACCTGAATGCGAGCATTGCCGCTCTGGTTGATGAGCGGGGGCAACCAGCCGATTTCAAGTTGCAACCCGACCACAATCAACAGATCCGCCTGGCGCAGTTTCAGCAGAAAGCTGGGCTTGGCCTCAACGAAGTGGGGATCCTGGTAGCCCTTGGCAATCGATTCCACTTGGATCTTGTCGCCACCAACTTCCTGGACTAGGGCCGCCAGATCGGTGGTCGACGTGACGATATTCAGCTTCTTGGCTTCGGCCCAGTTGGGCAACAAAAGCGCACCCAACAAACAAAAAATCAACACTACTTTGAAGCGATTCAATATTCCCTTCCTTCCATGTTCAGAACGGGTGCGCACCGTGCGCTCCCAACGAAAAGATCAATTGCATGAAAAATTCATTCGCATCAATGGCATTCGCGTATCTCGTAAAGCGATACTGTCCGCGCAACTGGCTAAACTCGCTTGGCCAATAGGTTAACGTTACCGAGCCGCCTTTGTCGGTGAGGCCGTCGTTGCGGCTGCGGTCGGAATGGTCGAAGCGCCCGCCCACAAACCAGCGCCGCGCCAGTTGGTAATCGGCAGAGGCATAGTATCCGAAAGACTTCTGGGTCGCCGGAAGTTGTTGGCGATCGCTCCAGATAAACTCGCCTCGTCCCACAAAGGAATGGTAGATGGAGCGGCGCAAAGGTTTCCAGCGAAGGGTTGCATCCACCCCATACAGGTGTGTCAGAAAATCAGTTCCGAGATCGTTGTGGCCCCGTGCATAGGAGACTCCAAGGTCCAGGTTCGTGGATTCGTTGATGTCGTGGTAACCGCGCAAGTGCGCAACCGCGCTCACGTCGCTGCGCTGCGAGGATTGAAACACGTCGCCCGAATCTCCGCGAAACACCTGGCCAGTCGCCGAAAGGAAAATGCCCTTGGGCGCCGGCAGGATACGTTCGATCGAGACCCCGGCATCGTCAATGCCATCTTCCCCGCCCACGAGATTATTGGTAACCAGCGGGCGGTCCACCCAAGGCAGCACGTGATTATGCATCGTATTGACCTTGCCGAAGGCGGAGCGCATTTTGCCAGCGCGCGCAACAAAGCTGCCCGGCAGCGCCGTAAACGTGATGTAGCCCTCTTCCAGGTTCACCCCTTCCTCTCCAAAGGAGATAAAGAAGTCGCCCCGAGCATAGGGATCGATAATCGACTGGAAGCCGACTTCCGACTCGTGCATCTGGAACGCAGGGATGGGCTGGAGAGAGACCGCGTTCTGCTCCGAGTTGCCGCCAAGCGCACCGATAAAATCACCGATGACACTAATGTCCGGGTTCAGTGCTTTGGCGGCCGAGCCACCCGCGCCGCCAAGGCTCGGCTCTTGTCCAGCCACAATGCCTGCCGCTTGAGGTCCCGCCGGAGTCAGCGCCGGCGCTGGCTGAGAGACAGCAGCAGCCTGCGCTTGTGGGCCCGATTCGGGTGGTTGACCCGGGGCTGCTGGCGCAACAGCCGGCTGCGCGGCGGCTTTTAGCATGCGCACCTGACCTTCGAGGGCGATGATGCGATCTTCGAGGTCACGGATGTGCTGCTCGAGAGAGGCGTTCTGGTCATTCGCCGGAGACACGCCCGTCGACTGTTGTCCAAATGCGCTGGCCAACAGCAGTCCAAGAACCAACACAGGTGCGAAGCGATATCTCATCTTTTTCTCACTCCTTAGACTTCGGCAACGCTGCGAACCCAGATTCATTTTTCGCGATCTTCACCTCAACGCAAGGCAAGTACACCTCTCGCGCACAGGCCTCAGGCCTGCCGCAGAAGCACTCGGTTGCCCCAGTTTCCCGAGATGAAGTGCGATGCCAGCCGACGTGCTGAAGAACGATTATTCCAATCTGCGCTCTTTCCAAATTGGCTAAATCGCCGTGTTCAAAGAATCTGCGGGGGCGGCCATACCCTGCTTCCGCGGCGCACTAATTTGGATGCAAGATCTCTAAAACTAACTGCCTTGTTTTCAACAGGGAATGAAAGGATTTTAGCACCCAGCTTGAGCGCTCTCCGAAAGGCCAAGACGAGGCGGATGGGACGGGCCTCCTGGCGCTAAGACAAATAGCGATAAGCAAGAAAAAAGCGAGCAACCCACCAGAGGCTTTTTCATACCTGCCACCCGTCGCGCTGGGTTGCAAGGATACCTCTTTTCCAACCTAGCTGGGATTACTGGTCCGCAGAAGGCATCTCGATCACTTTGTAATCCGCCGGCGCCTGAACAGTCGAGCGGCAGGCTCTCCTGTTCGGACGTCAGAGAGTTCGAAGTCTTGCGTGCCGATTCTTGGATCCCGCAGCCGGCTGATCAGGTTCACTCCCAGTTGCTGTGAATACCAGTACTCGCGCCGTATCTCGATGGGCTGTTATTTCCGATTGCTCCGGTCTCGATCACCGTCGTCTCGCGGGTTCCCACTGTCTCTAGTCCATCGACGAGTTGCTTGCCAAGGTCCTCGCGTCCCGGCAAGCCAGCTTGCTTTTGGGCTCCCGCCTGCGTCATTTTGGGTGCCACAAGGTCAGGCGGCGAGAACGGTTCGACCTGACAGACCTGCTCTCTGGGCTTGCAGACCGTCAAGCGGTGCGACCACCGGATCGCTGATTTCAATCTGGGTAACGACGGATTCATGCTTCCCGTCCTCAGGTACGAGGAGGCGACGCTCCTGGAAGATACGTCCGGCACTGTCACGTGCAATCGCGCGATGATTCTTCAGAGTTATCGAGTTTCCATCGGCGAACTGCTGCACTGATTCAGTATTTACCGTCGCCGAGAATGGTGCGTTCGGAATCGATGGAATGAAGATACTGACCAGGACACCCCGCAGTCCGCCGTCCGCCGGACGTTGCGGGTGTTCTGGTGTCTGTGCGAGGGACTGCGAAATAAAAAGTAAGAGAATTGCCGCAACTGGACTGGAGAGGTTCTTCATCGTCAGTCCCTCACTTTCCGCCACGAATTGTCTATTCGCCTAGGGTTCGTTTTCTCCAGAACTGATTCTACTGGTGGGCGCTGGAATGGCGATTGGCTGCATGCCCTTCTCGGCGGCAAGCTTTTGGAACGAGGCGACGTCGGTCTTTTGCAGATCGTTCCACTTCGCGACCGCCTCGTCGGTCTGTTTCTTCAGGTCGTCGAAGCGCTGTCGTGCGGCTTCGGTCGGACCACAATCGCACCCGCTGCCCACGATGATCGACAGAAACGCGAGTTGTCCATCGATGCCTGGCCGGTAAGCCAAGGAATCTTCATTGGCGCTGATTTTCAGATTGACCAACGGTTCGCGCGCCGCGACCAGCTTTGCCGACAACCCATCCGCGGAGGTCGCGATCCCGTGGGAAGCCTCGTCATCCGGCAGACGCCGCTTCAGTCCTTCGGTCTGGCTGCGCACGTCCTCGATCTGATTGACAGCCGCGTAGACGCGATTCAGTTGTTCTCGGATCGCCATGAGCAGATTGAATTGCTGCTCGAGATCCGCCTGGGAAACCTGGACACGTGGATCGAGTTTCAGTTCCAAAGGCACGGTCTGGCTCTGCCCGTCGACAGTGAGCTTGACCTGATACTTTCCCGGCAATGCCAGCGGTCCACGCGCACCCGAGTTGTATTCCCAGAGGTAGTAGCCCGGCACACGGTTGGCATTCTCGTAATGCAAATCCCACACAAAACGATTCAGTCCGGCCTCAACCTTGAGTTCCTTCTCGGGCTTTTTGTCGTCCGGATCGAGTGGCTCATCGGGTGTCTCGGTTTTCTTGCTCGAATACTTGCGGATCGTCTTCCCTGAACTGTCGAGAATCTCAACGGTCGTCTCGCCTTTCGGCGCGGCTTTGACAAAGAAGTCGATTACGGCCCCCGATGGCGGATTCATTCCCACTAGTTCGGCACGGTGCGGAGCTTCCTCGGGATTGTGAATACGATAGGCTACGGCCGGCGTGTAAAGATGAACAGCCTGGTTGGCAAAATCCGCGCTGAACTGCCGCACCGGACTAAGATCATCGAGCACCCAGAACGCGCGCCCGTGTGTCGCCAGCACCAGGTCGTCGTTCTTGACGATCAGGTCGTGAATAGGAACGTGCGGCAGGTTGAGCTGCAGCGGCCGCCAGTCCGCGCCATCATTAAATGAAACGAACACGCCATTCTCCGTTCCCGCGTAGAGGAGCCCACGCTTCTTGGGGTCTTCCCGCATCGCGCGCACGAAGTAGGTATCGGGGATTCCCTTCGCTCCGCTCGTCCAGGTCGTCCCGTAGTCCTTCGTCTTGAAAATGTATGGACGCAGGTCGTCATTCTGATGCCGGTCGACGGCCACATACGCGGCGCCTGCATCGAACGGTGAAGCTTCAATCTGGCTGACACGGCTCCACTCGGGAAGGTCCTTGGGCGTGACGTTGGTCCAGGTCTTGCCGCCGTCCCGCGTCAGCTGCACGAGGCCGTCATCGGTTCCCGTCCATATCACCCCCTTGGTCACCGGAGACTCGGCGACCGCGAAGATCGTGTCGTAGTACTCGGTACCAGTGTCATCAAGGGTGATCGATCCCCCCGACGGCTGTTGCTTGGACTTGTCGTTGCGAGTGAGGTCGGGGCTGATTGCCTCCCAGTGCACGCCACCATCGGTCGTCTTGAATAGCTTCTCGCCCGCGTGATAGAGAGTCTCGGGATCATTCGGCGAAATCATGACTGGCGACGTCCACTGGAAGCGGTGCTCGAGGATGCCGGCGCCGCCTGCATCGGTCAAATGCGTCTGGTTCGTGATATTGCGAAGTTGCCCGGTACGCTTGTCGTAGCGCGTGATCAGGCCTTCGTAGTCGGCCGCATAGACGATCGTGGGCTCGGGAGGATAGGGCGCAATGTACCCGGCTTCCCCGCCCCCAACCGGATACCAATCGGAGCGGTCGATGATGCCGTCGTCGCTGCGCGTGGCAATCCCGACCGTGCTGTTATCCTGCTGCGCGCCGTAGATGTAGTACGGCGTGCGGTTGTCGGCGATCACGTGGTAGAACTGCGCGGTTGGCTGGTTGTCTTGCCGCGTCCACGTCTTGCCGCCGTCAATGGTGACGGTCACACCCCCATCGTTGGACGCGATCATACGGTCGGTATTTTTGGGATCAATCCATAGGCCGTGATTGTCGCCGTGGGGCAGCTTGAATTTGTTGAAGGAGCGCCCGCCGTCGGTCGAACGGTAAGCGTCCACATCCATGATGTAGACCGTGTCGCCATTCTGCGGATCGGCGATCACGTGCATGTAATACCACGGACGCTGAATCAGGCTGTGGCTGCCGTTCACGAGTTGCCAAGTATCACCACCATCGTCCGATCGATAAAGTCCCCCCTCCGCCGCTTCGATCAGAGCGTAAACACGTTCGGAATTCGCGGCCACCGAGACGCCGATGCGGCCGTACGGACCTTTCGGGAGTCCCTTCTCCTCCAGGTGCTTCCACGTCGTGCCGCCGTCGGTTGAGCGATACAAACCGCTCCCCGGGCCACCGCTCGACATATTCCAGGGAACTCGCCGCACCTGCCAAAGCGAAGCAAACAGGATGTTCGGATTGTTCGGATCGAACGCAACATCCACCCCGCCCGTGTTCTCGTCCTTGTAAAGAACTTTCTCCCAGGTCTTGCCACCGTCGATGGTGCGAAAGATCCCCCGCTCTGCATTCGGACCGAAAGGATGACCGAGCGCGGCCACGAACGCGACATCTGGATCGTTCGGGTTAACGATGACCTTTCCAATCGCGCGCGAGTCGCGGAGTCCGACGTTCTTCCAGGTCTTACCCCCGTCCAGAGTCTTGTAAACACCGTCGCCCTGGGAAATGTTGCCGCGCAGGCACGCCTCGCCGGTGCCTGCATACACAATATTCGGATTTGAAACCGATACCGCGAGACTTCCGATCCCAGGGGACTTCTCTTTTTCGAACACCGGCTTCCACGTCAACGCGCCATCGGTGGACTTCCAAACACCACCACCCGTGGATCCGAAATAGTAAGTTGTGGGGTCCCCCGGAATGCCAGAAGCCGTCAGCGAGCGGCCGCCTCGAAACGGACCCACCAGCCGATACTTTATCCCCTTGAAAACTGGGTCATCATTCTCCGTCTCGCTCGGCTTCTCCGGCTTGGCGGTAACTTGCGCGGTAGGCTCCGTGTTTTTTTTCTCAGGGGAGTTCTTCTGGGCGAGTGCGGGAATCGACGAAATCAGGAAAATGCCAACTAAAAAAATCAGAGCCATCGCTGCACGACGATTTCGGGTCACCATGGGTGCTTTTTCTCCAGGGGAAGTTTTACGGGAGGCTATCCTAAACCCTTGTGGCACAAAAGGAAAAGTGAGCATGGGCGAAATCGGGCGGGCGCCCGGTTCCGAGTCTGACTCGCAGACACATCTGTGGCCAAGGAGAACTCACGCGAAGGAATGGGGCGCTATATGGCCCCGGCCTACTTCTTCTCCTCAAGCAACTTTCGGGCGGACGCGAGCTCCTTGGCCTTGTCGGTACTCACTTTGGGATAGGAGAGATCAAGACTCTCCAGCGTATCGACCACTGCCTCCGCTACGGCAATGCGCGTGAACCACTTGTTGTCTGCGGGAATGACGTACCAGGGTGCATCCGGCGTAGAGGTGTGCCGAATCATGTCTTCGTACGCGTTCATGTAATCATCCCAGCACTGCCGCTCCTTGATGTCCGCAGCCGAGAACTTCCAGTTTTTCCCCGGTTTATCCAGGCGCGAAAGAAAACGACGCTTTTGTTCTTTTTTGGAAACATTCAGGAAGAACTTGCGAATCACCACGCCATTGCGCGAAAAATAGCGCTCGATGGCGCAAATGTCCTCGAAACGGTCTTTCCACACACCCTTCGTGAATAGTTGTGGCGGGAGGCGCTCGGCCTCGAGCAATTGAGGATGAACGCGCACCACCAGAACTTCCTCGTAATATGACCGGTTGAAAATCCCGATGCGCCCGCGTTCCGGCATCCGTACCATCGTGCGCCACATGAAGTCGTGATCAAGTTCCTCCGCCGACGGCGCCTTGAACGAGTACACCTGGCATCCTTGCGGGTTGACGCCCGACATCACATGCTTGATCACGCCGTCTTTGCCGGCCGCATCCATGGCCTGGAAAATGAGAAGCAACGCCCAGTTATCCTGGGCGTAAAGCTTGTCCTGCAAATTAGCGAGTTTCCCCACACCTTCCAGCAGAAGCGTCTCACCATGCGCCCTATCGCGTACACCCGCAGTATGTCCGGGATCGTGATCCTTCAAGCGGAAATGCTTACCGTCGTCAATGCGAAACGGCTTCACCAGTTTTTGAGACTTCGTCATGCAGACCTCCGCCCGAAAAGCCATCTGGAGGCAGTCCGAGAACGACCCGAAAGTCTACACTACGGCAGGCATCGCGAATGAATGGACGCAACCAGCGCGACGAGGCGGCGTAACCCGACGCTCCACAGCAAATCTTGAGTAGATGTCGTTCTAACGAAGAGGCGTTATTTCCCAGCCTTGGTCTTGGCTTCCTTCGCTTCCCGGAACGCCTTCAGGTTCGTCTTGTCGATCACAGCGGTGCCGGTGTCCACAAATGCGGGAATCGGAGCAAAGCTATCCTTTGACCAGTCGCTGTCGAGCTTCGGAAGCTTGTTATGGTAAAGATCATCGAGCATGTGGAGCCCGACCAGGCTCATGGTGTAAGGCTTTTGTGCGATGGTCGCGACAATCACGCCCTTTTCGATCCAGTCCAGCGTGTCGGCGTCGGTGTCCATCGCCATCACGATCTTGTCTTTCACATTCCGGTTGTTGAGCACGGTCGCCACTTCCCGGCCGCCTTGCGCTTCCAGACAAACAAACGCGTTCACTTTGTCGGCGTCCTTCCCAAGGATCTGGGAAGTGGTGTCGAAGGCCACTCGTGGGTCGCCCGCAATGTCAACCACGCGTACTACGTGGATGTCCGGAAATCTCCCCAGCGCCTCCCGATAGCCGCGAAGGCGTTCTGCCAGATTCGCTTGCTCAGGTATTGTAAAAAACACCACGTTCCCCTTGTCCTTCAATTCCTCCGCCAGCCGCTTGCCGCCCAGCAATCCAGCCTGGTAATTATTCGTGCCCACGAAGAATAAACGCTTGCTCACCGGCGCATCGGCATCCATCGTGATCACCGGGATACCGGCGGCGATCGCGTTGTTGATGCCGTACATGAGCACCGCCGGATCGGCCACGCTGATCAGAATGCCCGCCGGCTTCTTTTTTACCGCGTCATCGAATGCGGCCAGTTCAGCCTTAGGATCGTAAGTGTCAGGCCCCACTACCTTAGCCTGCACCCTCAACTCTTCCGAGGCCTGCATAAATCCGGCTTTTGCTTCCTGCCAGTACGGCAATTGAACGTTTGCTGTGACGAGATAGTATTTTTCATCGCTGTCATGGCGGCCGCACCCGATCACGGATGCAAGAATTACGGAGAGGATAAGAAGAGAACAAACGTGGCGCCGAGGTGACATGGGAAACCTCCTGGGGAGAATTGAGGTCCTGCCTGCCCGGGACACAATTGCCATCGCAATCATGCGTTCCGTCGAGGGCACTGGCTTCGGCCAGAGAGTATACGCCTAAGCCCGAGCGCAACTTCATTTTCACGGATTTCAGAACACGACAAGGCCTAAGCCGCGGTGGAACCACGGCCACCGCAGCGAATGTTGAAAGGCTCGCGGGCCTAGGCTTCTTCTACCCGTTCCGGCTTTCTGCGGACACGAGTTCGAGGGAGGCGGAACTGCAGAAGCTTACCCTTCGCCGGAGCCTGGCTCGTCTTCCGGCGCCCGTGCGGCGTCGCCGCCGATCGCGGTCGGTCGGACCTGGGCGCGCCCTGTTTTTTCGTAGAAGCAACAACTTTTTCAAGGGCGGTGATGGCGGTGTTCAGGCGGCGGCGCTCAGCTTTGAGTTGGGCCAGAATACTTGGAAGGTTCACCGTGGAATCTCTCCTCGATCGCCCCGGATTTTCCCCTATGGAGTGAAGAACGTGCGACTTTGTACATTCTGTTCCGTTTTCCGAACAAACCTTGAAATCCCGCGATTCTCGGGTACTCAAGGGGAGAAACAGGACCAGCCACCCGCTGGACGTCCGTAACTAGCTCACGTCTACCGCTTCAGGGCACACTCATCCCCGTCGAGAACCGGCCCAGGGCTGCTATCCCCACCGCCCGGCAGTTCTCGCGCGGGGCTCTTTCACTGCGATAAGAGCGCCATCAGAGGAATACCCGAATCTATCTCCGGAGAACTCTTTTCATGTTGAGGAACACTGCTGTGCTGCTTGTGCTTACGCTTGCCTGGTCATCGCTCGCACTTGGGCAGGAGGGGCGGGGACGTTTACAGGGCCGTTCGACGATCTTGGTCACGGTTGACGGCTTCACCTGCAACAATAACTCGGGTACGATCCCGGCGCTCTCGTGGAGTTTCGGTGTCACCACGCCTAACAGCGGCGGAGGAGCTGGCGCAGGCAAGGCAAATCTCAGCGACCTGAACGTTACCCGCCGGGCTGACAGCTGCACGCCTCTGCTGTTCGCAGCCTCCGTGTCAGGCAAGATCTTCAAGCAGGTCACAGTCGTTCAGCAGGACGTGCAGAAGGACGACACGTTCACCGTTACGCTGCAGGATGTCATGATTTCCAGTTTCCAGCTCGGGGGCGACCACTCGAACGAAGTTCCTTCCGAACAAATCGGCTTCAGCTACGAGAAAATCTGCGTGGCCGATAACGGCACTGGCACCAAGGCGTGCTGGGACTTAACACAAGGCAAGGCGTTCTGAGTCATTGTTTCGAAGTAAAAGCAGAAGCCGCCCAGTTGGGCGGCTTTTTCAATTGGTCCCGATTGCCCCGGGTTGTCTAAGTCTTCTCCTAAATCTGTCATCTCGAGCGAAGTGAGGCGCCAGCCGAACGACGTCGAGAGACCTTGCGTTTCCTCAGGTATCCAAGAACACACTCACTTCATTTGTACGTCCATATTCAGATTCCGAGCCACAAAAGCCCAAGAATCCGCAGTCTCTTCAATCATCTTGGAGATCGGTTTTCCCGCACCATGTCCCGCCTTGGTTTCGATCCGAATCAACACAGGTGCCGAACCCGCTTGGTCCGCCTGCAAGGTTGCCGCGAACTTAAAGCTGTGCCCAGGCACCACACGGTCGTCATGATCCGCTGTCGTCACCATCGTGGCGGGATATTTCGTCCCCGGCTTTAAATTATGCAACGGCGAGTAGGCGTACAACGCCTTGAACATCGCCGGATCATCCGAGGACCCGTAGTCCGACGTCCACGCCCAGCCAATCGTGAATTTGTGGAATCGCAGCATGTCCATGACGCCCACTGCCGGCAAAGTAGCCCCGAACAGGTCAGGACGTTGGGTCAGGCAGGCCCCCACGAGCAAACCACCGTTGCTGCCACCCCGAATGGCCAGTTTCTGCGTCGAGGTGTACTTGTTCGCGATGAGCCATTCGGCCGCCGCGATGAAGTCATCGAACACGTTCTGTTTTCGTAACAAGGTGCCGGCCTGGTGCCACTCCTCGCCGTATTCGCCGCCACCACGCAGATTTGGCTGAGCGTACACGCCGCCCATCTCAAGCCACACTGCATTGCCCACCGAAAACGCGGGCGTCATCGAGATGTTGAAACCCCCATAGGCATTAAGCAGCACGGGATTCTGTCCGTCGAGCTTGATTCCCTTCTTCGCTGTGATAAACATCGGAACCCGGGTTCCGTCCTTGCTTGTATAAAAAACTTGTTTCGTTTCGTACTGGCTGGAGTCGAAGTCAACCTTCGGCTGGCGAAAAACACCCGACTTCCCCGCCGAGAGATCGTAGCGGTAGATCGTAGTCGGCGTAATGAAACTGGTGAAGGCGTAAAACGTTTCTTTGTCGGAGCGCTTGCCTCCAAAACCTTCCGCCGTTCCAATGCCCGGCAGGTCGACGCTGTGCAGAAACTTTCCCGCAAGATCGTAGATCCGAACCTCGGTCTGCGCGTCCTTCAGATAAGACAATATGAAGCTGTCATTCACAACGTTGGCGCGATCCAATTTATCCGCGCTCTGAGGAACAATCGTCTTCCAGTTCGAACGTTCCGGATGCTGCGTATCAATCGCGATCACCCGCCCGCGAGGCGCATCCAGATCCGTCTTGATCCAGAAGACCGGCCCGTCATTGTCGAGAAACTGGTATTCCGCGTCGAAATCATCCAGCAGCTTGACCACCTCTGACTTCGGATCCTTAAGGTCTTTGTAGTAAAGCCTGTTCTTCGGCGACGTGCCTTGCCACACGCTGATGATCAGATATCGCCCGTCGTCGGTGACATTGCCACCAAATCCCAACTCCTTGTTGTCGGGCCGATCGTAGATCAACTTGTCTTCCGATTGCGGCGTCCCCAGCTTGTGGTAGTAGAGCTTGTGGAAGTAATTGGCATCGCGCAGCATCGTGCCTTCCTTCGGCTCGTCATACCGGCTATAGAAGAATCCCTGTCCGTCTTTTGTCCAGGATGCGCCGGAGAACTTCACCCACTTCACCAGGTCGGGAAGATCCTTCCCGGTATCCACACTGCGCACGCGCCACTCCATCCAGTCCGATCCCGATGCTGACGTCCCATAAGCCAGCAGTTTGCCATCGTCGGTGATCGCATGCCCCACCAGCGCCACCGTGCCGTCCGCCGAAAGAGTATTGGGATCGAGCAACAACCGGGGCTCAGCCGTGATCGAATCCGCAACCAGCAGCACGCTCTGGTTTTGCAATCCGGTGTTGTGCTGGTAGAAATACCGTCCGCCCTGCTGCTCGGGCACACCGTAACGCTCGTAGTTCCAGAGCTGTTTCAGCCGGTCATGAATCGCCTGGCGGTAAGGGATCTGCTCCAGGTAGTGGAAGGTGACCTTGTTTTCCTCGTCAATCCACGCGCGCGTGTCAGCCGAGTCCGTGTCCTCGAGCCCGCGGTAAGGATCGGCGACCTTGGTCCCGTGGTAATCGTCGATCTGATTCCCTGTTTTCGCCTTCGGATACGTCAGCGTGGGAGGAGCATCGTGGTTGGCAGCTAGCAGGGTCATGGCAAAGGCGATCGTGACAAACGCAATCCAGAGCATCAATTTTCCAGGACGGGCAAAATGCATGAACTTCCTCTTCGGTGGGATCTCCGGGTATAGAGAAAGTATAACGTGTCAGGTCGTAGTTCCAGAGGACATGGGGGACACGTCGCGGGGGAGGGACAAGGTCACGGGGCAAGCACAGACGCGGCTAGGCACAGGCGGGCAGGCGCTAGATGACCTGCGCAGATGGCTGCCCTTGACGGCGTTGAGGGCTGGCGCGCATGCCCGGCGGAAAGGTTCGTATCAGGGCGCGCCTCCAGGCGCGGCGTACGGAGCCCTTAGCAGTACCCCTTTAGGGGCTGCTGTCACGGTCGTCGCGGGTAACCTGTTTCCTGTTGTCCCGAAGTCCACACACCTGATGAACCTAGGTAATGTACTACCTACCACGGACGGGCCATACCGTAAGCCGATATACCCAAATAGGATGCCTGCATGGGTACGCTGATGATCGAGAACGCATTTTCCGAAGAGCTGATTCATCGCCTGGCCGAGCGTTACGAAGAAGACCCCACTGAGTTCACGCAGTTGCCACAACCAACACTTGCCTCCTCGTTCGCCCGGCAGACCGTCTCCGAGCTCCGCAACGAGGGATTGGTGGAAGAAGAAGTTCGGGGCGTGATCCGTCTGACGCCGCGTGGCTACAAGGAATACAAGCGCAAAGCGTCGACTTCCTGCGCCCAAAAAGCTTGGGCGTAGGCAAATATTGAGTCTCGGTCTTATCTCAAAACAGTCATCCTGAGCGATGTAAGGCGCCAGCCGAACGACGTCTAAAGAACCCCACGCCGGTGAGCCAACGGCCCTTTTTCCTCATCTAGCTCGCTCTTCCTCAACCACGGACCACGTGCTACGCGACAAATCCGCGAACTCGCCGACCTCTGCCGTGGCTTTCTGCCCTTCCGGCGTCGCCCACGCTGCTTCCATCGACTCCCAGTCATCAAAGTAGAGCTCGACGATGGCATCCCACCCTGGATGTTTCCGAGTGCGATCGGGCACAACGTGATTCTGCACATACTTCTTGAGCCCGGGAATCGCGAGCGCCAAGGCCCCATGCACCTCACGTAGAAATCGGTGGAAGTCCGTCTCACTCATGGCGGGCTTCCGATAAAGGACGACCATGAATTTCAGCATGTGAGCTCAGTCTCCTCACTCCTGCATAGTAATGATCAGAACAAAAAAATGGGCCGCCTTTCGGCGGCCCTTCCCTGACGTACAAACTTGTCGATTTAGCCTGTGACCTGTGACCTGCGTTTTAGTCTCCCGACACCAATTCCCCAACTTCCGGCTTCGCGGGTGCCGGAGCGGGAGCAATTCCACCATTGTTCTTCAACGCGGTCAGCGGGATGAAGCCGCCTTCCGAAGTCGGCGTCTTCTCTTTCAGGACGACCTCGCGATACAGCGATGCCATGCGGGCGTTGTAGGCGGGATCTTCTTTCTGCTTCAGATCGCGAGCGCGAAGCTTTTCTTCTCTCGCGGTTTTCGCGATGCCCAGGTTATCGAGATCGTGCTGGACATCTTTGGCCACGATCTCATCCTTCAGCACCAGCGAGTGATCCGTGTTCTCGAGCTTCACTTTCTTGCCACCCGCGAAGATCTCGTGCCGGCCGTGCTCTTCGTACCACTTGGTGAGCGTGGCCGTCATGTGCATCTTCTCGATGATGTTCCGCCAGCCCACACCCGTGTTGTAAGCGCAGAAGGATATTTCCCCCTCCTGCGTCGCATACGGGATGATGCACTGCTCGGTGCGGCGGAAGTCGTAGTTGAACAGGTCCTGGAACCACATGCCGGCGATGAACAGGAAGTTCCAGCGATCCTTGCGGCGCTTCATGACATCGTCAATGGTGCGGTCCGGACCAACCTTGCCATAGTTCCGTCCGGTGACGTTGTAGTTCTTGTCGAACTTCTGCAGCAGGTCCATCAGCTTGAAGTGCGTCGGCGACTGGAACGGGTCGTAATTCTTCATCAGGCACAGTGCCATGCCAATACCGCTCCAGAACTTGCTGCGCGCCGCGTCGTTGACCTTGGCGATGTCCTTCGCCAGCTGGTCACCCTTCAGAAACGCCGTGACCGGCACCGCTTCCTTAGTTTCCTTGTCGATCATGACCGCCATGCCGGTACCGCAATTCGGGTGGCAGCCGCAAGATAGCTGGCCCCAGTCATTGTTGGCATCGTTGGCGTGCATCACGTCCGCCCAATCGCTGAAAGTCCCCATGAAGCTGATCGGGAACCAGTCGCGGGTAGGCTCTCCGAGCCCGGTCTGATTCTTCACGTCGTGCGCCAGGTGGCTCAGGGTGTAGCGCTGAGCCTGACGGCGCTCGTCAGTAACGGCTTCGTCGCGTCCGGTGAAGCTCACCGGCTGGAATGACAGGAAGCCGATCTTCTTGGGATTGTCGAGCGCGAACTTGATGATGTTGCCGACCTGCTCGTTGTTGATGCCGTTCACGATCGTAACGACCGGAACGATCTCGCAGCCGGCCGCGTGCAGATTGTCGATGGCCTTGAGTTTCACATCAAACAGATTGCCCACCGCGCGATGCGAGTTAGCAGCGTTGCCGATGCCGTCAAACTGCAGATAGGCATACCGCAAACCCGCTTCGACAGCCTGCTGCGCAAACTCGAGGCTCTTCGCGAACTCGATGCCGTTGGTTGCGGCCTGTACCGAGTTGTAGCCAACTTTGCGCGCATAACGCACCGCATCAAGGAAATAAGGCGAAAGCGTCGGTTCACCACCCGAGAACTGCACCGACATCTGGCGGCGCGGCTTGATGGTCACAGCGTTGTCGAGAACCATCTTGATGTCTTCCCACGTCAATTCGTGGACGAAGCCAACTTGGTTGGCGTCCATAAAGCAGGGATCGCACATCATGTTGCAGCGATTCGTAAGGTCAACCGTCAGCACCGATCCGCGGCCGTACTTCACCGTCGAAGATCCGTGGTTGTGCAACTTCTCGTCGTTGTGGGCCTTGATGTCGCGGCCCGGGAATACTTCTTCGAGATGCTGCGAGAACTCAGGGTCAATCGACATAACGTCTTCGAAGTGACCGTGCTTGGGGCAATCCTTGACCATGAGGATCTTGCCGTCGCGCTCGATGATGGTGGCCTTGATCTCGCCGACCTTTTCGTTGAGAAGAATTTCGTGAGGCAGTTCGCCGTCCAGGATCTGCTGGCGGATTTCCGGCACGCACTTCGGACACAGCGAGTCCGTGGTGCGCGGCCAGCCGAGCGGTGGCTTCGATTTTTCGTAAGACTTGAGCAATGGCTTATCGGACCACTTCGGCGTTGGAGACGGATTCGGCTTGATGCGGTTCAGGCGTTCGAAAACTGCCCAGACTCCTGTTGCGGCGACGGTTACTGCTTTTTCCACATACTTCACAGGTTTATGCATCATGCTCTCGCTTTCACATGCAGGCTCTAAGGCTTCACACCCGATTTCTGGGCTTTAAGCTCTAGGCTCCAGCTTTTGGTCCTGCCGTTTCCGGTTTCCGCTGCGCTCTTCCGGTTTTCAGGGATCAACAAACGCAGAGCATGGTTGCCCCGCTCTCACTCCCTGGGTTGAACCTCGGAGCGCCGGAGACCCGTTCCGGCGTACACTACTTCGCCATTTATCCTATTGAGGGGGCAGGACTATTGGCCCCTGAAAGGCAATAAAACGCGCAAAATCGAGGTTCAGTGGCGGTATTGTGCATTGAATGGCATGTTCATTTCGCGGGTAAAGCATTGAAAAGAAGAGGGCTTATCATCGGCGAGCGCGTTGTCACCAGTCATCCGTACAACCAAAATGTCGTCCAGCGAAGTGAGCCGCCAGCCGAATGCAGTCCAAGGACCCCGCGCAAGACGATGGCGACACCGGCGTGTCCGGGAATCTTCACCACAAATCAACCCGCAATAGAAAGGCAGGCATTCCCGACCGTCACACCTATATCCGAACCCGGCACCTGCGAGAGTGCCAGCAATTCCGCCTGTGCCTGCGGCCACCCATTCTGCTTCAACAGAAACTCAATCAGTCAAATCGCGTCTGCCGCCGATTAGAATTCGGATTGCTAGCCCAGAATCCATAAATCGCATTGTGATAGCGAATCGAGTCATCCACGGCGCCACGTCGTGCCTTTAAACGCGCCAGCGCCAGTTGATTGTGCTGTCCTGCGGACTCGCAGTCAAAGATGAAGCAGATACGTTTCCGACTCGTCCAGTTTTCCGCAAATGCCAGAATCGCCGTCACGATCAGCGCAGCCAACACCAGAGTCGTACGGCGGGCAATCGACTTGCGGTGGAAGAGTTCATCGCAATACGACATACCATCGTAAAAGATGAAAACGAAACTTGGGGAAGCGGAGCGAGGCAGCTAGTGACTGGTAGCTGCTGGTTGATAGCGTCTGCACTTCTCGAGCTTTGGGTGTACGCAAGGGTACGCAAGGTCGCTCGACTTCGCTCGAGGTGACAGAAATTGCAGGTGCGGTGCTACTGCTATCAGCCATCAGCCAGTCTTCAATTACGCAATTCTTAATTACCAAATTCCTCAATTTCCTGATCTGCCTTGACACGGTCCGCCCGCATCGTAGAACCTTACTCAGCTTTTTTCGGAGGCCTCATGCCCAAATACGTCATCGAACGCGAGCTTCCCGGCGCGGGCAAACTTACCAACGATCAACTCACTGGCATCTCGCAGACGTCTTGCGGTGTGC
This sequence comes from Acidobacteriota bacterium, assembly GCA_046728215.1. Classification (GTDB taxonomy): domain Bacteria; phylum Acidobacteriota; class Terriglobia; order Terriglobales; family Acidobacteriaceae; genus Gp1-AA133. The sequence goes on along the minus strand of JBKPEB010000030.1, from coordinate 26,462 downwards.
TCCGCAAGCTCGGCTCAGAGATTCAGTGGGTGCACAGCTATGTCACCGACGACAAGATTTACTGCATCTACATTGCGCCTAATGAAGAGATGATTCGCGAGCATGCGCGCCAAGGGGGCTTCCCTGCTAATCGCATTTCGCAGATTCGCACCAGCATCGATCCCACAACCGCGGAGGTGTAAGGCAAGCACCGGCTGACTCCTCGGCGTGAGCCACGCCCCTCTTACGGAAGTTCCTGCTGCGTGGATTGCCGCGTTAATCCGTAATCGATCTTCACGGTCTTGATCTCGTACGGCTTGGTCGGCACCGTTACCTTTCCATCCGCCAACGGCAGGTCGCCGATGCGCGTCTCCATCAAATTCGTTTCAATTGCGCCCTTCGCTCCCACCGGCACCGCTAACACGACGTCCGTTGCCTTCCCTGCCCACTCATAGAAGCGCAATACCAGCCCGCCATCGTCCTCAGCTTTCTTCATCGCGGTCAGCACAACGTTCTCCGGTTCCATTCGCACGAACGAATTTTCCGCCGGTAGCGTTCCCTGATGTTTCTCTGTCTGCTCCGCCAGCAAGCGGTAGTTCAGTTCGTACCCGCGTCGCACCGTCTGCGCCTCGCGCCATCCTCCGCCGTGCGGATACATCGAGTAGATGAAATCATGCTCGCCTTCATCCGCATGCGGATCCGGCCATTCCGGCGACCGCAACAGCGATAGACGCAGCACGTTGCCCTTCGCGTCGTATCCATACCTGCAGTCGTTTAACAGGCTGAATCCATGCTGCGCATCCGAGATATCAGCCCATTGCAACGCTGGCACCTCGAATTGCGCTTGCTCGGCAGGAGTATTCCGCGTCGTCGGCCGTTCGATCGATCCGTAAGGAATCTCGTAGGTTGCCTTCGAACTGTGCGCGCTCACCGGGAACGCCACCTTCAGCAGGATGTGTTTCTCATGCCAGCTGGCGTGCATCTTCACATCGACACGCGGAACACCCGCATACATGGTGATGTCCTGCGTGAACGTCGAATCCTGAAAATGCTTCTTCACGCGGATCACTGCTCGCAACGGTGTGTTCTCGACCAGTTTGACCTCATCCGCCTTGTCTAGATCCCAATGCTTCTTCTCGAAGTCCGCATCGATGTTCCAGGCGTCCCACTCCTTCGGTTTGTCCACAAACGTCTGCAGCAGATTTCCGCACACGGAATTCGTTGGACCGCCTGTATCCGTTTCGGAAGGCGCCAGCGCCTCGGTCTGGCTACGCTTGTCGAATAGGCTCGTCACGCACCCCGAAGCGGTATCCAGCTTCAAACGTGCGAATTCGTTTTCCAGTGAGTTCTCCGTAGCCTTCACAGCAGACGCATCCGCTGGAGTCGCGCTCGTCGCCGGCCGAACAAAGTAAGTGCTGTACCCCGTTTCCGGAATGTTCGCCAACAGCAAAATCCGCGCCCGATGCGTATCCGCGTCCATCGACACCAGCTGTGCGTGCGCCCCTTTCCCTTTCGAATCCACGACCTGCACGCCCTGCGCCGCGGCCGGCAGTTGCGCCTCGATTTCGACGGGTTCGGTCCTCGCCCAGGAAAGCGAATTGAACACCAGCACTGGGACACCCTCGCCCTGTGTATTCACCCGCGCCGCGATCTCACCGAGCGACCCGTTGATCATGTCGCGACCCATGCGCCGCACATCCTCCAGGTCGCGTTTCGCGTCCAGGTAATTCACCGCGATGCCGGATCCGGGCATGATGTCGTGAAAGTGATCGAACAGCAGCCCTTTCCACGCGCGCTGCATGTCGTATTGCGGATACGGACGTCCGTAAAGAAACGCGAGCGAAGAAAACTTCTCCGCATTCAGCAACGTTTCCTCCGTGCGCCGGATTCGTCGCTTCGTTTCCGCCTGAGTTGTGAACACCCCACGGTGGTACTGGAAGTACAGCTCGTCTTTCCACACCGGCACCTGCAGGGTCGAGAGTCTCTTACTGATATCGTCGAAGAAGTCGGTGGCCGTACTGAATGGGAGATTCGGAAAAACTGCATTGGGCTGCTGCAGTCGAACTGCATTATCCAGCATGGCCCGCGTCGGTCCTCCGCCGTGATCGCCCACGCCAAACAGGTGCATCGTCAGCGGTTTGTCTTTGAGTTGCGGCCCGTAGATCGCCGGCGCCCACACCGACACATCCTTGCCCAGAGCCGGCGCATCAATTCCGCCCGCATAGTCGTGCGGAAAATACGTCAGCAGTCGGCTGCCATCCGGAGCCTCCCACCAGAACATCTTGTACGGGAAGGTCGTGAACTCGTGCGCCCACAGCAGCTTTTGTGTTACGAAGTAATCCATTCCCGACTTCTTGTAAATCTGGGGAAGCTGCGCGTTGTAGCCAAACGAGTCCGGATTCCAGCCAATCTTCGTGTCCACACCGAACTTGTCGCGAAAATATCGTTTCCCGATCAGAATCTGCCGCGTCAGCGATTCGCCTGCCGGCATGTTGAGATCCGGTTCCACCCACATCCCACCCACAATTTCCCAGCGGCCTTCTTTCACCCGCCGCTCGATTTCATGAAACAGGTCGGGATACTTCTCTTCCATCCACTCATAAGTCCGTGCCGACGACATGGTGAATTTGAAATCCGGATACTCACGCATCAAATCGAGCACGCTGCGAAACGTATCGCGCACCACCTCGACCGTCTCCGTCCATGGCCACAGCCACGCCATGTCAATGTGCGAATTGCCGACCGCCCGAATCGTGAACTGCTTAATCCAAGGATTCAGTGCTTCCAGTTTCGCCTGCGCCTGTCGTAAAGACGCGTCGAATCCAGCTTGATCGCCTCGATCCAGCGCCGCGAACTCCACCGCCTTCACGGCGGCATCGAGTTGCTGCCCGCGCTCCTCCTTCCCTTCTGCGTAGGCGGCGACGATCGGCTGAACCGCCAGCACTTCTTCTCGGAACAGGATCGGCGAGGGACGGTCAGGAGGCGGATCGTACAGCAGCTGACACCTCAAGATCCGCGTCGGCACATTCCGCGCATCCACCCGCACCGCCACCACGTATGTCTGCCCGGGCTGCGCGCTTGCGGTCAAGGGAATCGGCTGCTGCGTTGTATCGGTTCCGTGATAGACCAACCCGCCATTCGAAAACACGCTGATCACCAGTGGACCATCGCTATCGAGCACCAGGTCCAGCTTCACTCGCGCTCCTTGCGTGGAATAGCCATTCAGCTTCGCGGGAATCTCGATTGTCCGGCGCAGCACCCGTGGCCCATTCGACCAGCGCTCATCGACCTTCACGGTGCTCCAGCTCGAATCGTTCAGTTGCACTTCCTCCGGATGCGCCATATCGGTGTGATACCGAACCCCATCCAGCGGCTGCACAACGATCGACTCCAGCCGGTCAAGCACAGCCTTGTAAGGATCAACCGGAGTCTGCCCGACCGCATCCATCAGACCGAGAAGTGCGCACAAGATGATGGAAGAGGAAAAGATGAGGAGACGTTTCATGAGTGCACCCGCCTATGAAGGAATGAGATACCAAAGAAAAGCAACACTAGAAGATACTTAACACGAACTCAGTCTGCGGCGATTTTCTTAGCGACCTTTGCGGCCCTTCTTGGCGACCTTTGCGGTTAAAAGCTTTTCTCGGAGCCCTGCACCCAATCACCGGGCTCGCTCATTGCTTCTTGGGAAGAAATCGCCCAACCCCAATTCGCACCTGGAACGTATTGATCCCCGGATTCAGTGGAGCCAGCCCTGCATTCGAGATGTGCATGTACCGCGCCTCGATGCTCCAGTTGTATCGGCCCCGCAGCACATGCATCCCAAAAACTCCGCTGGTCGTGAAGTTCACGGCATTTGTTCCGGCGGGTACGCTGTGATTCGTAAACAACGTACCTCCATCGATCTCCAGGTAGGGCACAATCGGGCCGCGCGTCGCAAAATCCCACTTCAGGTCAATAGGGTTGAACCCCACGCCATAGGCGGTATTCGCCGGCTGAAACACCAGGAACATCGGCACCGCGTCCACCGCATATTCGAACCGTCCATTCAAAAATGTCGGGCCGTGCGGCCGCGTCAGAATCCATCCATACCTCAATCCAAGATTCCAAACGCCGGTGCTCCTCGTGCCTCCTGGAATCGTGTAGCCACCACCAGTCCAGACCTGAACCTCATGGCCGCCCTCTTCCGGCCCCGCTTGCGCCCAAGTGGCAGGCATCCAGCTCGCAAGCGAGACAAACACGACCAGCGCCCATCGCAAGCAAACTCTGCTCATAAGATCGCGTGTGAACCTTGCACGATACAGGAATGAACTGCGCCGGAGCAACGACGCGGAAAATCGGATCCGCTGGCAGTCGTTCTTGAGTCTTGTTTGGCAGGTTTCGGAAAAGTCACAAGGCAAGTGATCAAAGTCTGTCATCCCGAGCGAAGTCGAGGGACCTTGCGTCTTGCCCGCAAAACGCCATCACGCGTTGTGAATCGAACTTCTTGGCGTTCTTTGCGGATTTTCTTCGCGCTCTTTGCGGTTAAAAGCTTTTCACCTGTCGCACGATAACGTCACCCCAGCCCTAACCCGCCATCCACCGCTAGAATCTGGCCGGTCAAAAAATGTGGAGCCGTCGCGAAAAAAAACACCGCCGCGGCGACGTCCTCCCCCGTTCCATTCCGCTTCATCGGCGTAACCTTCGCCATTTTCCGCATGAAAGCCTCGGCGGCCTTTTCCCCCAGATCGATCATGCCTGGTGCCACTGCATTCACGGCGATCTCCGGCGCCAGCGCTTTGGCCATGACCTTCGTCAACATATGCAGCGCCGCCTTCGACGAACAGTAATGTGCGTGTGTCGGCCACGGCAGAAATCCTCCCAAAGATCCCATGTTGATGACCCGTCCTCGCCGTTCCCGTAGATGCTTCAGCGCTTCCCGCGTCACCAGGAAAGGTCCGCGGGTATTCGACGCGAAGATTGCGTCCCACTGCGCCACGCTGATCTTCTCGAACTCCACCGTCTCGTAATTCGCTGCATTGTTAACCAGGATGTCGATCCCGCCGAGTTCCCTCACAGCCTCCTTTACCATGGCCTTCACACTCTTCTCGCTCGTGATGTCACACTGCAGCGCAAAACCCCGGCCGCCCAGGCTGGCCAGGTCGATCACCGTGTGCTGCGCTTCCCGGGAAGACCGGTTGAACGTGATCGCCACATCCGCTCCCGCACGAGCCAGAGCCAGTGCCGACGCTCGCCCCAACCGCTTGGCTCCCCCAGTGATGAGCGCGGTCTTCCCCACCAGCGCCATTCCCGAATCTTTTTTCATGGTTGGAATTTTACAGGCACGACCCCGGACCACCGCTCCCGGCCCTTTTCTGTGAACTGGTGACTTTCGAGTTATTACTTACGTGTTACTTGTCAGTAACTCGCCTGTTCTACCTCGGTTGCCGGTTCGTTGTTTAGACTTTTACATTACACGCATTGAAATTGCGCGGAAAAATGGCTAAACTCCGCCAATGGCCGAAGCTCGCCACGTCCTCGTCTACACTCGCAAGGGCTGTCATCTTTGTGAGATTGTCAAAGAGAGCCTGGTGAAGCTCGAGCGGCGAGGTCTTTTTCGCTGGCAGGAAGTCGACGTCGACACCGACGAACAGCTCCGCCGACAGTTCACGGACGAAGTTCCCGTCGTCTTTATCGACGGCCGCAAAGCCTTCAAGTACCACATGGACGAGCGCGAATTCCTCCGCAAGCTCGCCAGCTAGCCTTTTGGGTTTCCGAGTTTCTTCGATCGCCACATCTCCGATCTTCGATACGCCACCTCAGCAGTCAACAGCTCTTGATTGTGCTACGGATTTCTCTGTGGCACTACCCACACACACGTGTCCGGCCTGACACGTTCCCATCCCCCCGCACCGTCAAAACCTCAACCTTTTCAACCTTTCCACGGGCGGCGCCTCACCTGCTGTTTCAAGCCTGACACAACACAAGGAGGCAGCTTCCGTGATTCGTCAAATCGCAGCAATCGCGTTCATCTTCGTTTGCACCACCGTCGCCTGGATGATTCTCGGTGCGACGATCTTCTCCCGCACCTACTCCACCAACCAGCAACTCGAAGGCCGCGTGGTTTCCACATGGGGGTCGCCGGAGGAACAATCTCCCCCCACTGCTTGCTTCAAGAAAATTGAAATTACTCCTGTAACGGAACAACTCCCGGGCAAAACTACCATCCGCAAGGACAAAGTCGAGCGTTCCTTCCCGCTCCCTCTGGAAGCCAGCGCCATCGATGTCAAGCTACACCTCGACCACCGCCAGAAAGGCCTCCTGTGGTACAGCACCTACGCCGTCGCCTTCACCGGCGACTACAAATTTCGGAATGACACTGCGGAACCTCAAACGATAGACTTCCATCTCTCCTTCCCCGCCCAGCGTGCCGTTTACGATGGCCTCGTCATGGAAGTCGACGGACAACCCCTCCCGATATCCGCCAATGATCAGGGTGCCGACGTCCACACCGAGATACCGTCCGGTCAAACCGTCGTTCTTCACGCCGCTTACCGCTCGCAAGGGTTGAACAGCTGGCGTTACAAGCTCGGCTCCGGCATAGCTCAGGTCAACAACTTCGCACTTACCATGCACACCAACTTCAAGGACATTGACTTCGCCGACGACACACTTTCTCCGACCGCGAAGCTACACACCTCCGACGGCTGACAGCTCACCTGGCAATACTCCAATCTGCTATCCGGATTTCAAATCGGCATGACGATGCCCGAAAAGCTCCAACCTGGCCCGCTCGCCGGGCAAATCAGTTACTTCGCCCCCATCTCTCTCTTCTTTTTCTTCTTCCTGATGTTCATGATCAGCACGCTTCGCAACATCGACCTCCATCCCCTCAATTACTTCTTCTTGGCTTGCGCGTTCTTCGCCTTCCACCTGCTGCTCGCGTATCTTGTCGACCACATCTCCATCCACGCCGCCATGGTGATCGCATCGCTCGTCTCCATCGCATTGGTTGTGAGTTACCTTCGCTTGGTCGTTGGCATACGTTTTGCCGCGCTCGAAGCTGGCATCGCGCAGCTCATCTACCTGGTTCTTTTTTCGTACGCGTTTTTCTGGAAGGGGTTCACCGGCCTCGCGATCACGGTAATCTCGATCGTGACTCTTTTCGTTGTAATGCAAGCCACCGGGCGCATCCGCTGGTCAGAGAGACTAGCCCGCCGCATCCCCCCACCCCTTCCGAACAATGCATAGAAAGACCCGAGGGCAGCCACACCAGCTGCCCTCGGGTTCTCTTTTCTACCTGCGTGATCCTGGGTCTACTCTGGTTCGCTCGCGCTCCGTGTGCCTCATTGGTTAGAGCGCTCCACCCAATTCCGATACAATCTCCCCGGCCCATGCTGCGCACCCACCTTTACGCCGACCCAGCCAATCTCTTCCTCCACGACGCCATCCTCAACTCCTGCCGCAAATTCCCGCAAAAAACCGCCCTCCTCGACGCCTCCATCAACCGCCGCTTCACCTACTCCGAATACGGAGACACCGTCGAGCGTCTTGCGCGCGGCCTGATTGCCGCCGGACTCAAGCCGGGAGAAGTTGTCGCTATCTTCCTGCCCAATTCCTGGGAATTCGCCGCCGCCTATCATGCCGCGACGCTCGCAGGAGGCTTTCCCACTCTCCTCAACCCCGCGTACCGCGAGCGCGAACTCCGTTATCAACTCGAAAACTCCGGCGCAGTCATCCTCATCACCGACGGCGCACTCCTCACCAACATCAATCTCACCGGACTTCCCAACCTGCGACGGGTTTACAGTACGCGTCAGCATGCAGCTGGAACGGAAGCCTTCTCCGATCTCTTGAAGCGAGTCACGGCCACCTTTCCAACCCCCGACCGGCCATCGAACGAAACCATCGCCGCGCTCCCCTACTCGAGCGGTACAACCGGCCTCCCCAAGGGCGTGATGCTCTCGCACTACAACCTCATCGCCAACGTTTACCAACTGATGGCGCCGCATGGCACTCCACTCACATGTGACGACGTCATGCTCTGCTTTCTGCCGCTCTATCACATCTACGGACTCAGTGTCGCCCTCAACGTTATGCTCGCCCTCGGCGCGACCCTCGTCCTGACGCCCCGCTTCAATGTGCCGCAACTACTCAGCCTGCTCATCTGCGAGCGCGTAAGCATGATGCCCACCGTCCCACCCGCCCTGAACGCGCTGAACCAGGCTGCCGAGGCCGGACAATTCCCCAAAGACCATCACGTCCGATGGGTGAAATCCGGGGCCGCACCGCTCGCTCCCGAACTCGCGCGCCGTTTCACCGAACTCACCGGCATCCCCGTCAATCAGGGATACGGCATGACCGAAGCTTCCCCCGTCACGCATCTCGGCTACATCGATCCGCCGGCCCTCAACCGACCTGCGTCCATCGGACAGCCGCTCGCCCTCACCGAATGCCGCGTGCTCGACGCCAACGACCGTGAAGTAGCCGCCTGCGAACCAGGCGAACTCGTCATGCGCGGCCCGCAATTTATGTTGGGATACTGGAAGGAACCGAAGGCCACCGCCGCCGTGCTGCGTGATGGATGGTACTGGTCGGGCGACATCGTCAACCGCGACGACGACAACTTCTTCTACATCCTCGACCGCCGCAAGGAGATGATCAAGTACAAGGGTTTCCCGGTCGCCCCCGCCGAAGTGGAAGCCGTCCTGATGGAGCACCCCGCCGTGCGCGACTGCGGAGTCGTTGCCCGTCCAAACCTCGAGGCCGGAGAAATTCCCTGCGCCTTCGTCGTTCTCCGCGAAGGCCAGGCCTCCGACGAAGTGATGAAGCAATCCCTATGCGGCTTTGTCGCTGAACGCCTCACCAGCTACAAGCAGCCCCGGGAAATCCATTTCGTCGAAGCCGTTCCCCGCACGCCGTCAGGAAAAATACTCCGCCGCGAACTCCGCAAGAACTTCACCTGAACATGCGATCGTTGCCGCTCTTCACGCCCTTCGCGGATTTTCTTAGCGACCTTCGCGGTCAAAAGCTTTTCTCCGCTCGCAGCTGACTCCTGAACCCTGAGTCCTGACACCCAAGACCTGAAACCTGCCCTCCAAATGCTAAACTCCCTCACGCATGCGGACGGACATTCTCCCTCTCTGTGACAAACATTTCCGCACCATGGAAGCCTGCCTCGCCCCCTACAATACTGACTACTCCATCGATTTCTTCCGCTGCACCGAGAAGTTCTGTGGACGCTGCTTCGGCGAGCGAGTCGGCTATGTGAACCCGAAACGAGATGTCCCTCCAGAAATTACTCACGACCAGCCCCGTTGCGACATGCACGGCCGCCCGATGTTCATCCTAAGCCTCGACCGCCAACACAACCGTATCACCTACGCCTGCACCGAACCCGGATGTTCCCAGAGAGTCCTGAAAACCTGACGCGTCCGGTCAATCCCGTCACCACCGCCGTCTAAGTCCACCGCTTGACCGATGGCCGAAAGATTCAATGACGAACTCAGCGACGTCTGCGTCGCCTCTGCGTGACCGTCTGATTAAGCACCGGGGAAACGCTGTCTGATGTCCGATGTCTCCCGAATAGCTCGCCGAGACCGTCCGCGACGCTGTGGTTCCTGAACTACCCAATAAAAAGGCCCTACTCACCCGAGCAGGGCCTGTGTTTGCTCGTTACTCAAAGCTCGAATCCGGAAGCTTCTCTTTTGAGAAACCCCAAAATCAAGAAACGCTTAGTTCTTCTGAGGAGGTGGCGGCGTGGTGGCTTTATCTGCCTGATCCTTCTTTTCGTCGCCCTTGTCGTCGGCGTCGCCCTTCGTGTCCGCGGCCTTGGGTTGAATCGACATCAACTCCACCTCGAAGACCAGCGTCGCGCCCGGTGTGATGTCGGGTCCCGCCTGACGGTCGCCGTACGCCAAATCGGCCGGGATGAACAACTGCCACGTCGACCCCACCGGCATTAATTGCAGGGCTTCTGTCCACCCCTTGATCACTCCGCCAACCGGGAAAGTCGCCGGTTGTCCCCGCTTGTAAGAGCTGTCGAATTCTTTCCCGTCGATCAGCGTCCCCTTGTAATTGCAGACCACCGTGTCAGCCGCTGTTGGTTTCGGACCGGTTCCTGCCTTAATGATCTTGTATTGCAACCCGCTCGGCAGGGCAACCACGCCTTCCTTGCTCTTGTTGGCTGCCAGGAACGCCTCGCCCTCTTTCTTGTTTTTGTCGGATTTCTCTTTGTTCAGAGTTGCCTGTTTCGCCTGCAGGTCTTTCGTGAGATCCGTGAGCGTGGTGCGAATCTCTTCGTCATTCATGGCGGTTTTTGCGCCGGTTAGCACATCCTTCAGCGCACGCGTCAGGATGTTCGGATCAATGTCGATCGATGATGTTTTCAGCTTGTTGCCCAAATCCGCGCCGATCGCGTAGCTGACTTTGTCCTTCGTGGTATTCAGGGCTGGCGCCGCCGTAGCCGGCTTTGCCGTTGTGCTTTTGCCGGTCGCGGTCGCCGGCTGTTTGGCCGCTGGTTTCGTCGCCGGGGCTGGAGTGGAGGTCTGTCCGTAGCTCATAACAATGCTGCCGGCGAGAAGCCCCGCGAGCAACAACGGCTTAGTGAAGAATGTGGAAGGTGTTGGCATCACTCTACTATTCTACTGTGCCTTCCGTTTATTCGATATAGCTTGAAAGGGGACCCCTGCGATGGTTAACCAGTTAATCAAAGGTGTAAGACCGGAACCCCTAAAGGGTGGAAAAGGAGGAGAATTTGTTGAGCAATGAAATCGGGCAATGCGCCCGTCGATGCGAATCCAAGCCGAGCAGGACATCCCCTCCGTATATCATCCTGAGCGTTGCGAAAGCCTGCCCTGAGCCCCGTCGAAGGGGACCCGCGCGGCGATAGCAGAAATTCGGGGTTCGACACGACTGCCGCCATTGCAAGGCCGCAAGCCTTTACGCCCCGACAAGATACTCGTACTGCGGATCACTCAACGGCACGACCGAAAGCCTGCCCTGCCGAACTAAAGGCGAATCCGCAAAAAGCTTCTGTCCTTTAATCTCCGCCAGGTTCTTCGGCGCACGAATCGCCTTCCCGGACTTGATCTTCACCACCGGCGTCTTGGGGTCAGAATTATCCACCGACACTACCGACGCCGTGCCCACCGCGCTTTTGTCGTCGCCGGTGTGGTAAATCACCAACCGGTCGTCAGGCTTCATACCACGCAAATTCTTCACCGCGACCGGGTTTGTCACCCCATCCCACACTGTGCTTTTATCCCGCGAAAGATTCTCGAACGAATATACGGATGGCTCTGTCTTCAAAAGATAGTTCATGATTCTCGCACTCTAAGCTACCAGCAGTTCCCGCACACGGCATGCGTCAGCGATCACCGCGCAGGTGTCCCTGCTTCGCCCGGCTAAGAAGAATTCACAACCCAGTACTCGCAGCTCGGGACTCGCGACTCGAACCTCACTGCGGTGGGGGCGTATCCTTATCCTTCTCTTTATTATTCGTCTGCGCGTCCTTGCTCTCCTTGGTTTCACTCTTTGGGTCGTTGGAATGGTCGTCATAAATCGAGTACTGCTTTTGCGGACGCTTAAGTCGAATCGTGATGTCCTTCTCCGCTTCAGCAATGTCGTAGTCTTCCCCAAACGTCTGGAACCCCGGAGCCAGCACCTGCACGCGTAACTTGCCATACGGCACGCCCTCAAAATGAGTCTTGCCGTCGCTATCCGTTTTGAGTTCGAATCCGCCGCGGCTTTGTTTACCGCGCTCATTCACCGGATGCAGCACCACGGCCGCATTGCGCACGGGCTTTCCGCTATCGTCCTTCAACACCAGGAAGCTGAGCGCCGCCGACGGATCGCTCGCCCAAGCCGCCCCAGCCAACAGAATCACTCCGACAGCGATTACGAACGCCCCAAATCTGCGTGTCATAGTGCCCTCATTCTAAGCAGAGCGGCGAGACCTGTCACTTCCGCGGCCACCGGAACTTTCGCTGCTCGGAAGGGGACTCTCTTCGCGCCCGCCTTGACAAGCGCAGCTCTCAGTCCGTATCATTAGCACTCACCAGGGACAAGTGCTAACAGCTCCCTGCGCATCAAGACAAAAAGCAATCTAACCCAAGCAAAACCATAGACATAGCGAAAGGAGTCTGCAAAACATGGCTACCAAGTTTACCCCCTTGCACGACCGCGTACTGGTTCGTCGCGTAGAAGAAGCCGAAACCACCCGAGGCGGGATTATTATCCCCGATTCGGCGAAGGATAAGCCGCAGGAAGGCGAGATCATCGCCGCTGGTCGCGGCAAGAGCAATGACGAAGGCAAGGTGTTTCCCCTGGCTGTGAAAGAGGGCGACCGGGTGCTGTTCGGAAAGTATTCCGGCACCGAGATCAAGATTGATGGAGAGGACTTCATCATCATGCGCGAAGAGGAAGTGCTCGGCGTTCTGTCGGGTGCAACCGCTGGCGCGAGCAAGAAGGAATTGGCGGGATCGCGGAAATAGAAGTTCGAGTGATTAAGTGGTCGGTGGTCAGCGTCCAGTGGTGCATTTCCTGAGACCTGACACCTGTGACCTGTGACCTAAATTCACAACGCATTCAGGAGAAGAAGCAAATGGCAAAGCAGATTGTGCATGGCGAGGAGTCGCGACAGGCGATTCTGCGCGGCGTTAACTTACTTGCGGACGCCGTGAAAGTTACGCTCGGTCCCAAGGGACGGAACGTAGTCATCGAGAAGAAGTTCGGTTCGCCGACCATTACCAAGGACGGCGTCACCGTCGCGAAGGAAATCGAGCTGAAGGATTCGCTCGAGAACATGGGCGCGCAGATGGTGCGCGAAGTCGCCTCCAAGACGTCGGACGTCGCGGGCGACGGGACCACCACCGCTACCGTTCTGGCGCAGGCGATTTATCGCGAAGGCGTCAAGACCGTGGCTGCGGGCGCGAACCCGATGGCGCTCAAGCGCGGCATCGAGAAGGCCGTTTCCGTGATTTGCGGCAAGCTCGACAAGGAGGGCAACCGCGAGAAGGGCGAGCTCGACAAGTTCTCGAAGCCCGTCACCGGCGACATGATTGCGCAGGTGGGAACGATCTCGGCAAACAACGACGAGACCATCGGCAAGATCATTGCGGAAGCGATGAAGAAGGTCGGCAAGGACGGCGTCATCACGGTGGAAGAGTCGAAGACGCTCGAGACGCAGCTGGAAGTGGTCGAAGGCATGCAGTTCGACCGCGGCTACCTGTCGCCGTACTTTGTGACCGATCCTGAGCGGATGGAAGCGGCACTGGAGAATGCTTACATCCTGATCCACGAAAAGAAGATCAGCTCGATGAAGGACCTGCTCCCGCTGCTCGAGCAGATCGCCAAGAGCGGCAAGCCGCTCATCATCATTGCTGAGGACGTGGAAGGCGAAGCGCTCGCTACTCTCGTCGTCAACAAGCTGCGCGGAACCCTGCAGGTGTGCGCGGTGAAGGCGCCGGGCTTCGGCGATCGCCGCAAGGCCATGTTGCAGGACATCGCCATTCTGACCGGCGGCAAGGCCATCACCGAAGATCTCGGCATCAAGCTCGAGAACGTGCAGGTGAGCGACCTAGGCCAGGCCAAGAAGATCACCGTCGACAAGGACAACACCACCATCGTCGAGGGCAAGGGCAAGCATCCGGAGATTGAAGGCCGGGTGAAGGAAATCCGCAGCCAGGTGGACAAGACCACGTCGGACTACGATCGCGAGAAGCTGCAGGAGCGGCTGGCGAAGCTGGTGGGCGGCGTGGCCGTGATCAAGGTGGGCGCGGCGACTGAAACCGAGATGAAAGAGAAGAAGGCTCGGGTGGAAGACGCCATGCATGCGACGCGGGCGGCGGTGGAAGAAGGCATCGTCCCGGGCGGAGGCGTGGCGCTGGCGCGCTGCGTGTCGGCTTTGGACAAGCAGAAGGTGGAAGGCGACGAGCAGATCGGCGTGAACATTGTGAAGCGGGCGATTACCGAGCCGCTGCGCATGATCGCCGAGAATGCCGGCGAAGAAGGCGCGATTGTGCTGGGCAAGATCAACGACTCGAAGGACAACAACTTCGGGTACAACGCGCTGACCGGTGACTATGAAGATCTCGTGAAGGCCGGGGTGCTGGATCCGACGAAGGTGGTGCGGACGGCACTGACCAACGCGGGCTCGATCTCGTCGCTGATGCTGACCACGGAAGCGCTGGTGGCCGAGATACCGGAAGAGAAGAAAGCTCCGGTCGGCGGCGGCGGGCACGGCGGCGGCATGGGGGATATGTACTAAAGACGGCTGCTAGCTAGTGGCTTGTAGCAAAAAGGTCTCACTCCAAAAGGGTGGGACCTTTTTTATTGGTGGGTTTGATGAGGTAGCGGCAGCATCGCAACCCCACTCAACCGCACAGAACGAACGCGATTGAATGGGGTACCCTCGAGTTATGTGGGGCAACCCGCCAAAATGTGCCGGGAATACAACGTCATGACGACATAGAATATACGATAACGTCATGACACCAAGAACAAGAAATCAAGTCGGAAAAAGACACGGACGCGGCCGGGGAGAGTTGGCGACCTGCACCACGCCTCGGTGGAAGATGACCTGTTATTTCTGGCGGATCAGGAGATGGGCGCGGAGGCGCGCTGGAACCGGCCGCGAAAGCGGAGAATCTCGTTGCGCGTGAATGCGGAAGTGGTGGACTGGTTCAAGTCCAAAGGCCCGGGCTACCAGACGCGAATAAATCGGATATTGAGAAGAGTTATGATGGAAGGCAAGAAGCGGATGGGGGGAAAGTAGAGGTCAGATTGAATGGGCCACCACCCGACGCGTCCTGGCCGAACAACGGCGCCGGCGTAATCTTCAGCAACCCGATCTGTTCGACAATACGCCCCATCACATCTGGCAACCGCGGTTTTACGACTTCAACGTCTGGACGGAGCGCAAGCGGATTGAAAAGCTGCGTTACATGCACCGCAACCCGGTCAAGCGCGGACTGGTCGAGTCTCCTGATATGTGGCGCTGGAGCAGTTTTCGCAACTATGCTTTCGGAGAGCGTGGTGTCGTGAAGGTCAATGACTGGCAAGTTCTCACGATGAAGGTTCGACGTCGGCCAGAACCCACGTCTCGAAAACCGCGAGACGTGGGGCACCCCTTAACTTGAAGGCGACCTGGGCCACCCAGCCAGGGCATTCTTCATCGGCTTTGTGCAGGAGAAAGGCGGAGAGAGGGAAGCTCGTTTGGCGGGTGGCCCACACAACTCGAGAGGCACCCCCGCCACCCACCCTGCTGTGTGAGCCACCCGGCCTCGAATGTTACACATTCACAGTTGCGGCTATCACGACCTAACTAAAACAGGGCCGACAGTCCATCACACTCATCTGTGATTGATGTCCTATTCACTGTCACTCCTATTGGGTTATGGCTAACTGGCTGGGCGTGTTCCCGACGCCCTAACGTCGCCGACGCTAAGTCCTTTTGTCGGAAATACTTTGCCTATAAGGTCTTTGAAACCAAAGATTTTGGTGCTCTCTCTCACGCATAACCCTCTGATTCCACAAGACCGGGGGAGGGGGATCCCCCCGGTCTCGTGAGCTCAAAGGCTTAGCGGTCGCGGCGTTCCACGAATACGGCAATCGTGCGAGCCGGAATCGTGAACGTCCCGGTGTCGCGCGCAAAGGTTGCGGTTTTCACAACTGGGTCTGCACCGTCCGCTTGCTCGGGATGCAGCGCCAGACGATGTCCCTGGTAGTCGGACACGACGTAACTGACCGCGGTCTTAGTTGCGTTGCTCAGCACCACGACGCTGCGATAGCGAGGATCGAGGCGCGGGCTGAACTGATCGGAGATCGCGTACACGATGAGCCCGGGCACCTGCCCCAGACCGACGTTGTAAAACTTCAAGCGCTGTTTCACATCGTTGCCGGTGGTGAGGCGGAACAACGGCGAGCTCTTGCGGATCCGGAGGAAGTCCTGGAATACCGCGCTAGCCTGTGTGATGTCGCCATAGGCGGGACTCAGAGCGGAATTCGCGAGGAACGGCTGAAAGACCGGCCAGTTGTTTTGGTTGCCGTCCCAGGAAGGCGGCAGACCGACGCCCCAGTTGTTGCTCTGGAATGTGAAGTCAAGGCGGTTGAACCAGTCGCCGCCGTTGTAGCTGTTGGCGTCGAGCGATTTGGAACGCAGCAGGTCGTCGCCGGCATGGAAGAACGGAACGCCCTGTGACAGTAATACGAGTCCCACTCCCAGGCTGTTGACTCGCACGCGATCGGCCATGGGTGCCTCGACCGGCATTTTAAGTTGATCGTTGTCGAACAGGTCTAAGTTGTCATGGGCCGAGATGTAGTTAATAACATCCGGCGGATTGAGCGTGTAACCCGCCTGTTGGCCGAAGTAGTCAATCTGGGCGCCCGTTTTCGTGTTGCCGTCTTTGTCGATGAACACGTAGTCCTTCAGCGTTCCCGTAATTCCCAAGCGGATCCAATCGGCGTTCCGGTTGAGCGTGTCTTGCTGGACCGGTGTTGCGGGCGCGGCTAGATCGTTCGGGTCGTACCAGAGGCCGTTGATGTATCCCTGATTGATGACCAGCGATGTGCTGCCATCAAACGGTCCGCCTCCTCGGACGGCGTCCCGCATGCGGTCATTGAACGTGCCGATTCCGGTACCCGCCATGTTGGCTTGGGACGCCTGCACGAACAGCGCATTGTTGGCGACTTGTCCGAAGTTCCAGCCCTCGCCATAGACATAGATCGAAGGATCGATGCGAGCGAGCTTCGCCTTCAGAGCGACGACCAGCGGCTTGGGATGGAAGCCCATGATGTCGAAGCGGAAGCCGTCGACTTTGTACTCGCGGGCCCAGGTCAGAACCGAGTCGGTGAGGAGCTTGCCCATCATGTTGTGCTCCGCAGCCGTGTCCTGGCAGCAGCTGCTGGTTTCCACCAAGCCGTTCTGGTCGAGTCGATAGTAGTAGCCGGGGACAAGCTTATCGAGAATCGAGTTGTTGTCCTGGCCGGACGAAGAGGTGTGGTTGTAAACGACGTCCATGACCACGCGCAGGCCTGCCTCGTGCAGAGCTTCGACCATCTGGCGGAATTCCGCGATGCGAGCGAGGCCGTTGGGATTGCTGGCGTAGCTGCCTTCGGGCACCGTGTAGAGCACCGGGTCGTAACCCCAGTTGAAGCAATCCTGATCGCGGGTGGGACTGATCGCCGCCTGCTGGTCGGTGGAATCCGGCGCAGCCGCAGGAACCACGGGAGTTGTGCAACCGCTGTCCGGGATGCTGGCGATCTCGAAGGAAGGCAGCAGGTGGATGTGGGTCAGGCCTGCTTGCTGCAATGCCTTCAAGTGGCGCATGCCGTCGGAGTTTTGATAGGTGAAGGCACGGAACTTGCCTCGGTCCGGAGCGGCAACCGATGCGTCGCTGGTAGAGAAATCGCGGACGTGGAGTTCGTAGAGAACGATGTCCTGCGGGCCAGCGAGATGAGGCCGGTCCTGCTCGTCCCAATTGCTCGGCTTGGTGCGGTTAGCCTCAAGGTCGACGATGAGGCTGCGGCCATTGCCCGCAGCGGCGCCGAGGGAGTACGGGTCGGCGACGATGTTGGTCTCTACGCTGCCGGTGCTGCGCACGAAGACCTGCACTTCGTAGGCGTAGTACTTGCGGTTGATCCAGTTCCCTTTGCCTGTCGCGCTCCACACACCAGTCCGAGAATTGAAGCTCATGGGGAGGACGGCAGACTCTGGACCGGTGGCCGCGTCATATATATGGAGCTTGGCCGATTGAGCGGTGGGAGCCCAAACGTTGAAGCTGACACCACTTTCTCCTCGAGTAACAGCGCCGAGGCTTCCGCTGAAGGTATACAGATCGTCGAGCACCCCAGGGATCTGCAAGGCGGTGGCGTCGAGCAAAGTGTTAGTCGCATCGAAGCGCGCGACCACCAACTGGCCCTTGAGGAAGGACGGAACGTTGGCGAGGTCGGGGGAACCTATCTTTAGCGCGAGGGCTCCGCTGAGCGCTGGAAACTTGGCGAGCACGGCGGGTGAAAGTCCACTTGCATCCACGGTCAGCGGAATCGACTGTCCGCCGGTAACTCCGGCTTCTCCGGAAGAAATGCCTCCAGTCAGGGAGTAATAGAGGCGGAAGGTATTGCTCGGGTCCGCGTTGGGCCATGCAACGGTGTCACGGGTAACGAAATGCGCATGGGCTTTGTGAACGTCGCCCACCTGGCGTGGCGGCTCGGACGTATAGATGGTGCAGTCGTCCTGCAATTGCCAGATATCCGCTCCGCTCGCGGCAAAACCCGTGGGGAACGGAAAAAACATGTCATTGGGACAGTTCTTGATGTTGCCGGTTACGTCGTGGAGGATGAAATTCAGCCCTGTGTCGGTGGTGATCGCCGGCACGTCGAAGAACACACCAAATGTATCCGTGCCGTCGGGAGGCTGTGCCGGATTCCATTGCGGACTCGGATTCAGCGCGCCGTACCAGGTGTAAAGCTGCCAGCCGGAATAGTCGCCGGCGGTTCGGTTGTAGTGGATGCGGACGGTCGCCGGGTTGACCGCGCCACTTACCACTCCGGCAAGGATTGCCACGCAGACAAGCAGAAGAAACAACCTACAGATAGCAGGGCGGGTCAGTCGTGAGATGGAAGTCATAATCTCCTCCGAAGGTAAGGTTTGGGAAACGGCTGTGGTCGGAGTGACCGTGGCTGACGTGCATCCCCGCGCGGTCGTCAACGGGTTCCGCGGAAGAGAGGCGATGCAGGAACTTTGTTTCGGAGCCGAAAGCGGCTTCGAGTCTAGGAGGCAAGCAAGGCTCGGTCAAGTGGAAGCCTAAGTCCGGCAGAACGCGCATGACTGTTCAAAGAATGCCCAGGTTGCGTCCAACGAGCAGACGCGAACCTTGGGCTCCCCAGGCATACTCTCAGGCTCTACATGAACAGCACGACCAACAAGCCTCACCAAAATGGGCATCAGACGAGATTGGCTTCCGGAAGAGTGCCACATGCTGCGCTCTCAGGAGAAGGCCGTAAAGTAATGGCGCGAAGCGCCGATCCGCAAGGCCCCTAAGGGCAACACCATGTCCGATTCTGTGCTGAGCACGAGCGAGCAAATACGTTCGATCTGGGATATGGGGGGATTGAGTTGGCGGGAACTCAGCCGCCGGGCATGGGGCGGACTGAATCAGAACGACCTGCTAAATCGTGCGTACGAGCTTGCGTACAACTTTCTGCTGGCGGTCTTTCCTCTCCTGCTCTTTCTGGTCGCTTTGCTTGGGGCATTCGCGTCGACTGGCGGCCGGCTGCGCGACGACTTGTTCTTCTACTTTCAGCAGGTACTGCCACCGGCCGCGTACAGCTTGATGGTCAACACGCTCAGTGAAGTCACGCGGGGCTCATCGGGAGGCACGCTGACGTTCGGCCTGCTGTTCGCTTTGTATGCAGGGTCGGGCGGCATGATGCAATTGATTTCGACGCTGAACGCGGCCTATGAAGTCCACGAGGGTCGATCGTGGATCACGGTCCGGCTCATTTCCATCGGACTGACCATTACGATGTCCTTCCTCATTATTATGGCGCTGCTGCTGGTACTCGCCGGCGGCTCGGTCTTACAGTACCTGGGCGGAATGCTGGGGTGGAGTTCGGCGGTGCTGGTGTTGGGAAAGATACTGCAATGGGGGTTGGCGCTGACATTTGTTGTGATCGCGTTTGCGCTCATCTACTATTTCGCGCCGGATGTGAAGGAGCGCCACTGGTACTGGATTACGCCGGGCTCCGTGATTGGCGTGGTGCTTTGGGCGGCGGCCTCGGCGGCTCTGAGAGCTTATCCGCACTTCTTCAATACGTACAACAAGACCTATGGATCGCTGGGCGCGGTGATTATCCTGATGCTCTGGTTCTACATCACGGGCCTCGCGTTTCTCGTGGGAGGCCAACTGAATTCCACGATTGAGCATGCGGCGGCAGAGCACGGTCATCCCCAGGCCAAGGCGCCAGGATAGAAAGCGGCATAGCTGGTACTGATATTCCGTGGCCGTTGGCTCTTGGTCGTTTTCTGGCGGTCGTTGGCGACAGCGTCATCGCTCTGGCCTGTAGGCCCTTTCCCCTACAGAACTTCTCTGTCTGGAATTCCCTACAGAACTTCTCTGTCTGGAATTATTGACAGTGTTCATCAGGCCATAGGAATTTGGAAATATCTCTACACTCGTCCGGGAGCATATCATCTAAGTGATGGGGCAGGGCCAAGGAGGAGATCATGCGCAAGGTTCTTTTAGGTGCGGGCATCCTGGTTGTCGTGGTGATTGCGGGTCTCCTCATCTTTGCTGCGACGTTTGATGTGAATCGATACCGTGGCACGATCCAGTCGGAGTTGGAGCAACGGCTAGGACGGAAGGTGACGCTCGGGGAAATGCACCTGAGTTTGTTCCCGCCACGTTTTCGCGTACAGAGTCCGACAATCAGCGACGATCCGCGGTTCAGCCGCGACGTGGCATTCGTCAAGGCGCAGGGTCTGGACGTGTCGGTAAAATTGATGCCACTCCTGCACAAGGATGTCGAAATCAACTCCATCAATCTGGAACGGCCGGTCGTCAACCTGATCAAGAATCCGGCGGGCGAGTGGAATTTTGCATCGCTGGGGCCTCCAGCAGAAGGTGCGGTTCCGCAAACTGCGCCAAGTGGTGGGGGAACGTCCAATCCGCCGCCAAGTTCGAAACCAACGCCAGCGAAGACGGAGCCTGCGTCAAGCGGCCAGCAGTTTTCTCTTGGAGAGCTGACCGTCAGCGACGGACAGATTTCGGTACTCGATCAGGCGAAAGGAAAGACGCCATCGCTGTATGACCACATTGACGTGACTCTGAAGAATTTCTCGCCCGACAGCCAGTTCAGTGTCAATGCCGCGGTCCGCATGGCGGGTTCGTCGCAAGAGGCGAAGCTGCAAGCCGACGGCGGCCCGATCGTGCAAGGAAATCCGGCAGCGACGCCGTTTCACGGGACGTTGAGCCTGAAGCAGGTGGGCCTGGCTGATTTTGCGAAATTCGTAAACTCACCGGCACTGGAAGGCACGGACGGAATCCTCAGCGGCGAGACGAAGATTAACAGCCAGTCGGGGAAACTCACGGCACAGGGTCAGACGCAGATTCAGAATGCCAAGGTGAAAGGCATGGAACTCGGGTTTCCGATCAGTGTGCAATACGATCTCGCCGATGACTTGGTAGCCGATATGCTCACAATTCAAAAGCTGCTCGTGAAGCTGGGCACGACGCCGCTGGAGTTGAGTGGAACGGTGAATGCGAAGCCCACGCCGGCTGTGCTGAATATCAACGCGAAGGCTGCGAACGTGTCAATCGTTGAGGCTGCGAAGCTGGCGGCTGCATCGGGTGTGGCGCTGTCGCAGGGCACGACGGCGACGGGCAACGTGAACGCCAACATCCAGGTACGGGGGCCGGCTGACAAGCCCGCGCTGAACGGGACCATTACAGGCAGCAACATCCAGCTCAGCGGAAAGAATATTGCTCAGCCAGTGCAGATCTCCTCCGTGAACTTGAACTTGACGCCATCGCAGGTGCAATCGAACTCGTTCAATGTCACCTCGGGCGGTACGACGCTGAATAGCCAGTTCACGGTGCACAACTATCAAGCAGCCACGCCGACCGTCGACGCGACGGTGCGGGCTCCCCATGCGCAGTTGCCTGCGATCCTGGCGATGGCCAAGGCGTACGGTGTGACTTCGGTCGACAAACTCAACGGCGAAGGCACGATGAACCTGAACATGCGCGCTTCCGGGCCGGTGAAGTCGCTGAGTTCGGCGGAGATCATGCGTGCGCTCAATGGGACGATCGACCTCAACTTCAACAATGTGAAGTATTCGGGGGCAAACATCGGGCGCGAACTTTCGACGATTGCCGGATTTCTCAATCCGAATGCTGGCACGCAATCTTCGTCCGGCATGACGAATATTTCCAAGATGACCGGCAATATCCAGGTGAGGAACGGGCTGGCGCAGACAAATAATCTGAACGCTGTGCTCGATATCGGGAGTGTGGGAACGGTGGGAACCGCAAATCTGGTGGACGAGACGCTGAACCTCCGGCTGACTGCGGTGTTGTCGCAAGCCGTCAGTCAGAAGGCCGGCGGAAACAGCGTGGGTGGTTTCATGCAGACGGCACTGGCGAATAATCAGGGTGAGCTCGTTGTGCCGGCTATCGTGACAGGGACGTTTTCGAATCCAAAGTTCGCCCCGGATGTCCAGCAGATTGCGCAGATGAAGCTGAAGGGGCTCGTACCGAATCTGCAGAATCCAGCGTCGCTAACGGGTGCGCTTCAAGGATTGTTGGGTGGACCGAAGAGCAACGCTTCAGGCGCTCAGACGCAACCGCAGCAACAGAATCCGGCGAGCCCATTGGATCAGGTTTTGGGGATTTTCGGGAATAAGAAGAAGAAACCGCAGTGAGGCGCGCTCCCGCGGACTCATGAAATCCCCACCGGCGGACACTCCGAGACTTGAGCAGACGTTTAGCTTGCGCGGGGTTTGAAGTGGTAGACGACGTCTTGCTTGGAAGGAATGGGGACGCCGTCGCGGGTGGCGGGGTGGAAGCGCCAATTTTCGAGGGCCGCTAGGACTTTGGCATCAATGGCTGACCCCATGCTCCGGACCACGGCCTTGCTGACGATGGCCCCGCTCTCGTCGATGGTGATCTCAATCACGACGTTGCCTTCGGCGATTCCCAGGAGGTCTTCGGGATTAACTCGCGGTTCGGAGGTCACGGAAGGCAGCGCCGGGCGAATCTCCTCCCCGTTGGCGCTGCCGTCGGACAGCGAACCATAAGGCGAACCGGCTGTGGGTGACGGCAAGGAAGCGGTTTCGGCGATGCTGCTTTCTGCTGTTTGCTCGGGTGTGGCCTTTGCGAATTTCCTGCTGGAGTTCTTCCAGAGCAGATGCGGTTTGGCCCCTTTGCCCTCCGACGCGGGCAGATTTGAGGAACCGGTCGCCCAATATAGATGTGTGACATTGCTTCCGTGTACTCCTCCTAGAGTCGCCTTTGGAGCCACGAAAATCGGGGTGCGGCCCCGGAGCAGCAACATAAAGAAGACAAGGTGAAGGACAATTGAGATGAGCAGAGGACGGCGCGCAGGCCAATTTTTGCCGACAGAGTTCTGCGCGAACATGTCCGGGGCCCCGGGCATGGAAATTAGACGTACCGCAAAGCAAAGCGTCGCATGGGCCCAGGGAAAAATCCACTGAGTTTTAATGAGTTGGGAGCCAGGGACGCTTGAAAGACCTTGACATACAAGCCTTCAGTCCCCAGTCCCTCCAAGCGGGACGATTAACGAAGACTTTTTAAGGATGCGGCCCTACCTTCGGAACGTCGGTGTTGCGACCTTGGGCTGTACTACCTATTTCGCATTGAATTTTCCAATTTGCTAGGGTAAAGGCAATAAGTTCAGGTTTATCGGGATGACCGCTCGAGGGCTTCCCAGCATGAGCAGGAACTTCTTAACTCACCGAACCTCGAGGGGATTTTTATGTTGCTTCTTGGCGTACTATTTTTCGGTCTCTGGGTGGCTGGACTGGTCACCGCCCACACGATGGGGGGCTTCATCCATGTGCTGCTGATTCTGGCGGCAATGGCACTTCTCAATAGCCTGATCCGCGGCAGCAGCCACTCCAACCGGCTGGCTGAACTGCGTGCTTCGGCGGAGCAGGCTGGCTACTCGAACGAGCAATAGTCCAACTCTTCCTCTCTTCATCATTGTCTGATTTTTGGAAAAGCGCGGCAAAGGCCGCGCTTTTGCGTTTTTGCCGCGTCCACGGCAGACTATGACGCGTTGATCGCTTTCCTGCACCAACGTCTGGCAGCCAAGCGAGGAATGCCATAACCGCAAGCAGTTCCTGCGGAAGTACAGGCCCGAGGACGAGATTCGCGACAGACAGCTTACAATGTGACCACAGGCACTGGGCCACCGAATTGCCCGGGTGGCGAAATTGGCAGACGCACGGGACTTAAAATCCCGAGTCCCTAACGGGACGTGCGGGTTCGATTCCCGCCCCGGGCACCAAGTTAACTATTGTGTTGTCATCCAAAGTTGCGATCCATTTTCCCGGACTCAAGGGTCTGGACAAACCTACCGTCTTCGTGTTTGCTTGCGGTTTGTTTGGAATGTGGCCTCACGGAATTCACCGCTTCTCAAAGCGGGACGCGGCTACGGAGGGAAGGAATAGACACATCTACGGCAGAATGATCGCTGCTGGCGGTCGGGGGTCTTACGTTCAGTTGAAGTTCTGAATCACCAATCCAGCGCTGACAAACTGTCTGCCCTCAAGAAACGCGTCCACCGCAGCTAGCAGGTCGCTTGCGGCCCTTGTTTTTACAACGTAGCCCCAGGCCCCCAATTTGAGTGCTTCTTGCACCACCTCACTAGAAGACTCTTGGCTCAAGAAGATTATTTTGGAAGCCGGAACAAGTTTGCGAATCTGGCGAGCGGCCTCTATTCCATTCAGCGTTGGGAGTCCGATGTCAAGGAGCACCAGATCCGGCTCCAGTAGCTCCGCTGTCTGAACCGCTTCCAAGCCGTCCGCCACTTCGCCGATGACCTGCACCTCTGGCCTCTCCGCTAGTGTCGAGCGGATAAACTGCCAAAAGGGCGCGAAATCCTCCACAACGAGAACGCGCATGGATACCATGTCGGGCCCCCACGGTGTAATTGAGATTGCTCTCTTGGGGTGGGTCTGACTACTAGCACTTGTGCCAGATGAAACCTGGTTAACAACGTACCTGGCATAGCTGTAAGCGAGGAAGTCAAACTGAGGGCGAATTGTTCCTCTCCGAAGAGCCTCCGTCTCCTCCTGACGCACGCCGCTTACTTTGGGGAGGTCGGTGTTTGCAAGCGTTCCCTCAAACGAGATTCTAGAGTCATCTCCCGCAAGGCGTGCGAGATGCCGTGTGGCGGTAGCGACGTTCCGCATTTAACATCCGGGGATCGGGCGCTATAGTAGGAGTACGACTCATGGTGTTGGCAGACTTGGCGCATCCATCCAGAACATGCGGAGAAGCGAGCCGCCGGATTCGTGTATTGACTCGGACAGCGGCGCTCGGAATCGTTTGCCTCCTTCTCACCATAGGCGGAGAATCCTGCTCCAGGCGTGATCAGTCGACCAATGCGATCACTATTACTCTCATTGACCAGGGCTGGTCGACCAGCGACTATCACCGTCGCCTCAACGAGGTAGCAGAGTTCACACGACAGACTGGAGTTCGGGTAGAGTTCCTCCCTGCACCCGAGACAGCAGCGGAGCAGTTGGCAACAGTTCGCAAACTACTGGAGAGCGGGGCCAAAGTTCCAGATGTTTACGTGATTGATGTGATCTGGCCTGGGATTCTCGCCGACCACCTTCTCGACCTCAGAGATTATATTCCGGAGCAAGAGATCGCAGCCTATCTTCCAGATCTGATTGCGAACAACACTGTGAACGGCAGACTTGTAGCCTTGCCGTCCTTCCTGAACGAAGGCGTGTTCTTTTATCGCACGGACCTGCTGCGGAAATAAAGATATCGGGCACCACGAGCGACCTGGGACGAGCTGGAGGTCATGGCGAGGCAGATCCAGGCAGGCGAGCGCACGAAGGGCAACAAGAATTTTTGGGGTTATGTGTGGCAAGGAGCAGCATCCGAGGCTCTCACCTGCGACGCGCTGGAATGGCAGGTATCAGAGGGAGGCAGTGCGATACTCGACGAGAAGGGCAAGGTCGCGGTAAACAATGCGCAGAACATTCGTGCATGGGAGAGGGCAGCACGCTGGGTAGGCTCCATCTCACCGCCTGGAGTTGTTGCGCACAAGGAATGGGATGCGCAAAACATCTGGTTAGGTGGAAAAGCGGCGTTCATGCGCAATTGGTCAGGTGTGTCAATTCTTCTGTGTAAATGACCAGGTTGTTGTTTTTGGGGATGGGTGCGCGAGGGAAGGGGCAGCGCCTCTTTCCTCGCCCATCGATGTAGAAGGATTTTGCGCGTTCATGACGCTACCCTGTCCAGCGCCGGCATTCGGTCGGGCCACAGAATCGTGAAATGGTTGAGAGCTTCGCGCCAGTGGTGAATCGGCATCGTCCACTTCTTCGCCGCCTGCCGCAATGCTAGAAACAACAACTTCAGAGCCGCCTCTTCGTTGGGAAATCCGCCACGAGTCTTGATGATCTTGCGCAGCGAGCGGTTCAGCGACTCGACGCTGTTCGTGGTATAGATGGCCCGGCGGATGTCGGGCGGGTAGTTGAAAAACGGCGTGATGCGCGGCCAGTTTCGCCGCCACACCTGGCTCACGCTGGGGTAGGCTTTCCACTTCGCTTCTAACTCTGCTAACTGCTGCTCGGCTTCGGCCATGGTGGCCGCGCGATAGATCGACTGCAGATCGGCCGCTGCCGACTTACGTTGTTTCCAGGGCACATAGTTCAGCGAAGCCCG
This sequence comes from Acidobacteriota bacterium, assembly GCA_046728215.1. Lineage (GTDB taxonomy): Bacteria > Acidobacteriota > Terriglobia > Terriglobales > Acidobacteriaceae > Gp1-AA133. Next base: position 78 of record JBKPEB010000030.1, on the reverse strand, counting down.
CACTAGATGCACGATACACAGCTGCACCTCGGTCTTGGGATACACCGCTTCGATCGCCTCGGGAAATCCTTTCAGCCC
>JBKPEB010000029.1:0-23777 GCA_046728215.1 Acidobacteriota bacterium | reverse complement strand
CTTCCTTGCTCCGAATGTTAAGCAGCGTTTCTTGGCGACCCTGCCGGGTGCAGTCCTAGCTGTCGGCTGCTGGATTGCGCTCTCGTATCTGCTCGGCCTCTACTTTCGCCATTTTGCGAACTTTAACAAGACCTACGGAACTCTTGGCGCAGCCATCGCCTTGATGACCTGGCTCTACTGGACAGGTTTTGCAATGCTGGTAGGAGCAGAACTCAATGCGGAACTAGCGAAGATCAGCAGTGCGGGCAAGATCGAAGAGAAGCATGAACCTCCCACCATTACGAGAATCGATTTCGCGGCGTGATGTACAGTTACGGCCGCCTTTGCAGTCGGCGGAGCGTGGCGTCTCTCGAGAAATTGATTTCGAAAATTTCGTCTGAGAGGGGCGCTTGTAAACAGAGAGCGGTGTTCCCGCGCAACATTCTCCGTACGCTTATCGTTGAGCTGCTGTAGCCACAAGCGTCTTACTTCGGAGACGCGATCGGAATGTCGATCACGTGCCATTTGCTTTTGAGCCTTTTACCCACCGGGAGTGACACCAGTCTGAGATAGGCCCGACGCGACCGCGCTACCGCCCTGGGATCAAGCGAAGCCAAGTATAGGCCGCCGGGTGAACGTGATGCTTGCTTCGATAGAACTGGCTTCGGCACCGGCTTCCTTCTGTCCAGTTCCCTTACAGAATTTGATGGCAGAGGCTGGATCTGTCAGGCTTCCCCGGGTACAAGGATAGCAGAGGCACTAGGGCAGCCCTACGGAAGTGTCGGCAACGTGTCGGACAGCGTCGCAACTAGCAACAGCGTCATGCCCAACACGAGCATAACCAAGGCCCACCTTTACGTCGTTCGACCTGTGCGGAAATTGTGCTCCCGAATGCGATCATCTACCGCTGCACCAGGTTAGGACAATTGACTCCAAGCGAGTGGCAGCGGTAACGTAGAACCTCTAGTAAATTTCCTCATCCGCTGCGGCGCCCGCGGCGGGTTCCTTTCACCCTTCAGCTAAGAAAGGAGCAAGGACATGTTCACACGCGTAGTGGAAATGACCAGCAAACCAGGAAAATCGCAAGAGCTTGCCAATACCATCAATGACAAAGCAGTCCCGATCCTGAAAAAGCAGCGTGGTTTCGTGGACGAGATCGTACTTGTTTCGTCTGGAAAGCCCGATCAGGTTCTGGCATTGAGCTTTTGGAACAAGCGAGAAGATGCCGAGGAGTACCAGCGCGAACAGTACCAGAAAATCCACGACACGGTGCGGGATCTCCTCGAAACAGAACCCGAGATTCGGACGTTTGACGTATATACCTCAATCACCCACAAAATTGCCGCAAGCAAAGCCGCCTGAATAACCCTCGCTCACCGGGGCGGGTCGCGAAAATCCAGACCCGCCTCGATGATCAAAGGGGAGCAAACGAGTGGGACGCTTTGTAGATCAAGAAATGCACCATTGGTATTGACCCCCTCGGGACGCTCTTTTGCTGGCAGGGATCTCACTCGCTCGGGATTGGACCCAATAGGCCCACGTCCAAGCCCCCGAAGGAATCGGAGGACTGGATCCCCTGGCTACTCAGTTTGTCAAAAGCGGAAGTTTTGCACAGCCACTTAGCGACTGCACAAATCTGCTAGAAATTCTCTGTAGGGACGAGGTCGGCGCGGATCACTCACAACCAATTTAGGGCTTACGACAACGTGGCCCCAGTTTGCTTCCGACCAGAGGGGGGCCGGGGGGACGGAATCGACAGTCCCAAATTGGCCGAAGCAAAAACCGATCGCCCGACCTTTGGGGCTAAGACTACGTCCGATCAATGCGACGGCATTGACTGGCTTAGCAATGTCCTCAATAAATCCACTTTGTGTCGCCTTAGGCCCAGGCTTGAATAGGGGCAGTTAGCTTTCCGATGGGGATTCCGTTGATGTTTTGAGTGGCTTTATACCGTTGTTCGAAGCCTTCAGCAGTGTCAGCTGTTGAAGGATCAACCGTCTCGAAATTGACGACAGAGGGAGGGTGCGAACTCTGCTCAAAATTACTGCCCATTACGTGAGGGAACGAACTCATGGCTGATTGGACGATCGTGCCCATCAGCGCTACGGGGCTCCTGCTGCTGGTGCCCACCCACCACCCATCCGAGTAATAATTCACGTTCGAGAAGCCAGACAAAGCTGTCTGGTTCTGTGTCATTGCCTTTGCAGCAGCAGACCTCAGAACCTTTCGCATCGCCATGTTCTGCGCACCTGAAGAATCGAACCAACAGAACGGTGTCGATTCCGTTCTGATCAGTGCTCTTTGCAGCCTGCTGACACTTCTGTCGGAGCATCGTCAGCGCCGAGCAGTTTCGTGATTAAGCAACGCTCGATTAATCACTTTGGCTAGCTGATCGTCTTCGAGCCCTAGAGGACTGCCCAGCAACCATCCCTCCTCCCAACCTAAAGGCTACACTGGCGCGCCTCAGGGACAATCAGTGGAACGATGATACGTCCACTCATCGCGCGTAAGCACCGTCAGATATCGTTCTTTCTCATGACGATAATCGTCTCATCATCCGGAAGCTCTCCCTCTCCACGAAAGGCACGGAGCGCGGATGCGAGTTGCGTGCCGAGTGCTTCGGCGGAGCTCGAGTCAAGCGCGTGCGCCATATTCATCAGGCCGTCCCGACCGAGTTCATTTCCAGCTGGACTAGTGGCTTCGGAGACGCCGTCGCTGTATAACACAATGAGGTCGCCTGATTGTGGTTTGACGACTAACCGGTCGTAGGTGGCGTCGGCGAACAGGCCAAGGGGGACACCGGCCAGTCGCTCTCGCCCGCTCGTGCGTTGTGTTTCAAGCCAGCTCCACTCGTCGCGCGAGGCACGATACCAAAGAGGAGGAGGGTGCCCGGCGTTCGTCATGACCACGAGACCCCGACGGCTGTGCCACCCGACCGCCACCATCGTGGCGTAGTGTTCGTCGCCAAGTTCTTCTCGAACCGCCTGATTGAGATCCCGCATCAGTGCGATCTGTTCCAGGTCGCGAAGGTACCGCTGCATGAGCTCTCGGAGCTTCTCGCCGAACACCGCCACTGCCTGTCCATGGCCGCTCACATCGGCAAGCGCAATCCGCGAAACGATGCAACTCGGGCACACTGACACGTAGTGGACATCGCCGCCAGCGTGACCTGGCCCCACCGGCAGCGAATGTACCCATGCAGTCAAGCCTGGCAGTTCGACCAGGCTCCCTGCCCTGTGGTTACTGGTCCATGTTTCGGCACACGCAAGGTGCTGCGGCATCGGCTGTATCGGATTCTCGCTATGTTCACGGAAGGCTGCGTTGACACTCATCGCTCTTCTTTCTTAGTACCCCACGAAGGCATCCGCGCGGCGGCAAGCATGGCTGCGACGACAGGTCGGCGAACGCGCATGTGGTTCATTTGGAGGATCCGGCGACTTCGACGATAGCTTCGCAGGAGGCCGCGGCCCCTCAACCAGCCAAACAGCTTAGGCACCGTCCTGTACCGGCACCAACTCCGGTCTGCGCCGGGAATTTTCGAGGGATTTGACTGCGTCTTCGGCCATGAATTTTCCCATCACCAGAGCCCGCTTCCGGTTGGTTGTCATGTGGATAGGAGTCGGATCAACCCGCTGCACAAATTCAGGAGCGTGGGTATCGCCACGGTTAACTTTCACAACAAATTTGATGTTTTTCATGCTTTTATTCTCCGCCGAGCAACGATCAGGTGAACGGTGTTCATTTCTTTACAATCGAATACACCACCGCTGTAAGAGGCTTGCCGCACTCCAAGCAACATGCCTTCAATCGAGATGTAATCAATCCGCAAGACGGACACATCGTTTGTGTTCCGTAGCCGGCGATCTGTGTTTTCGGGTTGCGCATCCTGCGGAGCAGCAGGATCGTGACCAGCGCGATCAGGAGACCGAAGGAAATACTGATTGCGTTCATAAATGACGACGCCCTTCTTGGTGACTTCCGGTTCGAGCGAGCATAAACGTTCTAATGTCCCACGGTTGTGCTCCGGGCATATTGCCTGCCAACTCAGATCGGCTTGGGACCCTTGGCCACAACCAGTACTGCCAAACGGGCGCAGTATCGCGAACGTATGCCGCTATCTCATCAGTGCTTCTGACATGTGCGGATGCTGTTCCGCCAACCTCTCAAGCCCGTGCTGATATTGTGGAGTTGATCGACTTCGCGCAAGATCGCTTCAAAATACATGTGCAAACCGCTCTCCCGCTGAATAGCCTAAGAAGGGAGAACTTCAGATGGACTGGCTTAGGTCAGAGGACCTGAAAGAGGAGAAGGTGGTAACCACCCCTGTTGCTATAGTAGCAGTCGGACACGTCGCCGTTTGATCCAAATTGATCAGTATAGGGCCGCGACCCATGAAATGATCGAGCAGCAACCGGAGAAAGCAAAAGCATGATTCTGTCACCAAACGCAACCGACGCCCGAAGTCTGACAGGCGTGTGGACTACACCGCACGCACCATGGCTTGCTGTGAAAAAACTCGAACAGGCGGCGAAGGTAAGAGTTAAATGAATCACAGAGTCGAAAGTCTTGCAGTGGGCTGTTGCGCGAAAAGTGGCCACTCTCGTTGCACCGACCGCGCCGCATCCTCTCTAATTAGAATCCTCGCTTCAAATCGCTGATCGAATCGTTCGTGCCTAAAACCGCAAAACGAGTTTCGGCTGAGCCAATCTCAGCGTAGATACCAACGGACTTGATGAACCAGCCTGAACGTTGAAATTCCCAATGAGATGTGCGAAATGGAAAACATGAAAGCGGTGCGAGTCCACAATTACGGCGGTCCGGAAGTGCTCCGGTTCGAGGACGCCCCGTTTCCCACACCCGGTTCCGGTGAATTGCTGATCACGGTCCATGCTGCTTCGGTAAATCCCATCGACTGGAAAGTTCGGGCAGGCTACACGAAGGATTACATTCCTCTCCCGCTGCCATTCATACCGGGCTGGGACGTTTCCGGTGTTGTCGAGGCCCGATCCGCTCTGTGCCATAGCCATTGTGGCGAAAGGCGGGGACATGCCACCTGCGATTAGTAATGGGAAGACGTGCGCGCAAGCACTCCGATGCTTTCCACGGGATGGGCGCGTTCAGCGCGTAATCGACTTTGAATACGCCCGGGCCATACCGGTAGCTTGCCAGCTGACGCTTGTAGCCCTCCGACAGTCGTGATCCGGCAAGGTTGAGAAGTTGTCGCGGTGTCACGTTACAGAGAAACAGGTTGTAGTTAGGCAATGTGGCCAGCGACTCGACCCGCTGCGAAGTTTTCACCTGGCCCCCGAGTGTCGAAAGCCACCGGCATAGCGCGTTTGTGAGGGACTGAGAACCACCGCGCGGGATCGGCCACCCGATGGCATGGGCAGATACTGCCATCAATATGCCAAACGCTGCGCTCAAAGGTTCCTCGAGACTGAGGAAAGAGTGGGCCGCCAAGCCCGCGAACAACGCCCGAGTTCGTTCGGTGCGAAACCGGCGCGCAACAGCTCTAGCCGAAAGGAGACCGTTCATCCCAAAACGCGCCATCAGCCAGGGACGCCTCGGAATGGAGGGTAAGGGGCGAAGCACCTCCAGAGCAAATTCGCTCCACTGTTCAACAAACGGCTGCATGAGTTTGCCCCAAGCCTCACCGTCGACACCAAGCGAAGTGGTCATATCCCCTAGGTCACGTTCCAGAATCACTGCCGTGCCATCATCTAGAGGATGCGCCAAAACAGCAGGCGAGTGGATCCACTCCAGGCCATAGTCGCGCAGTTGAAGTGACGAGAAGAATGGCGATCCCGCACCCAGCGGATGCACCGCCGATCCGAAATCCTGCAGGAAGCCCGGCAGCGTCAATTCGAGGGTGCGCGCCGCCCCGCCCGGCGTAGGCTCCGCCTCGAGCACAACTACCTGCAATCCTGCCTGGGCTAGAACGATGGCCGCTGCCAGCCCATTGGGACCGGCGCCAATTACGCACGCTCTACGGCTCATCGCAAATCACCTTCAACGCCACATCTCAGAAGATGCCGGCACGTTCATTGGTGATTTATTCCCGCGACAGCACCGTGGGCCATTCCAGCACTCGGATGCTCCCGTCCGGTTCTCGCTCTAGTGTCGGCCCGTACAATCCCACCAACTGGCGTCGCCACCACGTTCCGTTTGCACGTTTCTCTGCCATCGATGTGAACCAGTATTGCCAGAGTACGGCACGAATCCGGTGCGGCGGCTCACGCGCAAAGGGATTGCCCGCAAACAGAGCGAGTACATCCTTGTCATTGGAAGGAAGCCGTACCTCGGTGTTCGGCACAATCGGATAGTCACTGGTGTGAGCAAAACTCAGAATCACTGTATCGAACTGGCGGCTTGGGAGAAGACTGTGTTCACGTTGGAGCCAACAAGCCGAATGGTTCCCACCACGATTACAAGGATCGCCGCGAGCATGACAGCGTATTCTGCGATGTCTTGACCTTTGTCGTCTGACCATGCTTTCCGAAGAAGGTCACGCGCCACTGCTCGGTAGCTTTGCACAACTTCACGATAAAACTGCCTGTCGTGCTCGTGTTTGAATCTGGGAATCAGCTCTTCTACAAGCCGTGCATGTGATTCAAGGTCGGCGACTCTCTTTCTGCTATTTGCGGCAGGAGTGTTACGGGAAGGACCTAGAGGCGAGGGGCTGGTAATCATCGCCTTACCCTCCTATACAGATGAACGGACGGTAGTTGAGCCCTAGCATGCGCCTTTTCTGATAAAAAGCAAGGTGAATTGAACGACCAAAGCTAGTGCGCCGCGTGGAGATGGGGTCATGCGTCCCGTCGAATTCTTGTTCAAAAAAGCCCCGGTGATCGATTGGGTCCGGTAAGTTGGGAAGGCCAGTCTTCGTCCACAACGGGGTTAAGTTGCACTAGATCAACGAGAGTGTTGATTGCTCATAACCCAGAGGTTGGTGATTTACAGGTCCCCCTTCACTTCGAAACCCAAGACCTTGAGGAGATCGTCCGGAGTGTATTTCTGGTCCTTATTCTTCCGCACCCACTCCTTGAGCTGGAGGGAGTCTTCGTAATCCGCTGGAGATAGCCGCAGTTTCCTGACGACCTCCTCGAATGAGGTGGAAACGACCGGCGCGGCCTGCATGTCCGGTTTGCCCCAATTCGGATTGCCGCGCTTCTTTGCCATAAAAATCCTTCGAGTTCTTGATACGGGGACTGTCTTACAATTCAGCCCTCGATATGCACAATCAATTTCTACGGTAGGTACTCCGCATTTGCACTAAATTCCAGCCTGTCGGGCCCACCGTCCGGAAGAGCGCGATTGTAGGCCATCAGGACAATTCAGAACGGAGGAAGTGCCGCCGCTCGAAAAGAAGCAGCGGCAGATCGAACACGCGCGTCTCCCCCAACTCGAAGCAAAATTCCTTCCCGCACTCGGGTGCGGTGCAGGTGGTGCGAAACTTTTCCTGGGCCTCTCCCATTCTGTGTTGCTGTTTGACCACAACCCAAGCCCCACATTTCGGACATGTGACGCACGAGCACGCGATACGATCCGCCCTATCAAGATTATATTGCGGCGGAAACAGATCCATTTTGTCAGCGATAGGGTCTGTCGAAAATCATCGCCTTCCGAGTTTCGCAATCGTCAGGCGACCTCTCGTTTTTGCGGCCGTATTTCAGCTTCCATGGCAGCCTCAGCTTGCAAGCTTTGGAGATCGCGAGAGATGGTTGCGATAGCGAGAGTGCGGCCGCCTTTCTTGTACGCCACGGCACAATCGCGCGCATCGAGGCTCCCATCGATCTCGATAGCTTCCCACTTCTCGACGTGGCCCACATAATTGATCGCCACGTCGTAGTGTTGACTCCAGAAGAATGGGACAGCATCAAACTTTTCGCGACCGCCAAGAATATTCTTAGCTGCTACTTGCCCCTGGCGCTCAGCAACCACCCAGTGCTCGACGCGGATTCGCTCGCCGGTGTGCGGATCTGGCCAGCGGGCGGCATCGCCAGCAGCGAAGATTCCAGGCACGCTGGTTTCGAGGTATTCGTTGACTGAGATACCGTGATCGATGGCGAGCCCAGCTTGCTCGGCCAAGGCCAGTGATGGACGCACCCCTACACCCAGGACCAGGAAGTCTGCGTCCACGGCTGTTCCGCCGGTTAAGGTGATTGTGCGACCATTCACCCGGCGGACAGTCTCTCCCAAATGAAAGGTTACGCCGTGACCTTCGTGAAGTTTGCGGATGAAGAGGCCAACCTCAGCTCCCATTATGCGTTCGAGCGGCTGGCTCGCAGGCGCTACTACATCTACTAGGATTCCGCGGGCTCGCAGTGATGCGGCAACTTCCAAGCCGATAAAGCTGGCGCCAACAACCACCACACGTTTCGCTGAAGCTGCCTTGGCAATGATTGCCTTGCTGTCAGCGAACGTGCGGAGATAATGGAGTTGAGAATCATTCGCGCCTTCAATCGGCAAACAGACTGGGTCGGCTCCGGTGGCCAACAGGAGAGCGCCAAATTCGAGCGCCTTGCCATTCTCAAGCACTATCCGCCGTCTTTTTGTATCAAGCGATGAAACTCGTGAGTGAAGGAGAAGATCGATCCGGCGCTCGCGATAGTAGTCCTGAGATCGCAAAGGAATCCATTCTTCTTGAGCCGCGCCTGCCAGGTAATCCTTAGAAAGGTTCGGACGGTCCACTGGCGGAGAGGCGTCGGCACTCACGATGGTAAGAGGACCGTCGTAGCCCTCGCGCCGCAGCATGTCGGTCGCAGCTAGACCCGCGGCACCTCCGCCCACAATCACAACCGAGCTGGGACCGGCCGTACCGCGCTTGGGAGCCGGCGGTGGGACTTTCTCACGAACAAAAATCTTGTCACCAACTCTTTCAACTCGCCAACAAGGCACCGGATCAAGAGCGGGTGCGCGCAGCGCCTCGCCATTCCGGAGACTGAAACATGCATGGTGCCAGGGACAGCGCACGGTGTCGCCCACGATTAGGCCTTCTGCGAGCGGGCCACCGTAGTGGGTGCAGTGGGCGCCGATGGCAAAAACTTCGTCCTCGCGACGAGCCAGAACCAATTCTTCGCCATCCGCCTGGCCCGATATCATGCTGCCATCGCGGAGATCGCGAATCGGAAATCCATTTTTCAAATCGGGTTTGTTCGTCACTGGTGTCTCTGCCATGATTTGCCTCCCCAGCCGATTTCGACACTGCAGTAGATTCAAGATGCCGGCTGTCATCGAACCGATGGTTCGGTTCGTATTCGGGAATTCTGCGATTTTTTCAAACATCGCGGCGGGTTGAGATTACTTCGGTCCGCAACCTGGGCCCATTCGCACCTCGCTCATCGCCTGAGAACCTGCAACCTTCTCTTCAAGAGCGGACGCTGCATCACAATTCAGTCTCGCTTATGCGGAGCGGGAGAGCGTTGCACGATAATCAGCAGCGAATTTCTCAATGCCTTTGCGTGTAAGCTCGTGTTGTATATCAAACGTTTCCCACGGTCGTTCCAAGTCAAGCTCCTGATAAGGGATCGGCTTACCGGAGGACTTGTACTGAAACGGTTTGTCGGGCATTGGGAAATTGCTGTTCGCCCACAGTTCCAAGACCTTTGCAGGTACGGTTACAAGCTCCGTTTCGAGCGCAAAACAGTAAAGCAGGTGTTCTAGGCTGCGGATGCTTGCTGCTAGTACCAGAACGTGACCATCGCTTTTCGAGAACATCCGTTTTATGTTCTTCACGACATCCATACCGTTCTGGCCTACGTCGTCCAAACGCCCAACAAAAGGCGAAACATAGGCAGGTTGCTTTGTGCCCTTCGTCGCAGCGTACACTGCCGCTGCCTGTTGTTGCGAAAAGCAAAGGGTGATATTGATCCTCATGCCTCGCTCGACTGATATCTGTGCCGCACGGAGGCCTTGTGCCGTGCATGGATACTTGATGTACGCATTGGGAATCCACGAAAACATTTCCTGGCCTTGATCGAACATCTCTTGTGCCATTGTCCTCTCATCCGAGAAAACCTCGATAGACACTCCCGCATCGCCGACCAATGGAGAAATTGTCTGTACGATTTTCTTGTATTCGTCCAGTTCTTCCCGATTTGAAAGTTTGTGCCCCGACGCGATTAGTTCCCTGATGTGCGGGTTCTTGGCAATCAAAGATGGGTTGGTCGTCTGTCCATCGACAAACCCCAACAGTTCCTTGACCCGCCGAGTTTCCTGCGGGTCGCCACCATCCACCAATATTTTCGTCTTGGGTCGAGTCACTGAAATGCTCCTTTCCGTGCGAACTTAAGCCTACACCCCTCTACCATCTCCTCCTAGCGCGTAAGGGGAAGAAGGAGTTCGTGGATCATCAATGGATCAAGAATTGATAACGTTAGGGCTCCTGGCTCGGTTTCCGGGCCCTTTGACAAAAAATTCATTTTTAGCGACGATCCGCCGAGAGTAAACTACAGCAATCCTGATGGCAGAAGAGCCGCTACCGCAGACTCCTTCGCTTCTTCGTCTTGACATAGAGACCGTCGGATATGACCGCGGCCTTTCCGCGTTATTTGTGCGCCTGGCAGACTTTGCTGGCTGGTCGCTATCTCCTTTGTCTGTGCCTCCACAGGTGAGATGGATAAACCTCCTTGGCGCAGTTGGTATCCTCGCTTTCTTCTTTTCGGTCGTATCTCCAGACGATGATGCATTTCAGCAGGAGTTGATGCGCCCAGGAACTCCCACTGTAAGAGTATCTACGTGCATGAGAGTTGCATCGCGGCGATCGCCGGCAGATTTGTCGATCACTGCGTTTGCAGACGAAGGAGCTCCCTTGCGGGCTCACAGGAGAGGTCGCTCGTTTGTTGTGGATCAGCCTGTTGCGCTCGACACGCACTTCCGCTCTCCAATCCCGATCCATTCCCCGCCAGCTGCTTCTTGATCGCTCATTTCGAGTTTTTGTGTGCTGAGGGGAGCGCCCAACCATGAGGTATTTCCCGGTTGGTCCAAGACAGTAACGTTCACAACACCCGGCCCGAGCGAAATAGCCCAGGGGCAAGAGGCACCGTAGAGAAAGATCCGAATGTGGCGCGAATGAGATTGCCCAGTTGGTGCGAAGCGTTGTCCGTTCTTCAGGTTCAGTCGCCAAGGGGCACACCTGACTGTCGATTCATGTGAAGGAGCAAAAATGGCAACTTTGAATCCAAGTAGCAATGAACCAACCAGCGCCACCGAACTACCCCAGACTCCTCCGCCCCTTCGTGCCGACGCAGAGACTGACAAACACGACGATGGCCTGTCAGCTTTCGCTCCCTTCTCCCTTGCGTCCACGTCTGTTCGGTATTGCTTACCGCATGCTCGGAAGTGCGGCGGAAGCTGAGGATATCGTGCAAACAGAGTGGTAGCGCTTAATCGCCAGGATGGACAGGGCATCGTCTCGGTACGCATGCTTGACAATTTATCGCCGTACACAAATCGAGTGGTGTGCTCAAGATCGGATTATTCAAGTTGCTCCGATCACGTCCAAACTGACAATTGTCTTGCTTTACTCGCCTTGGGTGGGGGCCACGAGCTTTGTGGGATGTCTGAAGAGTCGAGGAGGAGTCGGCGGTGTTCATGCAGGAAGAAGTCGTCACAAAATATCTCGGCTCCAAAGATTCATGCGGCTGTAGGCGAACAGGGTGGTGACAGTGCTTTGTCCGCGCGCCAGCTACCCAGGACATCTTTGCTTCGGGGGCAAATTGCAAAACGGACGGGGCTGCATGGGCCCTCTTCACTTGTGTGCTTCTTTGAAGAATCCAGCTAAAAGACAGATTCGACATGACTTTCTGGCCCGCCGGACCGCCACTAGCAAAATACGTTCGCTATTCGCGAATCGCGAATATAGAATATCCCCATGAACCTCAAGCCCCAGGACATTATGGTGGCACTTAAACTCTGCACCTACCCGGGGAGTCGTCCTCCGCTGTCCCAAGTCGCTCTGGACCTGGCAATGAGTTCCTCGGAAGTACACGCTGCCCTCAAACGTCTGCGAAGTGCCCATCTCATTCATGGGCCGGAACTGAGAGAAAAGCCGAACGTTTCCGCCTTGGAAGAATTCTTAGTTCACGGCCTCAAGTACGCGTTTCCAGCGGAACGCGGCGAAATCACCCGAGGGGTACTGACTTCCTATGCTGCTGATCCTTTGAGACGCGAAGTTGTCCCAGGAAACGATCCGCCGCCGGTCTGGCCGTTCACCGGCGGTCACGACAAAGGGGTAGCGCTCAGGCCTCTTTACAAGAGTGCTCCAATCGCCGCTCTCCGGGATCCCGCCCTGTACGAATTGCTGGTACTGGTTGATGCCATTCGGGACGGTCGTACGCGAGAGCGCAAGCTTGCGGAACGTCTACTGACCCGGCGTCTCAAAAAGACTGATGCCCACTCGCAATCTAGAACTGCTCACTGACGCGGCGGAGTTGTTAAGGCCCCTGCTTGACGATCTGGTGTTTGTCGGAGGCTGCGCCACGGCTCTGCTGATCACGGACCAGGCAGCAGCGGAGGTTCGGCCCACCTTTGACGTCGATGCAATCGCCGAGATCACCTCCTACGCGGACTACGTGGTGTTCTCCGAGAGGCTTCGCAACCTCGGGTTCACCGAGGACGCCGGTCAAGGTGCGCCACTCTGTCGCTGGCTCAAAGCCATGACCACTCTGGATCTCATGCCACTCGACGAGAAGATTCTCGGATTCTCGAATCGGTGGTGCAAACCAGCCATGGAATTTTCCGAACGGCGAACATTGAAATCTAGGCTTTCCATCCGCGTCGTCACTGCTCCTTATTTTTGTGCTACGAAGCTCGAGGCTTTCAAAGGCCGGGGCCGGGACGACTACTGGTCTAGCCACGATCTGGAAGACCTGATTGCCGTGATCGACGGCAGGCAGGAACTCGTCGATGAACTGAGGGACGCTGCCGAAGACGTCCGTTCCTACATCGCGGCGGGAACTAAGCGGCTGCTAGAAGTCGATTCGTTCATCGACGCTCTCCCCGGACATCTGCTTCCCGATGCCGTAAGCCAGGCACGCATTGGTCTGCTGCTCGAACGGCTCAACGCGATCGCGATCCTGTAAAACCGAATTCCCCCGTTAGACACTTCCCGGCTTTTCCCGTGCCACCTTTCTCGAGCGGCGGCAGACGCTCGACGCATGCTCTAAGCGGTTTCGGGAGGATCGTCACTGCTTGCGTCCTATAAGGAGTCGGCTACACTATGGGCGTTCGGTCGGCAACCATAACGTCTGCGTAGTTCCGCAGGTGTGATGGAGGGAAACTCCCAGTTGCAGAAAAAGAAACGTTTCCAGGTCGGAAAGCTCGCGTCCAACCTTCGGCGGCACGCAAGCGAACGGGCCGCCGCCGAAGCTCGTCGTGTCCCGTGGCAACTGCTATTGGAAGCGCGCAACCAGTATCTCGAATGGCAGGAGTTCTACCACTGGGCCCGATCAATCATCGAGAGCGAACATGGCGTTCCAGACTGGCTTGCCAAGGAGCTGAACGAACTCTGTCCTGGATTTCTGGATTCTGAGAATCAGTATTTGGCCCGACATTCAAATGAGTCGTCGCGAACCGCCGTCCGTCTCGGCCAGTGGGTTGACGATCAGATTTTTAGCTTCGCAAAGCAAGGAGGCTGGTTTCTCGCGACTACCTTCTATGCGGTCCGAGAATCGCGATACAGAAAAGTGTCAGCTTGTTGGTCGCAATCCGTACAAAGATGGATCAAATCACGACCTATCTGTGACCAGCGCCGATGTTCGCCTAAGCGTCGGCCCCATTGCCAGCCGTGCTGCTTGCCAGCGACCCGTTGATCTCGCCAGTCCCAGGCGCGGATTGGTGGTGATCAGAACGCAACTCCCCGCATATTTCCGGTTTGCTCGTTACTCGCTAAGAAAGACTCCGCAGCTCCGAAGCTGTTGCGGTTTTCAACTGGATCATCGCCCTTCGACAATACGAAAATCCCTTTGTGCGGCGTTGTCGAACACCTTGAGCGCTGGCTTATACAGGTCACTTTCATAAGCGGCAATCGCCTTCTCCAGGTTCTCGAACTCGACCACGACAACCAACTGTTGTACCCCCGCCTCGTGGGTCTTAGCAGGTTTGTCTGCAACGATCACGCGACCTCCCAAGGCTTCCAGTGCGGTCCTCGCAAGCTTCGCATATTCGGAAATAGCGGCTGGATCCGACACTGATTGGTAAGAAACTACCCAATATCCATTCTTCGCCATCGGGTCCTCCTGGGCGTTTTGTGCGCCAACGCGTTCGCAATGGCGCGAGTGCCTTTCGCTCTTCGAAATCATCACTCTGAAGCAGTTTCTGCCACGTCAGAATGTAGCAATCCTACTTCGAACCTAAATCGTTGGATCATTCCGCCACCAATGACAAATTCACTCCGGTGATTGCCGCAGCCAGATCGTCGCCAGATCACTCACGCACGCCCTTGACGGCAAGAGCTCGTACTTTCAGTTTTACTGGTCCATTCGGACTCATCATCGAAAGCAATCTATCCCGCAACCGGAGGCGCTGCTCCTCGGTGAGTAATGAAAGATATTCGGAGGTAGAACCTTGCCGTCCGTCGAATGCATGCCAATAGGCGTCTCGCGATGGAAACTCGCCCGCATGATCGAGGACGCAAGTTTCGACCCGGGTGCATCCAGCGGCTAGCAGAGCCTGCTGAAGGCTTGGTTCGTGACAAATTGTGGCTTTGCGGCCCGGGTCATAATCGGCTGCCCGTGGATCAATGCTCAGCGCAGCTTCCCAGAAGCGGCGGGCGAATTCGTATTGGCCAGCGTAGTCCCATACATAGGCTGCGATTGTGCCGCCGGGACGAACCACTCGGTGCTGCTCGACGAGTGCGCGAGCAAAAGAAATGAAGTTCAGGGCGAGAGCGGAGACGGCAACGTCGAAACTTGAAGCAGGAAACGATAGGACGTGCGCGTCGCCGACAACGAAGCGAACCCGCTGATCTCGGCAACTGTTTTGAGCAGACTCGAGATAGGAAGGCGCGGTGTCGACTCCCACGACTTTCTCGGGATCGCAGTAGCCAACAATCGCGGAAGTCAGGGCACCCGTTCCACAGGCTACATCGAGCCATCTGAGTCCAGAGGGAAGCGCCAACCAATCAACAAACCGAGGCGCAATGGCTCGGCTCCAATGCCCAACGTACGTCTCGTAGCCGACCGCATCATTCCACATCGTCTGACCTTGCCGTCGCTGCCAGAGATACTCGATCCGGCCCTTTCGCGCATAGACAAAGCGCGAGAGTCGGGTTTGCGCTCCAGAAGCTTTGAAAATCTTGTTGCACTCCTCACTTCCGGTACTTTGTTGCAAGCGGCGATTTGCCCACAAATGCTGCCCACCTCATCATGGGCAAGTATGTTCCACCAATTCTTATCGACCGATCTGCTGCAATATGCACCTTCGTGTATGCGCCAGATGATGGTCATCGTGTTCGGCAATGAACCATATCCAGTCCACGAGGCGCATTCGCTTCTGTAATCGAGGATGGAGCATGGCAAGTGCCACTTGTTCGTCCGTCAGTTGTTCCAGTTTGGATACCAGTGCAAGGCGGCCCGTCCGTATGGGCAGCAGAATCTCTCCAACCGGCTTGTCACGGTGCCTCGCTTCCTCCGTAGCCCGATTACGCATATCGGCGGGCGACATAATTGCGGAGCCATTAAGAAATTCCTTTAACCGCGCGTGGTCCAGCGCGTCCAAATCAGCTAAATGGCCTAGGTGCTCCTTACCCGCCCATTTTCCATTGACCCGATGACTGAGAACTTCTTCCGACACTCCCGCAATGATCTCCAAAGCGCGCACTGGTGTGCCGCGCAGGCGCTCCACAATGGCCGGGAAGACTCCGAGAGGCTGATCGAAATTGAACTCACGCTGCGTCCATGGAATTAGGGTTATCACGTCTGAGCTCCGGAACTGACGATTCAGGTTATCTTCTGTCCGCTAGCGTCAATGGCCACTCGACTATTTTCAGAAAGAAGATGTTCGTTCCGCAAAAGAGTGCACAAATCGGACTTGTGCTCGAAACCAATGCCGTCGTAATCGGCAGAAACGCATATTCTGCCTTCGTGCAGCTTCGCGTTATCAGCAAGTCCACCAAAGGGCTGGAAACTTCGGGGATTTACTTCAACGCCACCGAGACCGAGCGCCTTCGCTATCTGAATGGAAAACAAGTGGCCGCCGTGCGGCCAAAAAGCCGAGCGCGGCCATCCTCTGTCCAGCAAACGCACTACGATTCGCAGGTAACCTGGGATGCCGTAACAATGCACTGGATCGAAAAGCAGATAGTCGCGATGTCGGTCGAGGCCACCATAAAGATCCAATAATCTGGCTTCCGATTCGGAGAACAACGACTCACCCGCTGCGATGGTTCCGCAATAATCTGCTGCCAACTGCGCGAGTCCCTCAAGGTCAAGTGGCTCGAGAAAATCCTCGATCCACCACAAGCCGTACCCTCGCAGCTTGTTTGCAACTTCCTTGGCCATGGCGCGATCGTATGCGTGCATGGCATCCACCGCCAGGCAATCCGGCGCGTGGAGCAATTTCAAGACAGCTTCGACCCGTTGTAGATCATGGCTCAGATCTGTCGCGCCGATTTTGATCTTGATGTGCGTATAGCCATGATCCAGAAAGCGGCGAACTTCATCGCAAAGATGGCGAATATCGTCGCTCGGATAGGCGCATTCTCCAGCGGCATAAGCTGGCACTCCTCCTTTGGTTGGCACGGTGCCCACCAACCCGGTGAGAAATTGATGCAGCGGAGTGGAAGCAATCTTTGCCGCCGCGTCCCAGATCGCCATGTCGAGTGTCCCGACGGCGACACAACGCTCGCCATGGCCGCCGGGTTTTTCGCCTTGCATCATGACCTCCCAGGCGCGGAATGGATCGAAGTTGTTGCCCTCAGAATTCAAGAGATTCGAAGGTGAGACTTGCAGCAGGCGCGGTGCAAAGCGCTCCCGAATCAACCCGCTCTGGGCAAAGCGACCAAAGGATGAGAACCCATAGCCAATGACCGGCCCCTCGCGCGTGACGGTATCTGTAATTACCGCTACGACACTCGTCGTAAGAGTGGCGGGTGCTGCAAGCACACCCGCATAGCGAGAGATAGGTACCGAAGATTCGCGTATTTCTACGATGCGCACCCAGCCACCCTGCACGGTCCATTTTGCTGCTGTGCTCGTCTAGCTCTGCCTCAACAATTCCTTTTGCAAGTAGATGATCTGACCGACGTGATGATATGCGTGTCCCGCACAGGCCAGAACCTGCCCGAATCGGGTCGAGCCGTCGGCTCGTTCAGCGTGGTATACCCCTGACCAGTCGCGGTCAGACTGTGCGAAGACTGCAGTAACGGCGGTGGCTATGGCGTCGTCGAAAGCCTCTAGAAGCTCGTCTTTCGGTTTGCCGCTATCACTGAATTCTAAGTCGCGGTGGCGAATGTAACCCGTGCCGGCGATCTGTGCGCCAATGTAATAGTTTAGGTTGCCCGTGAGATGAAGGATCAGGTTGCCGATGCTGTTTCCATACGGGAACGGCCGCTGCCAAACCTGTTTGCTGGACAGTGGCTCGAGCAACTCATGAACCCTCTCCTGAACCCTCATCCGGAAATATTCAGCCAGACTTGTATGGATTGTGCTGACTAACTCCATGTCAAGAATCCTCTCGTGAGCTTAGGGATACGCTCCCCAGGGCCTCTCGATCAGCACGTAAGCAGGTAAGCGCGAATCCCTCTTGCCACTCAGAATTGCGCGCTTACATACTGCTGTCCAATAGATTGTTCATATAATTACAATCTCCAAGAGAGATAGATCCGATGGAAGTTCGACAACTCAAAATCGTCTCCATATTGGCCGAAGAGCTGAATTTTACGCGTACAGCACAGCGAGTCCACACGGTCCAATCCAATGTCACAACCCAGATCAAGACGCTTGAGGCGGAATTAGGGGTGAGACTCTTCGATCGGCTCGGGCGCCGAGTGGTGCTAACCGAAGCCGGCCGGCGGTTCCTGCCCTATGCTATTGAGGCTCTCAGTGCAATGGATGAGGGAAGGCGGGCCGTCAACTCGAATTCGGAACCCAGCGGTCCCTTGCGGATTGGCGCCCCAGAAAGTGTCCTCACCTATCGGCTGCCCGCAGTGATCCATGATCTTCGAAAACGATTTCCGCGCATCGAGCTTATCTTCACTCCGCACGTCGGGGCATCCGTTTTCAGTGATCTTGTAGCGGGCAAGATCGATTGTGCCTTCCACATGTGCGATGTCGGCTCCACCTCAACTTTTTGTTCGACCAATCTATATCGGGAAAGGATTCTCCTGTTGAGCCATCCCGAACACGCCTTGGCTCACCAGCGATCCGTCAAACCGAAGGACCTGTCCGGCAAGAATCTGCTCCTGACGGAGAACGGTTGTGCATACCGGTCAAGGTTCGATCGGCTACTTGCGAATCAGAACGTACGCCCAGGACACGTTACCGAGTTCTCGAGTATTGGCGCAATTAAGCAATGCATGGTGGCGTGCATGGGCATTGCACTTCTCCCCGCCATTGCAGTTGCGCGCGAGCTTCGCGAGAAAGAGTGCACAGCGATAGCCTGGACCGGGCCGTCTCTTGACGTTGCCACTTATCTTACCTGGCATCACAACAAGTGGATGTCTCCATCGCTGTCTGCGTTCCGAGAGGTGGTCATAAAGTCTCTGCGGGGCTCGCGTTTCCAAACACGGACCGATTAGTGAAGACTGGAGCTGCGCTCGGCGAGGAAAGCAAGCTTGAAAGCTACCCGTGAGGGCCGCCATGATCACTCAGAAAAGGCGGGTCTCGACTGATTACTGCGCTGCTACTCGTTGTGCGCTAACCGGAGGCGAGTGGCACTATTAGCCACGAAGTTGGCACTCTTGCCACTTTCGCGAGTCCCGAGTCCGAACAGAGAATCAGTTTGGGAAGGATACAAAAGCTTGCCCCAACAATACCCCGCAATTGGTGATGATGTAGGAAACACAGTTTTCCTCATTCTCTTCAGGCCCGGTCCGAAGTGGCTAAACGATCGCACCGTATCGGCGCAACCTCTTCAGCCACACGCCAAATACATGCAACAGCTCTATGACCAAGGGAAGCTGATTTGGGCTGGGCCGTTCCTTGACAACAGCGGGCGCATGGCGATTGTGAGTGTTTCGAGTGAGGAGGATCTTCGCCAGATCCTGGCAAGCGAGCCAGCAACCTTGGAGGGTATTTCCCTAGCAGAAACCCACCCTTGGTACTTATTGTTCGACGCAAAGCGCGGTCGCTCATTGAGAGACAGAAGTGGGAATAGCAGTTCGCCATGCCTAGGAGGCTGATCGGAACTGCCTGGATCAAAGTCAAAGCAACAGGCGCACGGATGGGGCTCTGAATGCCGAAGCCGACATTGTGTTCGGCAGGACTCAATGCATGCTGTATCTATATCAACTATGGAGCAAGTGACCATGCTCGAACTTCGTCCCAATTGCGAGTGCTGTAACGCGGATCTTCCTGCCGACTCTAGTGGCGCTTATATCTGCTCTTTCGAATGTACTTTCTGCCCTGCCTGCGCAAATGACGTGCTTCGAGGAAAATGCCCGAACTGCGGCGGCGAACTCGTGCCGCGTCCCAGAAGGTCGGTCGAAGAACTGTCCAGATTTCCAGCTTCAACCGAACGCATCGTGAAAGGCCAGGGATGTGGAGCGGCGGCAATTTGACTGGCGAATAGAGCCGTGACCGAGAGCTTGATTGCTGGCCTTTGTGGCAAAGCAATCTGGGGACGAGATCGTGATGGAAGTCGATTACGTACAGGGATTACCGAGAATGAACCCTCCGATGGCCCGCCGATCCATCGCGGGCAATGGATTTTTCGGCCAAATCAAACCGGATTCAGTTCATTGGCGTTCCGTCATTTCCCACGATGGCGGCAAGACTTGGCAAGTGCAATCAGAGATGTTTGTCAGGCGCCTGAAATCAGGCTCAACCAGCGGTACGCATTAACGACTTCAGGGAGAAGCCCGCAATGCTACGTAACCGGACACTACTTTTAATGATCGGACTCACGTTTGGAGGATTCGCGATGAGGGACTTGGAAGCGCGAGAGCATCGGGAAGGCCGCGAACAGCGAAATACAGCGAAGATCTTGACGATTTTCCACGCCATCGAAGAGCGCGACGATTCAAAGATAGCAGAGCTGTTTCAGCCTGATTTCGAGATTCACTGGCCCCTCTCGCTGCCTTACGGCGGTACGTTGCGAGGGCTTGCTCCCAGACCTAACGGTTGGAATGCAACTTGGGATCCTTTGCAGCCCACCGAGGCTGAACGAAAAATGGACGCTCGGGTTATAGCTGCACATGACGATGACGTTGTGGTCCTCTGGCATCAGCGAGGACTCAGTCCCGCCGGCACACGCTTCGACGGAGAGGTCCTCGGTCTATACACTTTCCGAGCAGGCAAACTCGCGCGAGCGCAGATGTTTTATTTCGATACGGGTGCAGTTGCACAATTTCTGGCTGAAGCACGACGCTGATTGCCACGACGATCAGCGACGCGAGTCTCAGCACGAACTATGAGAGCGATGTCAATGCAGAGAAGATTTGATTATCAGAAAGCATTGCCTCAGAACTCAATCCGGGGACTCAATTCTTCTGGTCCCAATCCGGCACTCGCGGAAAAACTCAACGTGTTCGGACAATTCATTGGCGACTGGGAATGCGAGGTCGTCTCAGTTGAACCTGACGGTAAACGCGTGAAGGGCCAGGCCGAATGGCACTTCGGCTGGGTCCTCGATGGGAGGGCGTCCAGGATGTGTGGATTGCTCGCGACGATGTCTCCAAGCCGGATGCTCCAATTTCCGAATGGGGTACGACTTGCGCTTCTACGATCCGAAGATCGATGAATGGCGTGTGGTTTGGGCTGGGCCGAGACGAGGTAGCAGCGTCAGTTCTGCGAAGCTAGGCGAATCTTCCGAAACGGTCTCGATATTGCTTCGGAGTCATGCCGATACGCTTTCGGAATAATTTGCGGAACGAGCTGACGTCTTCGTATCCGCATTTTGGTGTGATCGAGTCGACCGATTCATGTGTCAGCTCAAGCAACTGTTTGGCGCGCTCGATCCTCATGACTTGCACGAGCTCAAGTGGAGTGATGCCTTTATGTTTCTCGAAGTATCGAAACAGGCTGCGCACACTCATGTGCGCGGCCGATGCAAGATCCGAGATGCTAATGGGGTCTTCAATGTGCTTGAACACAAATGAATTTAGTAGAGAAAGCGGACCGTCTGTGTCCGAGTTTACGAATCCAGGAGAGGCATAGGGAGCCTGTGTTTCTCGATTCGGTTCAGCTAGCAACAGTCTGGCCGTCATTCTCGACAGTTCTTTTCCGCCAAAAGATTCAATGATCCGGAGTCCCAGGTTTATGTAGGCGGATCCAGCTGCTGCTGTCCAGGTTTGGCCGTCCGTCACGAGTAATCGCTCCGCCCAAAGAAGGACGTTGGGATAGCGCTTCTTGAACCAGTCAGTGAGCCACCAACAGGTCGTGGCGGCCTTTCCCTCGAGCATGCCGGTTTCAGCGAGCAGAACAGCGCCGCTGCATGCGCTGGTAACAAGGCGTGAGCGATCGCACAACGCAGGCAGACGCTTCAACGTGGGCCCTAGACGCCTCAACGATTCCATCAAATGAGCTGTCGACTGGTGCCAAATCGGCGGAACCAGCAGCACGTCGAGTGGTACGCGGGGATGAATCGACTCGAATCGAATCTGCTTTGTCGCGATCGCTGGTGTTCCGAACGGTGAGACCGTTTGTGCAAGGAAGGTGACTGCTTCACGCCCTTGACGGAGAGCAACCACATTCGCAATCTCAAACAGTTCCAGAATGCCTGCGACAATCCACGCTGAGCATCCATCGTAGACAAATACGCCAATGCGGACCTTTGCAGGTGATTTTGTGCGACTGGCAGTTATCGCCATAAACTTGTCATTATTGCCACTAGCAAAACTTTAACACGACACCGACAATGTTTCAGAAATGGGAGGGGCGGCAGTGGATAACCAGGTAATAAAAAGTAGTGGTGTTCCCAAAAGAGAAGCTTCCGAACGCATAGCGGGACGAACTCACCATTACAACGTGAGCGTTCAATGGACGGGAAACACCGGATCCGGCACTTCGGGTTACAAAAGCTACCGTCGAGATCACGAAATCGGCTCCGGTTCGGCCAAGCCATCGATACTCGGATCCTCTGACCCGGCATTTCGTGGCGACGCTGCTCGCTGGAATCCGGAAGAATTGTTTGTCGCTTCGCTCGCAGCTTGTCACAAGCTCTGGTACCTCCATCTGTGCGCCGAAGCAGGTGTTGTCGTAATCGAGTACGTCGACGATGCCGAGGGAATCATGGAAGAATCGCTCGAAGGTTCAGGAAAATTCCGAAGGGTGACCTTGAGACCTAGGGTGACGATTGCTTCAGGTTCTGATTTAGAGAAAGCACATAGCTTGCATCAAGTGGCGCACGCCAAATGTTTCATTGCTAATTCTGTAAACTTCCCCGTAGAGCACGAATCCACGGTGGCAATCGGGTAAACGTCCTGGGCCAGTCCGAACTGTAAGCGCGATGAGTTCGGATCAGAGCGTCGATTGACATCTTGCCGAGCACAAGTGGTAACCCTAAATGCATGAAGTCGTCCAACAATTCATTTCATGGGTGTAGGAGAAGATTGTGAAAGCGCGTTTTAGTTTTTCGAAAGATGCTCCCGAAGGTTACAGCGCCATCCTTGGAGTGGAGCAATATCTTCAACGCTGCGGCCTCCCAAAGGATCTTTTGAATCTAATCAAGCTGCGCGTGTCGCAGATAAATGGTTGCGCCTTCTGCATAGACATGCATTGGAAAAAGTCGCGTGCACTCGGAGAGACGGAGACGCGCCTTTATTCTCTCGATGCTTGGCGCGAGTGTCCGTATTACAGTGACCGTGAACGGGCTGCCCTAAGCTGGGCCGAAACCCTCACGCGGGTTACTGACGGACACGTGTCCGACAGCGTCTATGAGGAGGTATCTCCGTATTTCACGAACAAGGAATTGGCAGATTTGAGCCTGGCGGTTGCGACCATCAACGCATGGAATCGCGTGTCGATCTCAGCACGAATCGTTCTCGCTACGCATACGGCCAAAAGGCAAGACGAGGATTGTGGAGATAGAAGCCGGCCGCGTGAAAACACGCTCGCCTACTCGTAAATCGGGATTCGACTTACGAAGAGAGGCTGCGATTTAAGGCGAGGCCTCATGGCTTTTTGCAGCCGGCTATCTATGAGCGGGTGAGTAGTCGGCAACCCTTCCATGATTCGAAGCCCCAGCTCAAAGCTGGGGCTCGATCCCGATTCGGTCATTCACCGCGGACTGAATTCGCTGCTTGAAGCCAAGATAGCGTTCGGTGGTTTGCACTGACACATGCCCCAAAAGGAACTGGATCTGCTCTAGTTCTCCGCCCGACGCGTGGCAGAGACGGGCACAGGTGCGGCGGAGATCGTGAGGTGCCCAGTTTGGCGAGCCCGATCGCGTTGGCGGACTCCTTCACGATGTGCCACACCGATTTCTCTGTCATGCCATCTCCCCAAGCCTTACCAACTTTGTTGACGCGACGAAACAGTTTCCCCCGATCGATAGCCGCGGTTCTTAACCAGTCTTCTAGCTCGCACTTCACCCAGCCGGGGACAGGGACAGTTCGCACGTGCCCCGCCTTGCCTACCAAGTCGACTATGGCCCAATGATCTTCCCGCTGCTGGAGATGATCCAATGTCAGGGTCACGGCT
>JBKPEB010000028.1:0-10326 GCA_046728215.1 Acidobacteriota bacterium | reverse complement strand
GATCACGTGCACATTGTCCGAAATGAAGGGGCGGTCCCAGCACAGGTAGTCGCTGTCCGGCTCATTCCGGCAGGTCAGCCGGGTCGAATTGACGCTCCAGCTCCGGGAAACTGTCCTTTCTGATGAGGACCGGCTGATTCTACACCGCGCGAGTAATCTCATGGACGCGCCTCGTGGCGGCGCTGTCTGGAACTCTCCCGCCTGACAATATGAACGGATGGTCGCTAGCCTTGATCGGAAACGCCTCGGACGGACACTGTGGGTTGAAAGCAACGTCGCCCCGAGGCGTTTTCGATAAGGAGACTAGGAGGAAGCCGCTGGCGTTTGCGGCGGATGCGTGAGGCTATGGGATTTGAATCGACTTTGGGTTGGGAGTTGTTGTATTGATAGGAGTTGCGCGAGGAGTCCGTTATTGATGCTCATCGATATACTGCTCACGTCGCTATCCATGTTTACATCATAGTAGCGCGCCACGGTCAGTCGTTCAAGACTCCACCGGCGTATGAGACTTGTACACGCGAAGCGTCCGCCGCGCCAGCGGCTTAGTCGTGTGCTGGGCATGTTCAGTAACTAGGAGGTGAAAGTCCTCTGCCCGTCCTGATGGAGGAAAGGGTAGTGATGATGCAAAGGCTACTGCCGCGAGGCGGGGTCCGAAGGAAGCATGGAACAAACGTGCGAGTCGATGGACAAAAACCGAATAGAAGGCGCTAGTGCCGGACGAGCGGGCGACTTACCGCGAAGTCCACATCCATCAAGGTGCGAAACGTAGATTCGGCGATGGTGCACGGAAAGTGACTGAACTTACCCCAGGAGATCTGTTCCGTGTCGCCTTGGCGACTGAGGCGGCTGAGAGGCAGCCTGACCGCGGAGCAGAAGTCAGCATAGGGCATAGTATCCGGCAACGGAGAAGGCCCGAACGAGGAGGAGCGGTAAGTAGGCCATGAGTCTCAAAGACGACAAGCAGCAGAATTTCCAGATGGAACTGGACTTCTCTTCAGCGCTGACGGGTGCAACCCGAGGTGTCGCAGGAGAAGAGACTGAATCGTCTACGGCGACGAGTGGGCCCGAAAGCCCAGCTAGAACCAATCGGTTAATGGAGGAAGTATGTGAACGAGAGAACTTGAAGGAAGCACTGCGACAGGTGAAGGGTAATAAAGGTAGCGCGGGCGTGGACGGGATTACCGTCAGTCAACTCACCGACTATCTGAAACAGCATTGGCCAGCGATCCGAGAACAACTGCTCAATGGGACCTACGAACCGAAGCCGGTGAGGCGGGTGGAAATCCCCAAACCGGACGGCGGGGTGCGAAAGCTTGGCATCCCGACGGTGCTGGATCGATTCATCCAGCAGGCGGTGATGCAGGTACTGCAGCGGCGGTGGGACTCGACGTTCTCCGACCACAGCTATGGTTTTCGACCGGGACGATCCGCGCATCAGGCAGTGGCCCAGGCACAGCATTACATGGCCGCAGGCTACGGCTGGGTGGTTGATCTTGACTTAGAAAAGTTCTTTGATCGAGTCAATCACGACAAACTAATGGGGCGGGTCGCAAAACGAGTCGAGGACAAGCGGCTGTTGAAACTCATCCGGGCATTCCTGAATGCTGGGGTGATGGAGAACGGACTGGTCAGCCCCAGCGTGGAAGGCACTCCGCAAGGAGGCCCACTTTCGCCACTGCTGTCCAACCTCGTGCTCGACGAACTCGACCGAGAGCTAGAGCGACGCGGACACCGCTACCTTCGCTACGCGGATGATTGCAACATTTACGTGCGCAGCAAGCGGGCCGGTCAACGGGTGATGGAGGGCATCACGCGATTCATCACACACCAACTCAAGCTCAAGGTAAATGAGGCAAAGAGTGCGGTGGCGCGACCGCAGGAGCGGAAGATCCTCGGATTTAGCTTCAGCAGTGGTTCAGAGGTCAAGCGCATCATCGCGCCGAAAGCTCTGGAACGGTTTAAGCACCGAATCCGGGAAGTCACGCGCAGGGCAGAAGGCGTCAGCATGGAAACGACGATAGCGGAACTGGCTCCGTACATGCGGGGCTGGCGTAGCTACTTCGGATTCTGCGAAACGCCAGACGTGCTGATCTACCTGACACGCTGGGTCCGGCTGCGATTGCGAGCGGCTCTGTGGCGGCAATGGCGAACACCACGCCGGCGCCGCGCAGCTCTGCTGGCGCTAGGGATTCGTCCCCGCCTCGCCACGAACACGGCCGGCAGTGGACGCGGCCCCTGGTACCTCGCCAAGGCCAAAGCCCTCTCCGTGGGGCTTTCGAACGCCTATTTCAAATCGCTCGGTCTTCCGACGTTGATCGATGAATCCTAGCGCAACCAACTCGAACCGCCGTGTACGGACCCGTACGCACGGTGGTGTGGCAGGGGTCGGTGGGTGACCGCCGCCCCTATGCCAATCTAGTCGGCTATCCGGACATTGAGTCAGCCTTGCTGCTAGCCATCTCTCCTTCCAAAAACGTCTCCGCGGGCAGACACCCAAGCGGTTGACTTTTCAGCCTTGGTATCACGGGTTGCGTACATTCCAAAACCACTAGATTGTGGAACACGGGCTCTTACTCTGTTCAACTTCCCAGAACCGGACTTCCGGCCCGCGATTCGTCGGGAGTCCGTCCTAGCGAGCCAAAGAACTTCAGAGTTGCTCATCACCGAGGCCACAAGCTGCGAAACCCTAGGGGTGTAAAATCAGCCCTGCATTCGTCCCGGGGAAAAGCCGCAGTTGACAACTGCTTGGCTGCGAGGAGGCTCGATTTGATCGGCCGGACCAAGCGGCCGAGCTTAGTATCCTCGGCCCTGTAGACCACACCCGAGCTTCTCGCTTGGCGGATGGTTATGCTTTGCTGGGTAATGGAGCCTATCTTCCGCCCGGAGTTGCTTTTCAGAAGGCGGAAGGGGCTGCGAATCACGCGACGAGTCGCTTGGCGAAGCCCATGTGGCCCTCGCCCTAGTGCGCTGGTCCACCTACAAGTTCGAAGTGGCAGAGACAGAGTTCCAGCGGGCCATTGAATTGAGCCCGAATTTAAGTCTGTCTCACCAGCGTTACGCCGCATACCTCGTTTCACTGCGCCGCTTCAGCGAAGGTTTAACCGAGGAAAGACGCGCACTGGACCTTGACCCCCTGAATCTCCACGCCAATAATCGGCTGGGAGAAATTTTCCTGTTTCAGGGCGATTACGACAGAGCGATCGGGCAATGGCGCAAAAGCCTGGAAGTCGATCCCGCTCATTCTGAAGCCCTGTACTACATGTCCTACGGGTATGAGCTCAAACGGCAATACGACGAGGCCACAAAATATCTAGACCTCGCGCTGACAAGCGACGGATATACCGACGTCGCGGCGGAAAACGAACGCGTTTATGCGGCTCACGGATGGAAGGGCCTGTTACGAGCTCGAATCGCGAGAAGCAGCAATCCTAAGAATAGAGATTCTTACGATCCATATGGCGTCGCGGTAAGCTATGCAAAATTGGGAGACAGGGACCAAACCTTTGTTTGGTTGGACAAGACCTATATGGAACAAATTCCCATGTCGTTCCTTATGGTTGATCCAGACCTCGACCCGCTCCGTTCCGATCCTCGGTACACGGAACTCGTTCACCGCATTGGTTTCCCACAGTAATGCGGACGTAATCACGCGGTCCTCCAGCGCCTCGTTCCATAAACGGCGTTACAGGAAATTCAAAGTAGTTCCAAAAACAAGTCTTTTTGGAAGCTTCGAATCCTGTGGCGACTGACCGTGACAAGTCAAGGGGTTGGCGCACCGCCATTAGGAGGGGTTTTTGGAAAGCAGGAGGGTAGCGTTGTTCCACCTCGGGTCATGAGCGCCATATCTGCTCTCAACAGCTTATAAAGAGCCCGACGAGATTGCCCCGTGATCCGCGAGCAATTTCAAGAAATCAGACTCCACAGTTCAGTTCGGGCTCGGGATCACTTCTTTTTTAGCTCGGACTCCCAGTTCGCAACTAGCGTAATCGGCTCAGAAGTGGAAGGCTGTAGGAGGCTGTTGATTAGGAAGCGTTGTCCATCTGGGGATACGTCAAATGTCCACTGGGGGAAGGCCGCCTATGCGTCTGAAACAGCTCGCGTACTCTTCCCACCACTGGGCTGCCATTCTGCTCGGAGATCTCGGCAGACATCATAGTACCGTCCGACCTGCTATAGAAAAGCTCTTTCCGGTCGTGTCGCCAATGAGCCTCAGTGCTGGGGCCGGTCGATACCTGCCACTTACCGGCCCCGCTTGGGAATGAGGAAATATAGAGCTCCTGGCTGCCGGTTTCGTACGAGGAATAGGCGAGCCACCTTCCGTCTGGAGAGATTTGGGGGAATGAAAAGCGCGACAGTGCCGGCGCACCTGGCAAGAATTCCATTGGCTGCTGCGTCCCAAGCATGGGTAGAACTAGGAATTCTGTGCCGCGCGCGCTTTGCTGGACCCCTATCAGGTAGCGACCGTCGGGAGACCAGGTGCTCGGATAGCGGTAGCTCTCCCCTGGAGCAATGACACGTTCCGGATCCATTCCGCCTACAGCCTTTTCGTAGATCTGTGCCGATTGCCCGCTCCGGTCGGAGCTAAACGAAATTTGGCTCCCGTCGGGGGACCACACAGGCATGCTATTACGGGTGGTCGCCGCGGAGAAGGTCAACCGGCTCCTCGAATTTCGAACTAGGTCGTAGATCCAAATCTCGCTGTTCGCTTGATTGTGTGGATCGGCGATTGCCACGGCGAGCTTGCGGCCATCGGGGGAAAGTCGAGGACAAAAATAGAGGGCCGGCTCTCCGACCTTTCCCAAAGACTTTCCGCTTCGGTCGAGCCAGAGCAATTCTGAGAATCCTTCCTCAGTTAGTCGAACGTAAGCCAGCAGGCCATTAGCCGATGCTGTGAAGGACGCATAGTCGACATTCCCGTTCAATGAGACCGGATCAGTAATCGTGACAGCTTCGCCTGAGGTGCGCAAGTGATCGGCATCGAAGGGCTGAGCGACTAAAATATTCGCGCGTGGATAGAGCAGAAATCCCGAAGGAACGTAGACTGGATTACCGTCCGCGCGCAGGATGGTTACGGGCTCAACCGAATCCAGGGATGCAACCCGAATCTCGCTGCTCACCCTCTCCGAAGTTCTGGCGAGATAGAGGAGATGCCGACCGTCGGGCAGAAATTGGGGCCAGCGGTGGCTATCCTCGTGGCGCGAAGTCACCAGTTTCGTTAGGGGAACAGAAGTGCCGCCGGTTGCCTCTACCCGAAAGAGGCCGGTGTACGGTGACGGTGCGAAGACAATCACGCCGTCTTTAC
Source organism: Acidobacteriota bacterium (assembly GCA_046728215.1). Lineage (GTDB taxonomy): Bacteria > Acidobacteriota > Terriglobia > Terriglobales > Acidobacteriaceae > Gp1-AA133. Next base: position 5,024 of record JBKPEB010000028.1, on the reverse strand, counting down.
TCCAGGTGCCACCGCGTGGCTGAGGAGCGGGACAAAGATAGTGTACAGGCCCACCAGAGGCATCGACCGTCTTGAGCTGACCGTTGGCAAAGAAACCGATTGTGCGACCGTCAGGCGACCAGAAGGGAAATACGCCTCCCTCAGTTCCAGTCAGAATCTGGCCGGTGAGCGCGTTGAGTGAGCGAACGTACAACGCTTGCCGGCCTTCCTCACTGGTCACACCCACTACAATGCGCGAACCATCTGGGGAAAGAATGGGAGGTGCCCACTCCGAGGGCCCCTCGGCGAAGGTAGTCTTTTCAGCAGCCACGATCGAACTGCGAATGACCGGAGGCACTGGCGCAGTACGTATGAAATGCGCCAAAGCGAGCCCAGCACAAAGCGCAACAAGTGCGATACCCGTTACGATCCAGGCTCCGTCTAGTCCGGCTCTGGGAGTTCGGATCGACGTTCCCATCTGCGATCTGTTGTCCGCGATCCAGTGCAGTTCCACCTTCACATCGTGCGCGGTCTGCAGCCGCTCATCGGGATCTTTCTCGAGGCAGGCTTTCACCACGTGATCGAGTCCTGGCGGAAACATCGGCTGGAGGGTGCAGATTGGCTTCGGCTCCGACGCCAGAATTGCCGCGATCGTGCTGGCAGTCGTTTTCCCCTCAAAGGCCCGCTTCCCAGTCACCATCTCGTAAAACACCGCGCCAAGCGAGAAAATATCGCTGCGCGCATCTGCCTCTTTTCCCTCGACCTGCTCCGGCGCCATGTAGTGGAAAGTCCCCACGATTGTTCCTTCTACATTCAGCGGCCGCGACATCGTGGCTAACGAATTGGACCATGATGCGCTACCGACCGCCGCCGGTGCTTTCGCCAACCCAAAGTCCATCAGCTTGGCACCGCTCTTGGTGAGCATGATGTTGCTCGGCTTCAGATCGCGATGCACTACCCCATTGCGGTGTGCCTTTTCCAAACCTTCGCAGATCTCGGCTCCGATTTTGAAGACCTGCTCGAGCGGCAGGGGCCCCTTGTGCAAACGATCGGCGAGTGTCTCTCCTTCCAGAAACTCCATGACCAGATAGCTGGTGCCGTCCTGCTGGCCGACGTCGTAGAGATGGCAGATGTGAGGATGGCTCAGGGAGGAGATCGCCCGGGCTTCACGGTCAAAGCGCTGCCGGGACTCGATGCTCTCAGAGAGATGTGCGGGGAGAATCTTGACAGCGACGGTACGATCCAGTCGCGTGTCACGAGCACGATAAACTTCGCCCATGCCGCCGGCACCCAGGGCTGCGACAATTTCGTACGGCCCGAGTTTGATGCCAGAAGAGAGGGCCATCCGTGAGCGACATTATAGCGCCGAGGAAGAGCGTCTTCGTTCGGATCACATCTCCGGTGTCAGTTCTGGTGCCAGTCCGTGTTGAAAGTAGATGCGGTTTGCTGCACGCTGATGCGCTAAGCCTGCGGGCTAACTCCTTGTGATTACACGCCAATGCATTTTGATGAGCTCAGGTGCATCATCACCCGATGAGATTAAGAGTCAGTTGCTCTGCCCGAAACTGACGCCATCGTCTCTTGCCGCACGGTGCACAGTGCCCAAGCCAGCATCCAACTCCCTCGCGATCTGTGCCCAGGACCAACCCAAGGCGCGCAGCTCCCGCACTCGGTTAGCATCCAATTGCCTGCGCGGCCGTCCAATGCGCTTACCCTGGGCGCGGGCCGCAGCGATGCCTGAACGAACGCGGTCGCGGATAAGTTCGCGCTCGAACTCCGCGATACGGGCGAAGATGCCAAACACCAGCCGCCCGTTGGGCGTCGAGGTGTCCACACCCTCGTGGATCGAGACAAATTGAATTCCCAGCGAGTCGAATTCACAAAGCGCATTGACGAGCTGGCGCAGGCTCCGAGCGAAGCGGTCGTACCGGTAGACTAAGGACCTTAGCAATTCAGCGGGCGCAACGAATGCTGTGCAATAAGCTGTGGCGCATGTGAGGCTTAGATCTGGTAGGCGCGGCAGGAATCGAACCTGCAACCCTCGGATTAGAAATCCGATGCTCTATCCGTTTGAGCTACGCGCCCTCGTTGAAACTACTGGACTTGCTCCTTCGCAGCCTTGCCGGAAGCCTCTTGCTGATCGACTCGTGTGCGACTTCTCGATTGATACTCTTCCAGCTTGCGCTGAGAATCAATCTTGTCCTCGCGGCTCGTGATCGCATAGCGCCTAAAGAGTGCTTCAGATTTCCAGCCACTGACCTCCATGATAACTGACGTATCGACTCCAGCGGCACGCTTGTCGCGGGCACTCGTGCGTCTAAAATCATGCACGATTCCCTTCACGCCGGCCGCTCGCCTCTTTCTCTGGCGATGGGCGACCTACTCGCCACGAACGCTGAAGTGCGGAACGGCTGTGACCGTCTCACCATCGACGAGATCATGACCACGATTGAGGAACTCGGCGCGCTTACACACAACGCCAGCGCCCAAGCCGTACAGGAGCGCGAACAAGCCCTTGTGGACCTGGGCGACGCGTCGCTGCAATCCGTAGTCCAGCACGCTTATGACGTGGCCGACCAGCAATATCTCTCGCGCCTCAAGCAAGCGGGCTTCGATGTGCCCGACCCGATCAGTCTGGATCCAGCGCCAGCGCCCGAGCCTGACGACCGATTCGACGAAAAGTTCGGTATCGGCTTTTCGCGTGGAGTTGCTGATCCGTTCCTCTACCACAACGAAGACTAAAAATTTCGCGGAAACCCCGCGACAAAGGAGCAACACAATGTCCGATTCAAACGCCCCCACACCCAAGCTAGTTGCTTGCAGTCTTCGGACATGGCTCCTCCGGCTTACAACGTGGGCACAAAAACTTGTTCCCTTGGTACTGTTGGGTCGAACGGAAAAGGGCTGAACTGCAACAGCAATAACCACTCGCGGGCTACCCTAACCGTGGCCCGCACACCATTATTTAGCGGTTCAGTGATGGCGGAACCATACCTCAAGTACGATGCGGATGATTCGAGCAGTTTCTTTCCATAAGTCTAGGTCTTTCCAGAAGGGTTGTTTGTGTGCCATGCGATCACCATAGCGCACGCGCCTGCTGTGAATGCAATGGATACGCGTAGGAAAACTACCTATTCCGTGTTTACTTTTGGCGTTAGTTGTTCGGGGAGTTGGCTCGCGCTAACGGACAAGCAGTTCTAGGCCGCGGCGACTCAGCAGAACGTCGTCAATGTATTCGTAATCGTCATCATTAACGTTGAAGCCCAGGGCGCGGCACATGGCTGCAATCTCGGCGTAACGTGGGCTTGGCGGTGGCGGTGGACCTTGAAATAATTTCATGCGCTGAGAATAACCGCGGGTGGGAATAGTGGTCAAGAAGTTTTATATCAAGTAGCTATATCACGCTACTTCGTGCCGTCACTTTGTCGCGCTAGCCGATACGACAGCGCGAACCCAGCGACGCAGACGAACCATGAGATCGGATTCAAAACAACCCCGCCGAGAGCACCTATCCCTATGGCTAAGAAGACCGCTACGGCCGCGGCAAGGAATGGAACGAGAGCTGCGATTATTGGGCGCATTAAGCGTCAACCTTGATCCACGACGGGCAGGAGTTAATCATCACCTCAAGCTCGCGTTGCATCTGAATCATTGTTTCGCGTTCTGGCTGTGGTCCGTTGGGCGTAGGCCTTAAAGCGCTCGTAAGCCGCGTTGATTTTAGCGCTGGCCTCGCGGATCTCGGGACTCATGTCGGTGTACTGCGGGAAATTATTCATGGCGCGGAATTCTAGCGCCGCGGTTGAGACATGTCTCATTACTTTGGTAACTTCCAGTGCCGGTTTTGCAGAGGAAGCTGGCGCGCTAGCGCGTGGTCTCCCCCGCCAGTTTCCAAACGCCCTTTGCCACCGCGACGCTCCCATCTCCCAGGAGCGTACGCAACACAGTGTGGATGTGGGCTTGAGCTACACCAAGGCGTTTAGATATTTCCTCTACTGTCAGACCGCCCTTGTTGTCTTGTAGGAGAGTGGACACTCGGGCTTCTAGTTCGTTTAGATCTATGTCAGCCATTAGCGCATTCTACCGCGTACGATTATTGTGCGACTCTCACAGTTAAACAGAGAAACTACAGCCGAAAATCCTCGGAGAGTTTCTCTTAGTTTTCAGACACTTCGCGTATAACACCTGTGCGCTCAACACCCAGGTAAAGCATTAGAAATCCGATGCTCTATCCGTTTGAGCTACGCGCCCATTTCCATTAACTGCAATGTTTTCTATGCGTTCAGTTGATCTTACCACTCCCCAGTTCGACCCCGATACCCTCGATTGTGTCTGAATTATGTCTGAACTCTGGGGCTTTCGCCTGTTCTTCGCGCTTAGTATCGAGGCGCCGCGCTGGTGCCCGCACAGGCAATGGCCCAACTTCGGTACACCGACTTAATGCGATTCATCACCCGGGTACTATCCTGAGCGAGCGTCAAGTAGCTCCGCCCCAACTCTCTTAAAGCACGGGTTCCATGCTGCTCGTGGTACACGGCCTTCACTTGGTGGGTGCGGAGTAGCTCCGCCAAATTGCGTGCATCCACCCGATCGTTCTGGTTGCCGTCCCTCAGCAGCGCGTTCTTGCGCGGATCGCAGACCACCAGCCGGCTGACATGAGGCTTCAGCAGATCGTGTAACCAGGTAGCCAAGGTTCCTTCTTCGAAGATCAAAGCCAGAGTTCCACGTAGTCCTTGAATGAACTCCAGAATCGTGGCTGCCTTGCTCTCCAGCACGCATTCCATGAGCCGCTTGCCCTCTGCATTCTTCACGGCGGCGGAAATGGTGGCGGCATGAACGTCCATGCCGATATACTTCTCTTGACTCATAAAGGCGCTCCTTTTCGGTAGGTGTGGTGTTTCAACGATTCACAACTTACCGCAAAAGTGGGCGCCTTTTGATATTGCGTGTAATGATTCCATGACAATGTCGGCTCCCTGGACCCGAGTAAACTTTGGTGGTGCCAACCAACCAAAAGGCCCGGGAGAAAGGAGCCGAACAATGATCAT
>JBKPEB010000027.1:0-34808 GCA_046728215.1 Acidobacteriota bacterium | reverse complement strand
GACTGGGACCAGATCAGCCGGCTGTCTTCCGCTGTACGTGGAGCAGGGAACGTTGTCTGGTATCCGGTTGCCATGGACGCCGCGAATCTCTCCGAAGAGGGCAGCCTGTTTGAAATCCTCGGGCGCTGGAAGACGCGCGAGTCAAATGCGGCAATGCATGTCAAGTTGAGTTACTCGCTCTCGAGCGAAGGTAGACCGCCGGAGCTGATTTGCAATGCTGAAGGTAATCGGATGTTCGAAGCTATGGGGCCTCAGAAAGTAGTCGCGCAATGTGATTTTTCTCCGCTCGGTTTTCAAGCGCCCAGTTTCGTGATGGCGGAATACGCTTTTCTTGAAGCTCCCCAACTCCAGGTCTTCTACCGTGATGAGCACAAGAATAGGGCCGAGAAATTCGTCCAAGCAACAGCTGCGGCCGCGCCCTTCGTGACCGAGTGGGTTGGTGCGGCTCGCCACAAAGTGTTGGTTGCCGAGCTGTTCGATGCCGGCGCGTCCCCGTTTGAAAGCGGTCTCATGCTGCTGACGCCGCTAGGCGACACCGATCCCACGCTTCTGCAGATAGCCATGGTTCACGAACTTACGCACGCGGCGTTCGCCTCCAATCGTCTGTGGGTTTTTGAGGGACTGGCTCACTTCATGCAAGCCGCCTACCGTGAGCAGCAACAGAACCGCCAGGCCGCGTTGGATTTCCTGGGCCTGCACCGGGCAGCGGTGATGGATGCTGAAAGAGCCACGGGCTCGAAATCCAAAGATACCCCGGACGAGCCGCTCATCTCAACCGCTGTCGACTCGTTCTACCGCAGCAAGGCGGCCTATGTCTGGTGGATGCTGCGCGACATGTTAGGTGACGACGTGCTGAAGAGAGCACTAGCCAACTATCGCGCTGATCAAGACAAAGATCCCGCGTACCTGCAGCATTTGCTGGAGACGGAATCGAAGCGCAATCTGCAGTGGTTCTTTGACGACTGGGTCTATCACGATCGCGGGCTGCCCGATTTCCGAGTGGAGTCCGCGTTCCCGCGGCAGGCATCGCAGAACAACTATTTGATCACGGTTACCGTGGAAAACCTTGGTGCGGCCGGTGCGGAGGTGCCCGTCACGATCCATTTCGACGATGCCGAAATCACCGAGCGTGTCGAGGTGCTCGGCAAAGCCAAAGCGGTCGTACGGGTCGCCACCCCGAAGCCGCCAACACAGGTGACCGTCAACGACGGCAGCGTGCCCGAGAGCGATCTCACGAACAACTCGTTCAAGGTGGGCGCCGCGCGTTGAGAAACATCTACCACGAAGGCACGGAGACACGAGCCGGGGCGGCACCGGAAATCTTCATCTCGATACGATCAAGAGTTCGAAGAGCTAAGGACTGTGGACGTAGAACGCTAGAGCCGCACCTAATCCTTTGTTGATTGATTTTCCCCGTGCCTCCGTGTCTCCGTGGTAGGTTTTCTAAGCTCTCTCAAAGATTCGGGAGGAACGATTGGCCTACATTCAATTCCTCGGCGCGGCCGGCACGGTGACCGGTTCCAAGCACCTCATCAATACTTCTTACGACGGCGACGGCAAAAAGGGCATCCAGGTCCTGATCGATTGCGGCCTCTTTCAGGGCCAGAAGGAATGGCGGGAACGCAATTGGAAGGAGCTACCCATCCCGGCCCGTGAGATCGATGCCGTCATCCTGACCCACGCGCATCTTGACCACTGCGGATGGATTCCGCGCCTCGTGAAAGAAGGCTTCACCGGCCCAATCTACGCGACCTCTGCCACCATTGATTTGTGCGGGATCATCCTGCCTGACTCGGGCCACCTGCAGGAAGAAGACGCCGCCTACTACAACAAGATCAAGAAGTCGAAACATACTCCGGCGCTGCCGCTTTACACATTCGACGAAGCCGAAGACTGCCTGAAGTATTTTCAGGTCGCGCAGCTGGGAGAGACGAAGCAGCTCAGTCCGGAACTGTCGTTTCGCTTCGTGCCCGCCGCTCACATTCTTGGTTCGTGCATGGCCGAGGTCACGCTGACGACGCCAGGACAAACGCGGCAGTTGCTCTTTACAGGCGACATCGGGCGCGTACGCGACACCACGGTCGCGCCCGGGAAAGTTGTTCATTCGGGCCCGCAGGAAGGGGAGCGCGCTGACGTGGTGGTGATGGAGTCGACCTACGGGAACCGAGTCCATCCGCATCACGATCCGCGGCCCGAACTGGCGGCCGTCATTCGCGAGACGGTCCAGCGCGGGGGGTCCGTCGTGGTTCCCGCCTTTGCGGTCGAGCGCACCCAGAAATTTGCTTTCATGCTCAAGGAACTGATCGAGGCCGGGCAAATTCCGCGCGTGCCCGTGTTCTGCGACAGTCCCATGGCGATCAAGGCCGTAGAGATCTACTTGAAGCATGAAGAGGACTACACCAATGAGGCGCGGTCACTGATCAAAAAATATGGCTCGCCACTGGATTGGCCGGGCTTCACGTTTGCGTCGCAAGTGGACGACTCGAAGAAGATCAACGAAATTCAATATCCGGTAATCATCATTTCGTCGAGCGGTATGGTGACCGGCGGCCGCATTCTGCATCATCTCGCGCAACGCCTGCCGGATCCCAAGAACACTGTGCTGTTCATCGGCTTCCAGGCCCCGGGCACGCGCGGAGCGACCATCAAGAGCGGAGCCAAGGAAGTGAAGATCTTCGGTGACTTCGTGCAGATTCGCGCGCGCATCGCCACCTTCGAACAGTTCAGCGACCACGCCGATCCGCCCGAACTGCTCGAGTGGTTGCGCACGTTTCCGCGCAAGCCGGCCGCCACCTATCTGGTGCACGGAGAGGAAGCCGCATCCTCACAGTTGCGCGATCAAATGCAGAAAGAATTAGGCTGGAACGTGAAGGTCGCGGAGTGGATGCAGAAGGTGGATGTGCAGTAAAGCACGGGAAGCGCCCACGTCGTGGGGTGTATGGGGGAGGTAGAGATGACGGACGCCGAATTGAAGCATCATCTCGAGATGGCGGAGAAGAGTCCGAAAGAAATCGCCACGGCCGTCTCCGGCCTGTCGCCGGCAGCCTTGCGCTACAAGCCCGACCCGTCGAAGTGGTGCATTCTGGAAATCCTCGGGCACCTCGCCGACATCGAGATTGTGTACGGTTATCGTCTGCGGCAGATGCTCGCCGACGAGAAACCGGTGATTGCTCCCATGGATCAGGACGCGTGGGCGAAAAAGCTGGGTTATATGGAGACGCCGGCGCCTGAACTCGTGGCACTCTACGGGTTGAATCGCCATCACAACCTGCGGCTCTTGCGACGCATGAAGCCGGGGGATCTCGAGAAAACTGCCTTTCATCCTGAACATCAGAAGGATGTGACGGTAGCGCGACTCGTCGAGCAGATGGCTGGGCACGGGGCGAATCATCTGGCGCAGATGGAGAAGTTGAAGAGGGAAGCGAAGTAGCTATGCGCTGCGAGACACGAGCTACGAGCTACCAGCAGTGCCTTGCTGTGTGAACTCCACCAGGGCGTTCAGTTTCGCGGCGGCCGCTCCGGAGTCGATCGACGTTACGGCCATTGGCATTGCTTCGGAAAGACGAGAGGCGCGCCCTGCGGCTACCAGAGTCGCGGCGGCGTTCAGTAGCACAACGTCGCGGCACGGTGATTTCTTGCCTGACAAGACTTCCTGAATGATGCGGGCGTTCTCGGCCGCGTCGCCACCTGAGACGGCTTCGATCGGGGAGCGTTCGATCCCGAACTCCTCGGGTGTTACTTCGTAAGTGTGGACCTGGCCGTCGCGGACCTCGGCGATGCGCGTGGGCCCGCTGACGGTGATCTCATCGAGCCCGTCGGAACCATGGACGACCATGGCGCGGCGGAGCCCCAGCATGCTCAACGCTTCGGCCAGTTTCTCCACCAGGTCATCTGAATACACGCCCACCACCTGGGCGGAGGCGTGGGCTGGATTCGTCAGTGGGCCCAGAAGGTTGAACACGGTGCGTAGGCGCAACTCACGTCGTGCCGGTTGTACATACTTCATCGCCGAGTGCATGGCGGGCGCGAACAAGAAGGCGATGCCTACGTTCTTCAGACACTCAGCCAGTTGGGTCACAGGCAAGGAGATGTTGACGCCGAGAGCTTCCATCACGTCGGCCGAACCGCACTTCGAACTGACGCTACGGTTGCCGTGTTTGGCCACGCGCACCCCGGCGCCTGCAGCCACAAGTGCAGTTGCAGTCGAGATGTTGAAGGTGCCGCTGGCGTCTCCGCCGGTACCGCAGGTGTCGACCAGGGCGTCGCGCTCGGTGCCGCTGACGTCGATCGTCGAATTGCTCGCGACCGCCAGCGGAGTTGCGGCCTGGCGAATGGCTTCGGCAAAGCCGACAATTTCCTCGACCGTCTCGCCCTTCATATGCAACGCCACCAGCAGGGCAGCAATTTGCGCATCCGTACATTTTCCGGTCAGGACTTCCGACATCACGGCGCGTGCCTCGTCCCGGGAGAGCGACTGGCAGTGATTCGCGATGCGATGGAGGACGTCGGTGATCATGCCGCTACAGGGTAGCATCGTTTCTTGCAGGTACGGCGATCCCAGCAAGATGTGATCGCTTTCGTTTGCCCTATCCATGGCCCTTCTATAAAATCAAACGTTTGCTGACCTCATTCGAGAAGCTGCAAGCAGGACCCCGCCCGGGAACTATGGTGTGATCCTTTGATTCTGGAATCATTATGAAAATTCATGAATATCAGGCCAAAGCAGTCCTGAAGAAGTATGGTGTGGCCGTGCCGCGCGGAGAAATGGCGACGACCCGCGAGGAAGCCGTGGCGGCGGCGAAGACCCTGTTCGATGCCGGGGCCACCGGCGTCGTCGTGAAAGCACAAATTCACGCCGGGGGCCGCGGCAAGGGCGGCGGCGTAAAGATCGCAAAGTCTGTCGAAGAAGCGGGCCAGCTCGCCGAGAAAATGCTGGGCATGACGCTGATCACGCACCAGACCGGACCCGAGGGCCGCGTCGTGCGCCGCTTGCTGATCGAAGAAACTCTGCCAATCGAGAAGGAACTCTACCTTGGCATCCTGGTGGATCGCGGCGAAGGCAAGCCCGTGTTTATGGCGTCGGCAGCGGGCGGCATGGATATCGAGCAAGTCGCGGCCGAGAATCCGCAGGCCATTCTCAAGGAATACATCGATCCGGGCATGGGATTGGAAGCATTCCAGGCTCGCAAGATTGCGTTTCAGCTCGGCTTGAAGCCGCAACTCGTGAACCAGGCCGGCCAGTTTCTCACCAACCTCTACAAAGTCTTTCTTGGCACTGACGGGTCGCTGGTGGAGATCAACCCTTTCATCACGACAACCGATGGCCGCCTGTTCGCGCTCGATGCCAAGATTAACTTCGACGACAACGCCATGTTCCGCCACGCCGACCTGAAGGAACTGCGCGACGTCACGGAAGAAGATCCGCTCGAAGTCGAGGCTTCGAAGTACAACCTGAACTACATCAAGCTCGACGGCAACGTCGGCTGTATGGTGAACGGCGCCGGCCTGGCCATGGCGACCATGGACATCATCAAGTACGCCGGCGGCATGCCTGCGAACTTTCTGGATGTCGGCGGCGGGGCGAATGCCGAGCAGGTTACGCATGCGTTCGAGATTCTGCTGAGCGACAAGAACGTGAAGGCCGTGCTGATCAATATTTTTGGCGGAATCCTCCGCGTTGACACGCTGGCCACCGGCGTTGTCGAAGCCGCCAATAAGACGCACATCCAGCTGCCCATCGTGCTGCGCCTGGAAGGGACGAACGTTGAAGCCGGCCGGCAGATTCTGAAAGACTCCGGCCTGAACTTCATCGTGGCGGAAACGATGAAGGACGCGGCCGAGAAAGTAGTAGCCGCGGCCAAAGGCTAAGAAAGTAGCGCCGGCATCTTGCTGGCAGTCGCGCGGGCGTCTCGCCCGCGCCCCACGAACGCATCGGACGTACAAAGCTTGTCGGGACAGTTTCAGAGTCCCAAAAAGAAGAGAGCAATCATGGCAATCCTGGTAGACAAAAATACCCGACTGATCGTCCAAGGCCTCACGGGACGCGAAGGCACGTTCCACGCAAAAGCCAGCGCGGCATACGGCACACGGGTTGTCGGTGGAGTTACGCCCGGCAAAGGCGGCACCACGCACGAAGGCTGGCCGATCTTCAACACCGTGCAGGAAGCGGTCGACAAGACCGGCGCCAATGCCACGGTGATTTTTGTGCCACCGCCGTTCGCGGCCGACGCCATCATGGAAGCCGCCGATTCCGAGATCGAACTGATTGTCTGCATCACCGAAGGCATTCCGACGCTCGACATGGTGCGCGCCTGGGAATTCCTGCAGACGCGGCGCTCGCGCCTGATCGGGCCAAACTGCCCGGGCATCATCTCTCCCGGCAAGTGCAAGATCGGCATCATGCCCGCGCACATTCACAAAGAAGGCAACATCGGCATCGTGTCGCGCTCAGGCACGCTGACCTACGAAGCGGTCTACCAACTCACCACACGCGGCATCGGACAATCAACCGCGATTGGCATTGGCGGCGATCCGATTATTGGCACGAACTTCACAGACGCGCTCGAACTCTTCAACAAGGATCCGCAGACCGAAGCCGTCATCATGATTGGGGAGATCGGCGGCAACGCCGAAGAAGCGGCTGCCGAGTACGTGAAGAAGCACATGAAGAAGCCAGTTGTCGGCTTCATCGCCGGACAGACTGCACCCCCAGGACGCCGCATGGGCCACGCCGGAGCGATCATCTCGGGCGGCAAGGGAACTGCCTCCGAGAAAATCAAGGCGATGGAAGCGGCCGGAATCAAGGTCGCGAAATCGCCTGCCACGATTGGTGAGACGCTGCTTTCGGTAATCGGAGTGGGAGCGAGATCCTAGCCCCCGAGTGCCGGGCCCCGAGTTCCGAGCTGTGAGTCCCGAGTACGACCGTCAGTCTGTAGATTTCGCTGACGAGCGATGACTGACGACCAGGTTTTAGCCAACGACTAACGACCAAGGACCAACGACTAACCTATGAAGACGCTGGAACGCACTCTGACGATCATCAAGCCCGACGCGGTGAAAAAGAACGCGGTTGGCGACATCATTGAGCAGTTCGAGAAAAACGGCTTCCACATTCTTTCCATGAAGATGCTGGAAATTTCCAAGCACCAGGCTGAGCAATTTTACGCTGTGCATGCGCACCGTCCGTTTTACAACTCGCTGACGAATTTCATGTCGAGTGGGCCGATTGTCGTTCTGGCGTTGGAGAAAGAAAACGCCATCGCCGACTTGCGGAAGCTGATGGGTGCCACCAACCCGGCCCAGGCGGAAGAAGGCACAATTCGCAAGAAGTGGGCGACCAACATCGAATTCAATGCGATTCACGGCTCGGACGCGGATGACACGGCGCGTTTTGAGTTAAGCTTTTTCTTCGCCGGATACGAGTTGGCAAAGTAATTTTTGTCTCACGGGCGAATTCACCACAGAGACACACAGGCACAGAGAAAACCAAGGAAGGATCTTTGTGCAGGCAACTCCGTGTGGCTTGTGGGATCAAACTTTTGTGAGAACTGAGAACTGGTTTTTCTATGCCCCTAATCCAAGTCACCATGCTCCAGGGCCGCACTGCCGATCAGAAGCGCAAACTCGCGCAGCGTATTACCGACGCGATGGTGGAAGAAGCCGGTGCTCGCCGCGAAGCTATCGTGGTTACGTTCGTGGAAGTGTCGAAGGAGAGCTACGCCTCGGGCGGCGTGCTGATGATCGACAAGAACAAGTGAATATCGTTTGGTGGGCCACGCTTCCCACACCAGGCGTGCGCCGAGCCTACCCCAGCGGCTCGAACAAATTCCCTTCGACCCGGTCCGCGACCTTGGGCAGTTCCTTGCGCGCGAACTGCAGGAAGTGGGGCGCGGCGCGGTGGGCCTCGAGCGCGGCGTCGTCTTTGTACTGCTCGTAGATAAAGAAGCGGCGCGGCTCCGTCTTGTGGCGATGGACAACGTACATCGCGCAGCCCGGTTCCTGGCGAGATGCCTCGGTCAATTTCGAAAAGATTGTGGTCACATCGGCTTCATGCCCCACTTTCGCCATCCACGTCACAGCCAGCACAACCATTGCACGCTCCGTTGGAACAGCTTTCAGCCGTCATTGTCGGTTCTCAGTGATCAGCGAATTTCCTGAAAGCTGAGAACTGACAGGCGACAGCTAGTATCTACACTTTTGCTTCCTGATGCTCCACCGCAGCTTTCATTGCCGCGGCAAACTCGTCCACGAAAATCGTGTGATCACGGTCGGGCCCGGTCGAGACCATGCCGACGCGTGCCCCGCTTTCCTTCTCCAGAAACGCGAGGTACTCGCGCGCTGCCTTGGGCAACTTCTCCATCTGCGTGATGCCCTCGGTCGATGTCTTCCAGCCGGGCTTGTTTTGGTAAATGCACTCGATCTTCTTATAGCCGCTGTTCTGCGCGGGAATCTCGTCGGTCTTCTTGCCGTCGATCTTGTACCCCACGCATACCGGAATCTCGTCGAAGGCGTCGAGCACGTCGAGCTTCGTGACTACCAGCCACGAGATTCCGTTAATCATGCCAGCGTAGCGAAGAAGAGGCAAATCCATCCACCCGCAGCGCCGCGGACGGCCCGTCACCGCACCATACTCATTGCCGCGCGAGCGCAGCAGTTCGCCCTGTTCGTCGTTGGCCTCGGTAGGGAACGGTCCTCCACCTACGCGCGTGCAGTATGCCTTGGTGACGCCGATGACCATATCGATGGCGGTCGGCGCCACACCGGTTCCGATCACCGCGCCCCCCGAGGTTGCGCTCGAAGACGTCACAAACGGATAAGTACCGTGGTCGATGTCGAGCATCGTCCCCTGGGCGCCCTCGAAGACCACAGACTTGCCTTCCGCCAGCATGCGATTCAGGAATGCAGCCGTGTCGCGAACGAACGGCGCGACTTTTTCTGCAGCCGCCGCGTACTCGTCATACATCTTGTCCGCATCCAAAGGCTCGGAATTGAACAGTGCGTGCGCAATCATGTTCTTCTCGCGCACCGCGTTCTCGATGTGTGTTTTGAGCAGCTTCAGGTCGAGCAGGTCGGCGACGCGCAGTCCGCGGCGGCCCATCTTGTCTTCATAAGCCGGACCGATGCCGCGTGAAGTCGTACCGATCTTGACGCGCCCCGGTGCGTTCTCGGAGGCCAGTTCAATCATGCGGTGATAGGGCAGAATGACCTGTGCGCGGTTGCTGACGAACAGCGTGCCATCCACCTGCACGCCGGCAGCCCGGAGTCCGCCCACTTCCTTCAGGAACGCAATCGGATCGAGTACGACGCCGTTGCCGATCACGCTGTAGCAACCGGCGCGCAGAACTCCGCAGGGCACCAGTTGTAGAACGAATTTCTTGCCGTTGATGATGACCGTGTGGCCCGCGTTATGACCGCCCGCATAGCGCGCCACGACGGGAAAACCTTCGGACAGGACGTCGACAATTTTGCCCTTACCCTCATCGCCCCATTGCGCGCCCACGATGACCGCAGCCTTGCCCTTTTTCAAAGCCAGCTCCATACCGGAAAAATATTCGTACTTGGGGTTCGCACACACGCTTCGCCCGCGGTTCGTCGCCGTCTAAGAAAATAACTGGGATATGAGCGGATCGGAGTGTGTACAAGTAAGCATACATTGCTCAGGCGGAAGTCGGCAATTGTACTCAGTCGTCGGTCTTCAGTCATCAGCCCCTCACCTAGTAACGTACAGGCGCGGAGTCTTCCTGCGGTTAGCCCGCATCAAAAGCGATAGACTGACATCCGTGCCCGAACTCCCCGAAGTCGAGACCATTGCCCGCGGGTTGCACATGCGCGTCGCCGGAGATGCGATCGAGTCCGTGTGGCTCGGATCGAAGCCGCAGACTATGAAGTCGCCACCCGCCGAGATTGCGGCCACGCTCGAGCACACCCGCATCGTGGGCGTTCGAAGAATGGGCAAGCACATCGTGTTTGACCTTGAACGAAACGGGGTAGCAAGCTTGCGCCCACCTGCGAAAGGCAAGAGGAAAATGTCACTCGGATCCCACGCCCAGTGGATCGTCCATCTTGGCATGACCGGCCGCATGGTGGTCTGCGATCCTGGCGCGGAGATCGTGAAGCATACTCATGCGATCGCCAAACTGGCATCTGGGCGTGAACTTCGTTTCATCGACCCGAGGCGCTTCGGCCGGCTGAGCGTGCATAACACCGGAGAGTTCGAAGCGGGCGGCGTTGAGCCACTGGAAGTAGAAAAAGAAACTTTTGTCACATTGTTTCGCGGCCGTAAGACACCCATCAAGAGTGCGCTCCTGAATCAGAAACTGTTGCGCGGTGTTGGAAACATCTATGCTGACGAATCTCTCTTCCGCGCCGGGCTTCGGCCTCGTCGTCGCGCCTCCACCATCACGACCGCTCAATTCGAACTCCTGCATAAGTCCGTGCAGAGGGTTTTGAAGGAAGCCATCAAGTTGGGAGGCTCTTCAATTTCCGACTACGTCGACGTCAATGGAGAAGAAGGTTTCTTTCAACTTCGTCATCGCGTCTATGGGCGGGAAGGCCAGCCCTGCCCGGTCTGCAAGACACCGATCAAACGGACGGTTATCGTGGGCCGTAGCAGCCACTATTGTCCACGTTGTCAGAAGTAGCCGGATCGACCGGTTCGCACACCGCCCTTTCCAAGCCCGCTCAAAAATCGACAATCCATTCTCACGGGTGTAGTCTGTTTCCCTTTGTGACCTTATGTCGAACTTTGCCATTGGTGTAGATCTGGGTGGAACGAACCTTCGCATCGCCGCGGTGGATGAGAAGGGGCAGCTCATGGAGAAGGTCACGCTCGGCACGAAAACTGTGCTGGGCCGCGATCACGTCCTGAACGACATGTGCGAAGCCATTCGCCATGTCTCCGATAAATACAAATCTTCCGGCGACCTGCTGGGCGTGGGGATTGGCGTGCCCGGCATCATCGACCTGCAGACTGGCATGGTGCGCGAGTCGCCGAATTTGCCGGGATGGTCGGACTACCCGGTACGCAACGAAATTGAAAAGCGCCTGGGCGCTCCCGTGACGCTTGAGAACGACGCCAACGTCGCGGCTTTCGGAGAGAAATGGCTGGGCGCCGGGCGCCACGTCGGCGACATGGCCATGCTCACGCTGGGCACCGGCGTAGGCGGTGGGTTGGTGTTGAATGGCAAGATTTGGCATGGCATGACCGGAATGGCGGGCGAGTTCGGCCACATGACGGTCGATCCCGAGGGCCAACTCTGCGGATGCGGGAATCACGGCTGCCTTGAGCAATACGCCTCAGCCACCGCGATCGTGCGCATGGCGCGCGAAATCATTGCTGCGGACGACGCTACAGCCTTAGCCAAGGCTGCCAGTTCGGACCTGGAGTTCAATGCCAAGGAAATTTACAATCTCGCTATCCAGGGGGACGAGCAGGCCAAGCGCATCTTCCGCAGGGTCGGCAAAGCACTCGGCATCGCGCTGTCTGCGATGGTCAACGGTTTGAATCTTGAGATGTACGTGATTGGGGGCGGGGTCTGCAGCGCGTGGGAAGCGTTCTCGCCGACTATTTTCGAAGAATTGCGCCAGCGGGCGATGGTGTATGCAGCGACCGCGCCGGCGGATCCGCAACGTATTCCTTCCGGCGCGTCAGGACAGGTCGAACCGGGAGCCGGCCGGAAGACTATCATCACGCGGGCGCTGCTCGGGAGCGACGCTGGACTATTTGGTGCAGCGCGGCTTCCGATGACCCGTGGCGCCTAGGTTGAAAAATGTTAGCCTGACGCCAACGCGCGCACGAATGCCTGGTTTTGTTCCGATGTTCCTAAGGTGACCCGGATCGACGTCGGCGCGCCCCATGCGCTCAACGGCCTCACCAACACGCCTTTCTTCCTTAGCCGCCGCGCGAACTCACGTGAGTCTTCACCGACCTCGATGGCTATGAAATTTGTCCACGTGGGAAGGACGTCGTATCCAAGCGCTCTGAGTTCTCGTTCCATCCACGCGGCCTGCTCGGCGTTATTCCCGAGTGCAGACTGGATGTGTTCTTCGTCGTCAAGTGCTGCCCAGGCAGCCGCCTGCGCAATCGTCGACAGGGCGAACACCTCCTGCACCTGTGCGATGTACGAGATAAGGTCCGCAGGGCCCATCGCGTAGCCAACCCGGACTCCGGCCAGGCCATGCGCTTTGGAGAACGTTCGCAAAACGATTACGTTTCGACTTGCACGAACATAATCGAGCGAATGCGAATATTCGACCGCGCGCTGCTCGGCGAAATACTGGGCGTAGTCGAAGTAAGCCTCGTCGAGAACAACGATTACGTGCTGTGGGACTTGGGCGAGAAATTGGTCGATGACCGCCACGCTCAGAAACGAGCCCGTTGGGTTGTTCGGATTTGCAATGAAGGCGACCCGTGTGTTTGAGTCGATCGCGCTAAGAATCCCGTTCAGATCGAACCCGCGATCGAGCACCGGAACTTCGACGAGCCGCGCGCAGGCGGTTTGCGTGACGGCCGGGTAAGAAATGAACGAACAGGCACTGGTAACCGCATTTAATCCCGACTGCAGCAGAGTGCGTGCGATGACGCCCAGCAAGGCCGTGGTTCCATTGCCGACAACAATCTGCTCCGGCGAGACCCCATGTCTGTGGGCCAATTTCTCGCGCAGGGTGGGCGAGTCGTTGTCGGGGTAAAGGTGACAGTTGTCGAGTGCCGCGCGCATTGCCGCCAAGGCCTTTGGCGAAGGCCCGTAGACGCTCTCGTTGGCGTTCAACTTGATCAGTCCGAAAGACTGGTCGGGAGTCGTCTTGGCATTTGGACCTGCGGAGCGAGCGCTTTCGGTGACTAAATCAAAGAACCGGTCCATGAGTGAGATTCAGGAGGCCGCTTCGCGATTCGCCGCATTCTGCCCGGCGGCGGTGCGCAGGCGGTCCACTTCCTTGGCGGTGAGCACACGAAACTCTCCTGGCGGTACATCGAGGGCAAGCGGTCCGTACTTCACACGTTTGATCTTCTCCACGTGATGGCCGACTTCTTCGAACATGCGGCGGATCTGGCGGTTGCGTCCCTCGATCAGCGTAATTTCGTACCACGGGTTGGGCGCGTCTTTTACCAGGCGAATCTTGGCTGGAGAAGTGCGCACGCGCCGCCCATCGTCGGTAGCGATCGAGAGGCCGCCGCGCAACTTATTTAGCGCCTCTTCGGTCGGCCGCTTGCTCACTTTCACAACGTAAGTCTTCGGCACGTGGGACGCGGCCTTCATCAGCTTGTGCGCGAGCGTGCCGTCGTTGGTCATCAACACCAGACCCTCGCTTGCGTAGTCGAGCCTGCCTACTGGATAAACCCGGCTGCCCACTCCGCGAATGAGCTTCATCACCGTCGGCCGCTTTTCCGGATCGCTGACGGTGGTCACGTATCCCACGGGCTTGTTCAGCAACAGATACACGTGGCGTTGGGCGCCGTGCAGCAGCTTGCCGTTGACGCGGATGTGGTCTTTCTCGGGATCGGCTTTCGACCCGAGCGCCGTCACGGGTTGGCCATTTACCAGCACTCGTCCGGAGGCGATGAGTTCCTCGGCCTTGCGGCGGGAGGCAATTCCGGCAGCGGCGATGATCTTCTGCAGACGTTCAGTGGGCATGAAAAGTAGATCCGGAATCTATAACGAACGTGAGCGGGTCGGTCGTTGCGTGGGCGCTCGCCCCGACCTCAAGGGCTGAAGCCCAATTTTTAGATTGCCTATCGGCACGGCTGAAGCCGTGCCCTTCCCAAAAAAACTACAGCGTCGTTCCCAATCAATCGCTGCGCTTCTTTTTGTATGAAGACCTTCCTAATCGCTCGCTTTACTGGCGTGCGTCTCGATTGGTTCTTCTGGAGTATCGCCGATGGTCTCGGAGACGATGGCGTCATTCCCGGAATTTATTTCGACAGGATCATTCGAATTGGATTCCGTGGTCTGAGCTGTCTCTCCAGCATCAGGCTCCGCCGATGTCTCGACTACGGGCGCTGCCTCATCCATCTGGAACGACTCAGCCACCAACTTTTCGAATTCTTCCATGCTGGGGAGTTCCGTGACGTCTTTCAGCCCGAAGCGCATCAGGAAGTCCTTCGTCGTCTTGTACAGAATCGGGCGCCCGATCACGGCCTTGCGCCCAGAGGTTGTGATCAGCTTCCGGTCCAGTAGGGTTGCAATCACGCCACCGGAGTCGACGCCGCGAATTTCGCTGATCTCCGGCACCGTGACCGGCTGTTTGTAAGCAATAACGGCGAGCGTTTCGAGTGCGGGCAGCGAAAGCCGGATCGGCGGTTTCAGACTCTTGGCGAAGGCGCGCACCACGTCATGATGCTCGGGCTTGGTCGACATCCGATAGCCGCCGGCTACCTGGCGAATCTCGATGCCGTGCTCCGCAGTTGCGTATTGCGCGACTAGTTCTTCAAGAGCCGCACGCACAGTAGACTTCGCTGTGGCTTCATCCGCGCCTTCCTGCTGGGCTAGCACGGATTCCTTGACCAACTCGAAAATCTGATCGAGCGTGACCGGAGTCTCCGCCGCGTAAATGACCGCTTCAATTCTGGCCTTGATACTCATGGTGAAAACCGACCCTTCGAAATCTTCTCGAACCCAGTCCATTGCCGGCTTAGCCAGCGACCAACCACTAACAACCAACGACTGCTTCCCTACTTCCAATCATCCCGCACGGCCGCCTGTTCTTGCATGACGGCATCGAATCCGGCGTGCTTGCGGATCAGGATGTCGCCGAACAGGTGGTCTTGCTTTAATTGCACGGCCTGCAGGCGCACAAGTTCCAGCAGCGCGAGAAACATACACACCAGTGCCTGGCGCGATTCGATGTGGCGGAGCATTTGCTTCAAGCGGACCGGCTTGTCTTCGACTGACAACCGTCGGCGCAGGTAATCGATCATCTGGCCGACCGTGACGGTCTCTTCGTCGACCTGCAGGATCGGACGCGAACGCGCGCGATCGAGGATCTGCTGAAACGTTTTCACCAGGTCGATCACGTCGGCAGCAAGTTCCGGTTCCGTACCTTCCGCGTCCTTGAATTCCTTCAGCGAAGGATTCGTCCAGATCGCGTCTTCAATCTGCTGCTTCTGCAAGAGCATCTGCGCGGCCGCTTTGAATTTCTCGTGTTCCAGCAGCCGGTTGACCAGTTCGCTGCGCGGATCCTCCTGCGCGTCGGCGGGAGCGAGCGGGTCGCGAGGAAGAAGCATCTTCGACTTGATGTGAATCAGGACGGCCGCCATGTAGATGAAGTCAGCGGCGACGTTCACATCGAGCTCGCGCATGCGCTCCACGTAGGTCAGGTACTGGGCGGTGATGCGCGCAATTGGAATGTCGTAAATGTCGATGTCTTGCTTGCGGATTAGGTCGAGGAGCAGGTCAAGCGGGCCTTCATACACGCTGCCCACGGCAACCGCGAACGGGAAGTCGTTGGTTTCCTGCTTTTTCCGCGAGGGCGCGGCGGGTGGCGGGGGCGCGCTGGCCGAGTCCGTGGATAGCAGAACGCCCGATACGGCTTTCGCTTCTTCATTCATCCGAAATTCGTCCCCACTACTTGCCGTGCTTGCCATTGTTCCGTGGTTCAAACTCGAGCGACATGCCCATGGAAGCGCGAACATCCTTCATGGTCGCGTCCGCAACCTTGCTGGCCGCTGCCGATCCTGCCTCAAGAATATCCCAGGCGAGGCGCGGATTGTCCTCGTATTTTTTACGCCGGTCCTGCATGGGCTGTAGCACCTGAACCAGTGCATCGGCGGCCCAACTCTTGCACTCGATGCATCCGATTCCGGCGGACCGGCAGCCCTCGTTCACCTTGGCCATCGTTTCCTCGGTGCTGAAGATCTTGTGCAGGTCGCCCACCGGACAAACGTCCGGATTGCCGGGATCGCTGCGCCGCACGCGAGCTGGATCCGTCACCATCGTCTTCAGCTTTTGCCGAACGACGGGTTCCGGGTCCGTCAGCATGATGGTATTTCCGTACGACTTTGACATTTTGCGCCCGTCGGTGCCGGGAAGCTTGGCGGCGGGCGTGAGCAAGGGCTGCGGCTCGGGAAACACCGGCGCGGGCTGCCCGTAGAACTGGTTGAACCGTCGCGCGATTTCGCGCGTGAGTTCGACGTGCGGAACTTGATCCTCGCCCACGGGGACGAAGTCGCCTTTGTAAATCAGGATGTCAGCGGCCTGCAGCACGGGATAGCCGAGAAAGCCGTACGTCCCCAGATCTTTTTCGGCGATATTTTCCCGCTGCTCTTTATAGGTAGGCACGCGCTCCAGCCACCCAAGCGGCGTGATCATGGAAAACAGCAGGTGAAGTTCCGCATGTTGCGGCACGTGCGACTGGATGAACATCGTGCAGCGATCGGGATCGAGTCCGGCCGCCAGCCAGTCGAGCAAGACTTCGACGGAATTCTCTTTCACCCGCGAGGTGTCGGCATAGTCGGTGGTCAGCGCATGCCAGTCAGCGATAAAGAAGAAGCACTCGTAGTGGTCCTGCATGCTGACCCAGTTCTGCAGGGCGCCGACGTAGTTGCCGAGGTGCAGTTTTCCGGTAGACCGCATGCCGCTGAGCACGCGTTTGCGATGAGAGGGAGTGGGCATCAGAATTTGGTCAGAAGTCTGTTGAAGAATTCGACGAAAGGAGCAATGAGCCGGCTCAGTATGTTCCCTCCCAGATACACGAGGGCAAGGAGACCAAAAATACCCACTGAGTCATACGCGCGCCGAACAGGATCCGAAAGGAAGTGCCGAAGCACGTGGCTGCCGTCGAGCGGGGGCACGGGAATTAGATTGAAGACCGCCAGGACAACGTTGATGAGCATCAATTCATACAGAAATAGCGTCAGCGGGACTAGCAAGGACGTTCCCGCTAAGTGGGCGAAGCCCGGTCCGTAATCTGCCATGTTTTTTACAAGAAAACTTCCCTGCGCCGAGATTTTCGCGATGACGAACATTCCCAATACCGTTGCTAATGCAACCAGAAAGTTGCTGACGGGTCCGGCGACGGAAGTCAGAATGTCGTCTGCAACTTGATGCTTGAAGTTACGGGGATCGACCGGCGTCGGCTTCGCCCACCCGATTACGGGGAAGTTGGTGAACATCGCGATCAAAGGCATCAGGACAGTACCGACCGGATCAATATGTTTTGCGGGATTGAGCGTGATCCGTCCCAGCATCCGGGCGGTCGGGTCCCCGCAGCGGTTAGCGGTCCATGCGTGGGCCGATTCGTGCACGCTGATGGCAAAGAGAAAGGCGATGAACTGAAAGACTTTGCCTGCAATGTCGATGTGGCTTAGATCCATCGGAATTCGCAATTTTAGCAGACGGCTCGACGCCGACCCGGATGGCCGCAAATCTGATGACGGGAAAGGGATGGCGAAAACTACGACGGGCCTCGTTGCCGCAGGAGTGCGTCGAACTCTTACCAGCTAAAGCAGTTAACAAAGAGTGCGGACAGTGCAAACCTTCCACAGCTTCGTTCGTCTAAGATAAGGACTCTGCAAGCTTCGTCAACCTCCCAACTGGTTCACCTAGCCACAATGAGGAACCTATGGCACTACGAATAAGGAGCGAGCAAACGGGTGATGTGGCCGTCTTGCAGTGCGCCGGAAGGATCGTGCGCGGCGAGCCGCTTCACTTCTTGAAAGATGCAGTGACCTGTCTGCGCCAACCACGGCTGGTGGTTCTCGATCTGACAGAAGTTGAGATGCTCGATGGCGGCGGCCTGGGCATTCTGGTCTTCCTGCATCGCTGGACGCATGACAATGACATTCAACTCAAGCTGGTGAATCCCTCGCCGTTCGTGCGCGAGATGCTGGACCGCACCCGCCTGACCTGCGTATTCAATATTTCGTCCATGGAGGACGTTGTCGAGATTCTGTGCACCTCGGTCAACGTCCCCGTGGATGCAACCCGCGCTGTCGCTTAGACCCTCCGCCCGACCGCATCCTTACAATTGGCTTGACTCCAACGAGCGCCCTTGGCTGCGCTGCGGCATGCTTTATAATTCGCGCCATTCATGAAGCAGCGCACGCCGGGAAGTTCGAGGAAGTCTTCAAAGACGCACCCGCAGCCAGTCGATGCGCTGGTCTATCCCCGCTTCTCCGGGATCGCGACGTTCATGCGTCTGCCGCACGTTCCGCGCGCCGACGAACTCGATGTCGCGTTGATCGGAATTCCTTACGATGGCGGCGCCACCTACCGCTCCGGCCCGCGCTTCGGTCCCCGCCATGTGCGCGAGCAGTCGGCCATCATTCGGCCGTGGAACCCGGTGCTGAACCTCAATCCGTTTGACAAATACCGGATTGCGGATTTCGGCGACCTGTCGATCAATCCGCTGTCGATTGACGACACCTTTCAGCGCATCACCACCCAACTCAATGATGTTCTGCAAGCAGGTGCGCGCACGCTGTGCGTGGGAGGAGATCATTCGATTCTGCTACCGATTCTGCGATCCATTCACAAGCGATTCGGACCTGTCGGCCTGATCCAGTTCGATGCGCACAACGACACCTGGGGCGGGTACTTCGGCAGCCCACACTCTCATGGAACTCCAGTGAGGCGGGCGATTGAAGAGGGACTGCTGATTGGCAAGGATGTTCTGCAGATTGGCCTTCGGGGCCAGGTTTACGCGAAGGAAGACTTCGATTTCGGCCGCAAGCATCGATTCCAAGTCTTGACATCGGAAGAGTTTCATCACGGTGGCATGCCGATCGTTCGTTCGCTCCTCAAGAAACTCGCTCGGCGACCCGTCTACATCACACTCGACATCGACGTGGTCGATCCGGCGTTCGCGCCCGGGACTGGGACCCCGCAGGTCGGCGGCTTCTCGAGCGTGCAGATTCTCGAGTTGGTTCGGGCGCTGCGCGGGCTCAACATCGTGGGCTGCGATCTGGTGGAGGTCTCCCCGCCGTATGACACCGGGGAGATCACGTCTCTGCTAGCCGCGAATTTGCTGTATGAGTTGGTGTGTGTGATGTAGACGGTTGCGCGATGTGTATTCGCTATGCATTTGTTGACCGTTGTCTTCTCACGCTATGACCGAACTCGCCCGCAAACTCCGCGTCACCGACTACTTCACGCTGGGCTGGGGCACGATGGTGGGCGTGGGCTGGCTGGTCGTCATGGACGACTGGCTCCTTCGTGGCGGCCCACTGGGCGGCATTCTCGGATTCGCCATCGGCGGGTCACTCTTGTTCCCGATCGGCTACGTCTATGGGAAGCTCGTCGCGGCGATGCCCGATGCCGCGGGTGAAGTCGCCTACACCGCGAAGGTGTTTCCAAGATCCATCAGCTACGCGACCGGATGGATGATGATGCTCGCGTACTTCATCGTGTGTCCGTGGGAAGCGGTCGCGGTCGGGCGCATCGCTGCCTATATTTTTCCGGCGCTCGATTCGATGGAGCTTTATCGCATCGCCGGCAAGCCGGTGTTTCTTCCGCGATTGATCATCGGACTGATGCTCACCGCCCTCCTCACCCTTCTGAACTATCGTGGCATACGGCTGAGCGCCACTTTTCAGAATTGGACTGCCTTCGGCACTCTGGGACTCTTCGTCATCTTCGTGGGCGTCGGTGTAAGCAAGGGTTCACCCGTAAACTTCCAGCCGCTGTTTTCGCACACGCCCTTTCTTTCCGTTGTGCTCGTGATGCAAATCGTTCCTTACTTCATGACAGGATTCGAGTCGGTGACCAAGGCCGCTGAGGAAGCGAACCCGGAGTTCCGCTCGAAGAGTTTTTTGACTGCGATTGGGATGGCAATCGGTGTGGGCATCCTGTTCTACACGATTATCATCGCTGCGGTCAGCTACGCAGCGCCGTGGCACGAACTCACCGGAGAGAAGTTCATGACGGCGGTGGCGTTCGAGCGTGCAGTGGGATCGCGCTGGATCGTGAGCAGCATTCTGGCGGCGGCGTTGTTGTCGCTCGTAAAGTGTTTCAACGGAAATTTTGTAGCGTCGACGCGCTTGTTATTTGCGATGGCCCGGCGAGGTCTTTTGGACGATCGTGCTGCGACCGTCCACCCGGTGAATCGTACGCCGTCAACCGCTGTGCTGGCCATCGGTGCCGCCACTGCCCTCTGCATGTTCCTCGGCGATGCGATTTTGGTGCCGGTGTCCGAAGTGGGTTCGGTGGCCTCAGCCAGCGGATGGCTTGCCGCGTGTGCTGCATACTACGCGATGGGCCCTCCCGCTCGCGACCGCCTGGTGGCTCTCGTCGGAGTCGGGATCGGACTGATGATGATTTTGATGAAAGTAGTTCCCACCATTCCCGGGCACTTCACAGTGTATGAATGGATTGCGCTAACGATCTGGGCCGTTCTCGGTTGGCTGCTGGCGCGGGCCACCACAACGCAGAACGTGGAGTCCTGAAATCCATCGCTCCATCGACGAAAAAGATGATGGCATTAGGGACATTTCGGAATTGAGCTATTCATCGCATAACTCGCATTGATATTCCGATGTGCTCGCTACCGGATACACTGCTGAGTTCTGTTCGGTTACCAAGGGGGAAAGATGCGTGTCGCGTCGCGAATTCTGCTGGTCCTCGTTCTTTTGCAGTCGGTGGTTGCCATCTGTTCCGGGCAGCAGTCCCCGACCTTCGATCTGATCATCACGAATGGCCACATCATTGATGGCACCGGATCTCCCTGGTACTCCGGTGACGTTGGCATCCGTGACGGAAAGATTGCCGCCATCGGCAATCTCACCGGCGCCACGACCCAACGCGCCATCGACGCCCACGGCAGCGTGGTCGCCCCCGGTTTCATCGACATGTTGGGCCAGTCGGAGAAGACCATCCTCGTCGATCCACGGCTGCCGTCCAAGATCTATCAGGGCATTACGACCGAAATCACCGGCGAAGGCGGCTCGATCGCGCCCTTGAACGATGCGATCATCGCGGCCGACAAGACCAGCTACGAGCATCTGAAAATCAAGCCCAACTGGCGTACGTTCCGCCAGTATTTCGCGCGACTCCAGAAACAGGGCATGGGCATCAACCTGGCTAGCTACGTGGGTGCAACACAAGTTCGGCGCATGGTGCTCGGCGATGCCGATGTCCAGCCGACTCCGCAGCAACTCGAGCAGATGAAATCGTTTGTCCGCGACGCCATGCGCGATGGTGCCGTTGGCGTCTCGACGTCCTTGGAGTACACGCCGGCTCCATACGCTAAAACCGAGGAAATCATCGCGCTGGCTGCCGAGGCATCGAAGTTCGGCGGCATCTATGCGACTCACATGCGCAGCGAAGGGGACGCCATCGACGCTTCCCTGGACGAAACTTTCCGTATCGGCAAGGAAGCTCACATCCCGGTCGAGATCTGGCACCTGAAAGTCGCTGGCAAAACAAACTGGCACAAGATGCCGGCGATTGTTGCAAAGATCAACGAGGCCCGCGCGCAGGGCATTGACGTAACTGCCGACACGTACGCTTACCCCGCATGGTTCAACGATTTCTCGGCATTCATTCCGCCTTGGGCGCATGACGGTGGAACCGCCAAGATGGTCGAGCGCCTGAAGGACGCCAGCACCCGCGCCCGCATTCGCAAAGATATGCTGACTCCCTCAACCGAATGGGACAACGAGTGGCAGGAAATTCCCGGCCCTGAGGCGATTATCATCGGCGTCGTGCAAAACGCCAAACTGCTCCCGTTGCAGGGTAAGACACTGGCTGACGTTGCCAAGCTCTGGAACAAAGATCCCATGGACGCGTTGTTCGACCTGCTGATCGAGGATCAGGGCTATACAGGAGTCGCCGTCTTCGGTATGTCGGAAGACGATGTCGCCCTGGCGCTGCAGCAGCCTTGGACTTCAATCTGCAACGATTCTTCAGGCGCGTCACCCGAGGGCTTGCTCGGACAGGAGCATCCACATCCGCGGGCCTACGGCGCGTTCCCTCGTATTCTTCGCAAATATGTTCGCGAGGAGAAGAAACTTTCGTTGGAGGATGCAATCCGGAAATTCTCGGCCCTCCCCGCACAGCGCATGCGCCTCACCAATCGCGGGGTTCTCAAAGCCGGTATGTGGGCCGACCTGGTGGTCTTCGATCCCGCGACCATCAAAGATGTCGCCACGTTTGCCGAGCCAAACCAGTTGTCGCAGGGTATGGAGTACGTACTGCTCAATGGCGGCTTGGTGATTGATCAGGGCAGGATGACCGGGGTTTTGCCAGGAAAAGTGTTGCGGGGTGCGGGGTATACGCCATAAAGACCACAGAGGACACCGAGGAAAACAGAGAAGCAGGGATGTTCCTCAGTGCTCCTCCGTGCCCTCTGTGGTGAAGACTCTTGTCGTTGGCTTTCGAGAGAGAGCCCAACGATATCCAGCGGCGCCACGCTTCAAATCTCCGGGTAGAAATCGAAAAACGCTTCCAGGCTCGTCTTCAACTGCTTCTCGATCTCTTCCTTGCTGCCTTCAAGAATGTGCATCGTCACATGCGCTTCTCGCCCGCTCTTCAGCTTTACGGGCGCCTCGCCGACTTCCACAATCTCGTCGGCGGGCAGCATTCGCATCCCATAGACCAACGTTAAGTTCGCCATGTAGTCATTCTAGTTAAAGATACTGACAAGTGCATGTACTCCCGCATTGGAACCTTGCCCCTATCGTTTAGAATGACCGGCGTGCTCCAAAAAAAAGCAACGCTCCTGATCCTGGTTCTTGCCGCGATGTGTGCGCATACTCTCTTCGCGCAGCAGCCTCCTGTCAAAGTCAATGTACTGAATGTCTGTACGCCTTCAGACGAAGAGCAAAAGGAAATCGCCTCCGCCCTCTCGCGTGTGCCGAAGCAGCCGATTTTCAGTCAGGACTTCGAAGTCGCGCGCGGCCGCTCCAGCCTGGGCGAAGCGCCTGGATTCCTGCAAGCAGGGCAGAGTGCACAACTCTCCGATGCGCCTTCGATCGCGAACTGGGTCCGCTTGCGCCGTGAGTTTCCGTCCCAATCGCCCTTCTCGACTGTGCAGTATTCCTTCAGCGACGACGGAAAGAGCATGATAGAAACCTTGGTTCTGCATGTGCGCGATCCGAAGGACCTGGTGCAGCTTTCGATCGAAGACAATGCGTCGTCAGTGACTACTGCGGCCGCGATGTTGGGCGCCGCGAGCCCGGCTAGCCGCATCAAGCTGGAACGGTTTGGGAAGTCCTCGGTGGTGCTCGCCCGTTGCTCAGGTTCGGAGGGAGGCCCGGCTCCCGATCAGAGTGCCTACGAGCCTTTATTTAGCAGCGCTTCCTCGATCATGGCGAACTATCGTGTCGCCCTTAATGCCCGGCGCACGGTCCCCGGAGAACTGGAAAAGGTGGCGGGCGAGGCCCGGCCGGCAGGGAAGGGCGCAGCCACGAAATCACACACCGTTACGCCCAAGCCGGCGACGCAGCACTCCCAAAAGCGATGACGCGGTTGATCTTCGCGGTCTTTGCGGCTATTCTTTGCGGTCCTTGCGGTGACAGGCTCTTCTGATACTTGGCGTGAAAAGGACGCAGAAATTCCTCGCTTGCACCCAATTTGCAGTTCCGCAATCTAACTAACAGCCACTATGGACATTCGCGACGTCGTCATCATCGGTTCTGGTTGCTCCGGACATACGGCGGCGCTTTATTCTGCGCGCGCCAATTTGAAGCCACTCGTCATCGAAGGCCACGAACCCGGCGGCCAGTTGTCGATCACCACGCTGGTCGAAAATTTCCCGGGTTTTCCCGATGGTATTCAGGGACCGGAACTCATCGACAACATGCGGAAGCAGGCACAACGCTTCGGCGCGGAGTACATGCTCGGACACGTCACGAGCGTCGACCTCAGCCAGCGCCCTTTCCTGCTTCATGTAGGCAAACATCAAGTCCACACTAAGACTCTGATCCTTGCCAGCGGCGCGTCGGCACGCTGGCTGGGATTGCCGCACGAGCAGCAACTCATCGGTCACGGCGTGAGTTCGTGCGCGACCTGCGATGGATTCTTCTTTTCCGGGAAGGAGGTCGTCGTGATCGGCGGCGGCGATACCGCCATGGAAGAGGCTAACTTTCTCACGCGCTTCGCCAGCAAGGTGACCATCATCCATCGCCGCGACACATTCCGCGCGTCGAAAATCATGCTGGAGCGCGCTCGCAATAATCCCAAAATCGCTTTCATCACCGACACCGTGGTCGAGGACGTGCATGACGTGCACAAAAAGGAAGTCACGGCCCTGAAGTTGCGGAATATCAAGACCGAGTTGACCTATGACTATCCGACCAGCGCGCTGTTTCTCGGCATCGGACATGAACCGAACGCCAAGATATTCGAAGGCCAACTGGATATGGATAAGGACGGCTATCTGAAAACGCAGGATTACGTTTTCACGCGCGTGCCCGGAGTCTTTGCCTGCGGCGACGTCGTCGACCGGCGCTATCGACAGGCGATCACGGCGGCGGGAACGGGCTGCATGGCAGCGATCGAGTCAGAGCGATTCCTGGAAGAACACCCGGCGTGAGCGATCAATTCTGTCGAAGACCGAGCCCTAAGCCCTCAAATTGCACCTGGGCCTCGTTTGCCAACTTTTGAATCTTGCTTGGCCTTCTTGGCGTCGAAACCGGAGAGTTCCCACGGATGCTCTGGCGGTAACTCCAGAATCCTGAGGTGATGCATGGCTACGGGCTGCAGTCATCAGAAAGACATTAAGAAAGTCACTCCCAGCGGCAAGGGCTGCAAAGAGTGTCTCGAGATGCACGACACCTGGGTACATCTACGCCTGTGCCTGGAGTGCGGCCACGTTGGCTGCTGCGATTCGTCGAAGAACAAGCACGCCACCAAACATTTTCACCAAACCAAGCATCCAGTGATCCGGTCATTCGAACCTGGCGAGGACTGGCGGTGGTGCTACGTGGACGAGGTGTTCCTGTGACTTCGTCTCGCTCGATATTTTCGGCCGGAGCGCGCTCGTGCCTGAGACGCAGGTGAAACGCCCGCGCATGCTGGATTCCCTACAGGCGTCGCTGCGCGGGGAACTGCCCCCACCGCCGGTCGCGCAACTGATCGGCTTCCAACTGCTGGACGTGTCCGAGGGCCGCGCGACGATTTTTCTCGAGGCCGGAGTGCGGCATTCCAACCCGATGGGAACACTGCACGGCGGAATTCTGTGTGACATCGCGGACGCGGCCATGGGCATCGCCTATGCCAGCACGCTCGATGCCGACGAGAGTTTCACGACCCTGGAACTCAAGATTAATTTTCTCAAACCCATCTGGAATGCTAAGCTCCGCGCCGAGGGACGCGTGGTGAAGCGCGGTCGGACCGTAGGCCTTACCGAGTGTGATGTCCTGGACGAAAAAGGAAGCCTGGTGGCGCGCGCCTCCAGTACTTGCATGACGCTCCGCGGGGAGGCGGCTGCCGGACGTTGACCGGTGACCGGCATCACACCTGTGTGCCCGGGGGGTTGTGATACAAATTCCTGTGAGCCGCATGCACGTCTCAGGCACGACAATCCCAGCTTTGCTCTCGGACGACCTTCCGTGCTGAGGGCCCTTTTCATTTCTTTATCCGAGAGCCGCTCATTGCGTTCCATCGCCGAGCGATCCGCGATCGGCCAGCGCTTTTCCAGCCGCTTTGTCGCCGGGAATCAGGTCGAGGACGCGATTCGGGTTGCGGCGGATCTTAACCGGAAGGGGATTACGGTCAGCGTCGACAATCTGGGCGAGAATGTCACAAATGGTGAAGATGCCCGAGCCAGCGCCCAGCTCTATCACCAACTGCTGGATCAGATCGCAGCCAACCGGCTCAAGGCCAACGTCAGCCTCAAACTCACGCACATGGGTCTCGATGTCGACGAGCAACTCGCTTGCGATCTGGTGACCGGCCTGGTGCAGAAGGCGGCCAGCATGAACCCGCCCAACTTCGTGCGTGTCGACATGGAAGGCTCACCCTACACCCAACGCACGCTTGATTTTGTGCATGCCCTTCATCGAATGCCGGGCCATGCCAACAACGTCGGCACAGTCATCCAGTCGTACATGCTGCGCGCCGAAGCCGATGTCGAGAATCTGCTCGCGGACCGTATCCGCATTCGTCTATGCAAGGGAGCGTACAAGGAACCGCCGGAGATCGCGTTCCAGAAAAAATCTGAGGTTGATGCCAATTACGTCAAGCTGATGAAGGTGCTTTTGAAGAGCAGCGTCTATCACGGGCTGGCGACCCACGATGAGAACATCATCAACCAAGCTAAGGCATTCGCGATCAGCGAAAAAATCCCGCGCGATTCATTCGAGTTCCAGATGCTGCACGGTATCCGCCGGGATCTCCAGCAATCGCTGGTGCGCGATGGATGGGGAATGCGTGTGTACGTGCCGTTTGGGACCGAGTGGTATCCGTATTTCATGCGGCGCCTGGCCGAGCGTCCCGCGAATGTATTCTTCATCGCGAGAAACATGCTGCGCAGCTAATGTAGCGACGGCGTCTCGCCTGCGGACCCCAGTTTCTAGAAGAAAAGCTAAAGCCCAGAGCTTGTCTTTACTCCTGAGGCGGCCGGGGCACCGAGGACTGCGCCGGCGCCAAGGGCAACTTCGTGGTTTCGCGCAGCATGTTCCGTTCCTGGTCCGAAAACATTCCCTTGAATCGATCGGACTCCAGCACGCGCTCACGCTGATCCGGAGGCATGGCCCGCAGATCCCCGATGGCGCTCTTCATCATCTGCTTGCGCTGCGGAGCCAACCGTTGCCACTGCGAGGCCAGTTGCCGGGCCTGTGATTTCTGCTGGGGTGTCAGGTGCTCCCAGGTTTCAATCCGATTGAGCCGGCGTTGTTGCTCCTGCGCGGGCAGGTTGTTGAAGTTCTGCAGCCGGTTTACGAGCCTCTGCTGCTGTTGCGGCGGGAGCTTGCGGAACTGCGGATCGTTCTGCAGCGCCTTTTGCTGGTCCGCGGGAGACAAATCGCGGTGCATCCGCAACCAGTCTCCGCCATGCCGCTGGCTGGCAGTTGGAGGCCGCGGAACTTCCCGCGTTTGCGAACTGAATGATTGGGGCGGACGGGTCGCGTCTTGCGGGCGCGCCGGTCCATTCGATACGGCTTCCGAACGCGGGCTCGTGGCCCCCGGCGGTCGCGCTACTTCCCTGCGTTGTTCTTGCTCGGGTGGACGGGCTACGCGCTGCTCCCCCCTCGGGGGAGGCCGCGGAACTTCTCGCCGCGGGCGAGATTCCTGTTCCGAATAGGAAGGGGGCCGGCTGCTCTGCCGAAAGGTCTCAGGCGGCCGCGCCGCCTCGCGCGAGCCTCCTTGAGAATACGACGGAGGACGCTGTTGCGGTCTCGATTGTGGCGAATAAGGAGACGGAGCTTGCGAGCGCGTAGGGACGTGCTCCATCGGTCGGGTCTCACGCGTGGACGGGCCGTTCTGCCGTGGCGGCCGTGGCGCCTCACGCCGCTCAACCTGTCGTTGTTGTTCCTGCGGGTGATCCTGGTGGTGCTGTGCAACAACCGGCAAAGAGGAGGCGAGGGCCAGCACCATGCCGGCCGCGATCACCATTCCCGCATTGAATTTGCCCGTCACCTTGCTCCTGCCTCGCACCCAGTTGTTTGATCACATCCACTGCCCACTACTACGGAGTTTCCTGATCCGCATCGACATCGGGCTGCACCTGCAGATCGTCGAGCAGATCAAAGTTCGCGTATAGATCTTCATTCTTATCGAGAGCCTGTAAGTCGCCAACTGCGGTTCCCGGAGGAGCCGGAGCCTGTGCGATTGAAGGTGGGGGTCCGAAAGATGGAAGCCACCGAATCCCCCCGGCCACGATCAATGCCACTGCCAATGCACCAGCCAGTGCTGGGAGACGGAACCAGGACAGCCACGCCGACCGCTGCGGCTTGGCCCGTTCCTCCCGGACTCGCGCCATCAGCCGCGTATCGAAATACGCAGACGGCTCCGGCGCTTCCCACTCATCGAGCAGCGCCATCGTCTTCTGCATGTCGGCCAGCTTGTCCGTGCAAGCCGGGCATCCCTGCAGATGGGTGTTCATTTCTGGCGAGGCTTCCCCGGCGCCCGCCGCCACATCCAGCATCAATTCCCGAATCTCTTCGCACTTCATGATTCCACTTCCTCTACACAAATTCTTTCAGTTGTTCGCGCAGCGTCTCGTACGCCCGGAACAATAAGGATTTCGTCGCCGACTCACTGAGTTCCAATACTTCTGCAATTTGCTTGTAATCCATCTGTTGGTACTTGTGCATCAGCACTGCCATGCGTTGCCGTTCCGGTAATGCCTGCACTTTGGCACGGATCGCCGCCATACGCTCGCGGTGCAAAATCGTCTGCTCCACCGTCAGGGAACTGTCGGCCACATCCATCGTGGTGCCCGTTTCCTCATCCGGCTCGTCGAGACTGGCCATTTTGTCGGGCCGCTCATTGCGCGTGTCGCGCGCGTAATTCACCGCCAGGTTGGTCGCAATCCGATACAACCAGGTCGTGAACTTCGCGCTCGCTTCGTAACCGGAGCGCGATCGATATACACGCAGAAAAACTTCCTGCGCCAAATCCTCGGCCGCCGCCGCATTATGCGACATGCGATACATGAAGCCCACCATCGGCCGGCGATACTTCTGGACCAGATACTCGAAAGCGGATTCGTCGCCCGCTTTTACGCGCAGCATCACGTCCGCATCGGTGAGACCGGCGGCAGATCCAGGCAGGTGGGTGGGGTCGGCCGCAGTCTGGGCTCCGATGGAACCCATCGCCAGGAGTTCCCGGTCCATGGCTACGCTGCTCACATCTGTATCAACCCCAGCCGGATCAGAAAGTTGCACGTCTTGCTCGTCCGGGGGGTCGGCCGAAGTCCCTTTACGCGAACCACTTGCGGACGGCCGTGGAGGATCGGGGACGCGTGCCATGAGGTTTCGAACCTGGAATCGGCAAATCGACGGTCCCACCCGAGCCTGGAGGACCGCTCTGGCTTTCTCCGCCAAGGCTATCACGCTTCGTGCGCCGCCGAGAACCGGTTCATTTGCTACAGTATGCACCGCACGGGCGGGGTGCCTCCGGAGCGGACTCCATCCACCAAAAGCACCTACTGGGTTCCCGCGCAGATCACCACTCGCAAGCCCCGCCCCGCTCAGCTTCAGACTAAAATTAGGCCGTTCTCGGCAGATTCAACGTTGCGATCAGAAACGATGACAACGGTGGGTTCGGCTATCTGCCTTTTTGAACCCGCAGCTGATCCCACAGCTTCGCTGCATGGAATGGACGAAGCGTCGGTTGGTACACCTCCACGGAAAGCGACTGGGGAAACTGATCCGGCTCCTCCGATGGACGATTAGCGCTGAGAGCCAACGCCGCGGTACCTGCGGCGACAGCAAAAAGCGCTGGCAACCACCCGTGCACGGTCGTCGCAACAATGTCCGCCCTCGCTGGACAGCACGATCGAAAAACGATAGATTACCCACTTGGTGGACACCAACCAACCACGCAAACTGATTCCAAGGAAAGCGGCGCGACGTTCGCTGCACCATCACCTGGAGTTCTATTCAGGGCGCTTAACTCAGCGGTAGAGTGCCATCTTCACACGGTGGAAGTCATAGGTTCGAATCCTATAGCGCCCACCATCTTTCACTTGGCTTTTCAATAAGTTACCGAGTGGCAGATGTCCAGAAATGTCCAATTGTCCCGTTCCCGGTCGGGAGTACCATGCGCACCACCTTGGAGTGGGCGGCGCGTTTCTGCTCGCTGACTGCCTGGGTGTAGACATTCATTGTGGTCCGAATGTCGGCGTGCCGGAGCAGTTCCTGCTGCACCCTCACATCGACTCCCAGCTGCCGCAACATCGTTGAGTAGGTGTGGCGAAAGGTATGCCAACCGAGATTACCGAGTTGTGCGGTTTTGGCTGCGGGCTTGATGTGGTCCTCCAGTACTGCAGTTGCCCGCAACGGGAGCTCGCCGGCCTTCTGGGGGCTGGCGAAGACCCAATCCTCACTCGTGCAGAACTCAGATTGTTGCTTCCAAGCCGACAGAATCTCAGCCAGTCGCGGATCGAGAGGTAAGCCGGACTGCGAATACTTGGTTTTCACTTCTCCAACCTTTCCGTCCACGATCGCCCTTCTCACCAGAACCGTGAGCCCCTTCCAGTCAAAATCCAGCCACCGGAGCGCGAACAGTTCGCTCGCTCGCAAGCCAGTGCTAAGAGCCGTGATCACCATCGTCCGGTAAGGCTCTACCGGAATCGCAGCGATCAGGGCTTGAATTTCTTCCGACGTTAGAACTCGCGGTTCACTCTGTCTACGGCTGACTCCCTTGACTCGTACCAGAGTCATTGGATTCACGCCGCAATCGATCATTCCCCAGCGCATGGCACAACTGAAGACTACAGCCATGACGTTGCGGATGTTTCCCTTGGTCTTCGGTGCCAGATCGAGCGACTTCAACCACTGCTCGGCCGTGAATGCCGCACCCTTCGCAACCATCTTGCTCAGCGGCCAGTCGCCCCACTTTGGCCGGATGTGCATGTTGATATAGGAGCGATACGCCAGATTGGTGGAGTGCCTCTCGGGCATTTCCTCGCTGGTGTAGCGATCCAGCAGCGCCCCGAATGTGATTCGAGGGATAGTGCTTTCTATGTTGGCTTCCTGGCGTAGTTGCTCGCTGGCTCTCAATGCATCTGCCTTCGTGGGATATTGCTCGAGGGTTCCAATTACTTCACCGCGTCGATGCATCCTCCCATTCGGCAGATACTCCCTCCAGCGGTAGATCCATACGTCAGGCCCGTTTTCTCGTTTGGCGATTTGCAGATTTCCGTGCTGATACCGTGTCCTCATTCATCTCCTTTCGAGGGACACGGGTGGCCGGAGAACTTTATCTGAGAGCGCATCCACTCGTCCAGCGCAGAGGCACGGAACTTCCACAATTTCCCGATCTTCATTCCCGGAACGGTGCCATGACCCGCCATCCGCTTCACCGTCTTGGGATGGATTCCCAGAATTCGTCCGGCCTCTTCTGCGCTGATCAAGGGCTCGCAGTTCATAGGTCTCCCATCAAAAAGGAATATCGCTGTCGTCAATTTTCCGTTTGTCGATGTCTGCCTGTCGTGGCGGTGTCTGCAAAATGGCCGACTTCTTCGCAGCTGTCAACTATCAGTTCCAAGCGGTGCTTCCATTTCTCTTCCTCTGGGTCCTTCCATGAACTTGTGTGGAGGCGTCCTGTAACTCGAACGCGACAACCATTCGGCATTTCCGCCACTCGAGTAGCAAGACCACGCCAACTTACTAAGCGGAGCCATTGTCTTATGGGTTTGTCTCCGACGAACTTATCGACAAGAACCAGAGTCGCATTGAGGACCGCATTTCCATTTTTGGTTTTGCGGACAGTTCCGTTACCCTCGAGAAAGCCTGACAATTCCACTTTATTCACACTTGTTTCGTTCGCCATGGGTCAGGGCCTCTCGTAAAACCAGACTCGGACTTTCTTCCCCAACTCGTTCGTACCTTGATATTTTTGGACGCGCTGCCACCCATGATGAAGGAGGCAGCGGCTAACTTGGTTCGCATCGGCCTGCGTGATTTTGTCGAGGGCCTTACCAATGGCATGAACGAGAATTTCGCGAACGATGACATGGCCCGCGCTGGATTGGATCTGGTCATCGGTCGAGGGCGAGGCATCCGGATGTCCGCGATGACCGCGCGGGGCATCGCACCAATCAAGAACCATGTCGTCCCAAATTCCCGGGAGGTATCGTTTGTCCTGTTCGACTGTTGCGAGTGTGTCTAGAGCGGCAGTCTCAAGCCACCATGGAGAGCCGGATTTATAGGCGTGATCAGCTTCGGCCCAGACCTGGTTCCTGTCGCGGATCAATTCGCCTAATCGGATTGTGCCCACGGGCACAGGCCAGAAGCGGCGATTTCCGGAGGAATCGGTAAACGGGTTTCGTCATTCGAGGTAGCACAGAAGACGCACGAACGCGGAACGGCGATCACGGATCTCCCGTAGGGCGGGCGGTAAGTATCGGTTCG
Source organism: Acidobacteriota bacterium (assembly GCA_046728215.1). GTDB lineage: Bacteria > Acidobacteriota > Terriglobia > Terriglobales > Acidobacteriaceae > Gp1-AA133. Next base: position 2,857 of record JBKPEB010000027.1, on the reverse strand, counting down.
AGAGGTGAGGAAGGATTTCACCGACTCGAGGCTAGCGGTGCGAATGCGGTTTAACTCGCTCAGCTCGATCCCCCAGCGGCCACGAAGTTCGAGGCGGGAATCCTTGTGATCAAATCCGGAAATGTGATCTGTGAAATATTCGCTACCAAACAGGGCCTGCAGGAGCGAACTTTTGAGGCTGCCTTGCCGACCTTGCAGTAGAAGGCAATGGTCACACTGGCATCCAGGCTTACGAATTCTCGCCACTGCCGAGATAAGGAATCGACTACTGACGGCGCGCACAAATTCCGAATCTTTAGCTCCGGCATAGTCAATAAGCCAGGTCTCCAGTCTCTTTTTTTTGTCCCAACGCAACCCTTCGAGGTAGTTCTTGATGGGGTGAGAGTCGGTTTCATGAGCAACGATTTCGAAAGCTTCTCCGGCAATCCTTGAATTCACCAGAATGCCCGCGTGCTGCATCTCTTCGGCGAGCTTGGAACTGTCGTGGTCGGTCCATGCCGCACCCTCGCGCTGCCACGGAGCAGGTTTCAATGTGCAGCTTTCGAGTTTGAATGAATTGAATGCAGGCACTCCCTGCCAATGCGAAGTACAACGCAAGTATGTTGCGGCATTGGCCAGACAGGCTTTCAGTTCGCCGTCCTCCGTCTTGAGCATGAGATTTCGCGTTCCCGCTAGATCGGTGGGCGAATTCATGTAAGTGGGCGGAAGATTGGAGATGACCGGCTGCGTCTTCACAAGGCGGCCAGCCTTTCGACAGTAGAACGAACCAAGCAATCCGGATCGGTTCCCGGCTGGCCTACTGCGTATCCCATCCACTCGGCTATGTCACGTATACGGCGAAGTTTCGCTTTTGAGTGGATGATTTCGCAGTGGTGAAGCACATGCCGGACATTCAGAACCACACCTGTAATGAGGTCGCTGCAGAGGTACATAGGTACATAGGGGGGATTTTATAAAGTGTTGGGAAATGCCCTTTTCACTGGTGATAACTGGTGAACTCGCAGGCCGCGTAGCCAATTCGCACTCTGGAATCGGGCCATGCTCCTACGCGGAATTGCTGGCTAAGTACTCGATGGTATTAAAGGTAAGCCCGCGTTCGCTTAACGCCGCGCCCGGAGTGCTGCTCTGAGCTGGTCTGGTTTGCCTCGCTGCTACGCGGATCCGCTGGGTAGGTTGATTCCTGGGTTACTGGACCGCTCGACCAGCCTGCCACGCGCCTGTTTCCCACCAACACCAGCGCTCAACCCCGCCCACCACGCGCCCCACGTTGGATGAGTGAGCCCGGGATTGGATTTCAGTTTCCCGGTACCTTTTTGACCGGCGCCTGGGAGCGCCCTTTCCGGCATGTGATTTCCCGGCCTAACTCCCCATCTGACTCAGAACAAAAAACGGGGGTTATACGGCATGTGATCGCAGTCACCATGAGCTGTGATACGTGCCGCAGCAGCGAACGATTATTAATGCGACCCTGTGTGCTGGGTTCCTAGGGCGGCCCCGCCCATGCGTTTCACCGTAACTGGCACAGCCACATGCCCGAGATGCAAATACAGCCGGACGTACAGTCTTAAAATTGACGCAGCCAATGAAGAAGTAGCAGTGCAATATTTTATGGACAGGCACCGCTACTGCTTTGCCTGCTTATGTTTTGGAATCCAAGGCGAACTGAATTTCGATCCATGCATCCAAGTTCAGGAACGGCTAACGGGCCGACTAGTCCCTGTTGAAACCGGGCGATTACGCATTGAACCCCTCGCCAGCCTAATTCCCTAGCCAACTCAGGGTAAAAATCGAGTCTTAGGAGTTGTGAGTGTGACGGGGGGTGTTTCGCCAACTACATCCGCATTCCTCCAAGCGCACGGCAGACCCTCAGCTGCATCTTGTGGCGGCGCTTGATTCTCTCCGTTCGGTTGATAAGTATTTGGCTGCCCACTATTCGGTTCTATAGCCACCGGAATCTCTTGGAAGTGCAAAGGTTTTACGATCGGAATAGGTTTAGGAGTCTGCATATCCGACCGCGCCAAGAGCGAGGAGTTACGCGGTTGTGAGTAGTGCACCTCAGTCGTCGGTTGTTGTTGCGATGGCGGCGTATTTTGAGCCAGAGCCGTCGCGGTGCAGAGTGCTATCGAAAGAGAAATCACCGCTGTGCGGCTCATAAAAGGGTCCTTGGCGAGTGTTTGTCTGAGAGTAGGGCGGAATTTCCCGGACCGGTGTGAGCCACATCACTCATTCCTGTGACGTGTGCCCAGATCAGGAGAAGACGACGCTCGGACATCCAGCCGGGTCACAAAAAAACGGACTTTTTTCGCCGCTCCAGCCGAGTCATTGCGGGCCCTGTGGTCGGTTGGTAGTAACTGATTTGCAAACTATTCCTACCGGGAATATCATTTTCGTTAACGGGACCGGGCACCTCCGAAGCGACAAACCACGCTTGTGGATGACCGAGAGCTAGCTAGAGACTCAATCGGCTCAACCACCCCGGTCCCACGATGACAAAAGATTCGGGCCGGGTGGGAAAGAAGCAGCCTAGACAGGCGAGCGACGAGCGCCTCCCCCAAGGCTGCCCTGCCCGGCCCATCAGAAGAGACTCCAGCTTTCTCATGAAGTGTGGCTGCCCAGTGGATACATCCTTCAGGTCCGCACCTCCCCGCCATGCGGCACTTCTCTCCCCCCAGCCGAGTCAGGGTAAAAAATCGAGTCTTGTAAGGTTCGCACGGTAGTGTTGAATTGCATTAGAAATGTCCCCTTTTCGTTGCATTAGAAATGTCCCCTACTCTAGGCCTTTCGTGCATGGGGGAGGCTGGATTGGGGAGAACGGCATTGAGTGCGAGAGAGGTGGAACGAGCTGGAGTACTGCGTC
>JBKPEB010000026.1:0-87147 GCA_046728215.1 Acidobacteriota bacterium | reverse complement strand
GAGCAAGCGCAGGAAACTGACGAAGAAAAGAACCGACAAGACTGTCCAAGTTTGTCCGATATGCGGCCAGCCCGCCCCGCGATCCGTCGACGGAGAACCGAGTTGCCCCGCGCATATCGAGCAGGTGTACGAGGATCAGGTGGAGGACTATACCAGCCGGCATCTCGGGGATAACGAGTGGCGCAAGGTGTAGTTCGCGGCCGAACCACGTTGGCCCATTCTCGAAGCTGAGACTCTTTGGAGTCCGCCCGGTTCCTCGCGAGCGTATCCACCCATCCGCAATTTGCCTTCAAGACTATATAATCGACTCGCCTCTCGACCATGAAAGTCGGGGTGTCCCGCTCAGCCGTAGCTTTGCCTGCGATCGCGGAGACAGTTGGTCCGCTATTCCAACGATGTGGCAACGTGCCACTCACAATGATCTCCAGCGAGGATTGATGCAGATTCGGCCCGGAGTTGAAGTGGCCAGCCTGAGCGATATCGGGTGCCAGCGCGAGAATAACGAAGACGCGCTTTCTTATTGGGAACCTCAGAGCGAAGAAAAGTTTCGCCGCAAAGGCAGACTTGCGCTCGTCGCCGACGGTATGGGCGGTTACGAGGGCGGCCAGGAAGCCAGTCGCCTTGCGGCAGATACCATCCGGGAAGTCTTTGATCACGATCCGTCCTCCGATCCGCGCGATTCACTGCTTACCGGTTTCCGTGAAGCTCACGAGAAAATTCGGAAGTACGCAGAAACTCATCCCGAATTGCAGGGTATGGGGACGACCTGCACAGCCCTTGTGCTGAACGAACTCCGGCTGTCCTACGCGCACGTCGGAGATAGCCGTCTCTACCTCGTAAGAGGGGACTCGATTTCGCGCCTCACCCGCGATCATTCGTATGTCGGTCGACTGGTGGAGTCGGGAGTCCTTAGTTCTGACGAAGCCGAACATCATCCACAGCGCCACATTCTTACCGCTGCACTCGGAGCCGGTGGGGAAGTGACCGCCGATACGCCTGCTAGCCCCCTGGTCCTTGAAGATCGGGACGTGCTGGTTCTGTGCACCGACGGCCTTTGGGGAGCCGTGCAGGACGCAGAGATCCTGAAGTTGGTGAACGGTCACAACGCCTCTGCTGCCTGCACAGAACTGGTCGAGCTTGCCCGCCAACGAGGCGGCCCCGACAACATCACCGTGCAGGTGCTGCGTCTGTCCTCGAACGGATCTTCAAGTCGCTAAAGCGCCCCAAGAACTCCATCCTGGTGCAAAACCTTGCACACTCCAGGATCCGGTCGTCTCTCCTGTTACCTCTGTAAGTAATTGCTGCGTAAGACGTTAGGTGCCCAGCAACTCGTGCTCGAATGGTGCCCGGCTTGCAATGTACTGGAATTAAATAAACTCTATAGGCTAAATAGACTTTGTGGCACAATAAATCATGAAGATTTCACAAAAAGGCCTGTACGCGTTGCAAGCGATGATGATGCTGGCCCGTCGTCATAATCAGGGCGCGATCAAGATCCGCGACATCGCCTACGAAGAGGATCTCCCGGAAAAGTTCCTGGAATTGATTCTGCTCGAAATGAAAAACGCGCGCATGGTCGAAAGCGTGCGTGGTGCCAAAGGTGGATACGCGTTACGGCGGCCGCCTTCTGAAATACGCCTCAGTGAAATCATTCGGCTTATCGACGGCCCGCTTGCTCCTTTCGGAGACGCGGAGCAACTGCGAAGCTTGATCGACAAAGACCACGCGCATCGCGCCCTCTACCAGGTATTTCTTGACGTACGGGATGCAGCCGCCAAAATTCTGGAAAACACGACTCTGGCTGACATTGTGAGTGAGCCTCGCCCGGGATCCTCCAAAGGTGAAAAGCGCTCTCGCAAGAGAAAACACAAGGACGCTGCTGTTTTGCCGATGTTGATTCCGGGAACCGGGAGCCAGGGATAGCCATGGGAAGCTGGACCATCAAAATCTCACTGATTTGCCTACTTCTGGCCTGCGTAGCAATGGTGGCGCAGGCGCAAGTCACCGTGCGCGTCGGGGCCTTTCCAAACATCACTCACGCCCAAGCCATGGTCGGCAAGGCCAACGGCACATTTGAGAAAGCCGTTGGTTCGGGCGTCAAGATCGAATGGAAAACATTCAACGCCGGTCCGGCGGCCATCGAGGCATTGTTCGCCGGCGCGATCGACATGACCTATATTGGACCGAATCCCACCATCAGTGGCTACGTTCGATCCAACGGGGAAGCGCTGAGAGTCGTCGCGGGAGCCGCCAGCGGTGGCGCCGCGCTCGTCGTTCGAAATGACGCGGGCATCAGCAAGCCGGCAGACTTTCACGGCAAGAAAGTTGCCTCGCCGCAATTGGGGAACACGCAGGACGTTGCCCTTCGCTCCTGGTTGCGGACGAATGGGTTGAAGTCGACCGACAAAGGCGGCGATGTCCAAGTCATTCCTCTCGCCAATCCCGACCAACTGACTCTGTTCGTGAAGAAAGAACTCGACGCGGCCTGGGCCCCCGAACCGTGGGCCACGCGGCTGATCCGGGAAGGGAACGGCCGGCTCATGGTTGACGAACGAACATTGTGGCCAAACGGACAATTCGTTTGCGCCAACCTGATCGTGAATACCAAATTTTTGAAAGAGCATCCCGATGTCGTGAAGAACTGGCTGCGCGCGCATGTGGAACTTACCGACTGGATCAACGGGCACATCCCCGACGCCAAGAAGGTACTGAACGGCCAGATTCAGAAAGAAACCGGCAAGGCTCTGCCCGACGCCGTGCTCGACGAAGCTTTCGGTCGATTGACGGTGACCTATGATCCGCTGCGATCTTCGCTGCTGACATCTGCCCAGTCTGCATTTGAAGCTGGGTTCCTGGGCAGGCAGGCTCCCGATCTTTCGAATCTCTACGACTTGTCTCTACTGAATCAGGTTCTTGCGGAAAAGGGAAAGAAGGCGATCCAATGAGTGCAAATGCAAATCTGGCGTCCCGCGAAGTGTTGACCGGCGAGTATCGGAAACCGGTGCGAGGAACTGTCTCTCGCGCCTCGATCCTTCCGATTCGTCATGTGCACTCGGCCATTCCCAAAGTTCGTCTGCAGGATGTCTCGCTTCATTACCAATCCGATACCGGGTCCGGCTTGTTGGCTCTGGATCGCATCGACCTGCAGGTGCAAGCCGGCGAGTTTCTCTGCATCGTCGGCCCTTCGGGTTGTGGTAAATCGACGTTGCTCCACTTGATCGCCGCTCTGCAAAGGCCGACTTCGGGAACCATCTCCATCGACGACGCGCAAGTCACCATGCCCGGAACCGATCGCATTCTGATCTTCCAGGAACATGGCTTGTTTCCGTGGCTCACGGTCGGTCAGAACGTCGAGTTTGGCATGAAGATGAAAGGCCTGACGAAGGCCGAGCGCGAAGAAAAAACGCGCTATTTCCTCCGCCTGGTTCATTTGTCTGAATTCAAGGACAGCCGTCCGCATCAACTCTCGGGCGGCATGCGGCAGCGGGTCGCGTTGGCCCGCGCGCTCGCCACCGAACCCGACGTCCTGCTGATGGATGAACCCTTCGCGGCTCTCGACGCTCAGACCCGCGACATGCTGCACGACGAACTGGAACGTATCTGGGCGGAGACCGGACGCACGATTGTCTTCGTAACCCACAACGTCCGCGAGGCCGTCAGACTGGGAGATCGCGTGGCTCTAATGAGTTTCCGTCCCGGACGGGTGAAGAAAGAATTCCTGGTCGACTTGCCTCGTCCTCGTCACCTGGAGGAAGTGGAAGTAGCCCGCACGGCTCGCGAGATTCTCGACAGCCTGCGCGATGAAATCAACAAGTCCCTGGAAGCGGAGTATGCCCATGAGCAGCGTCGCTAGAGAAGAAGCAGCCCAGCCCACTCCTGCAGCTTCCGGCTCTACCGTCGACACGCCGCATTCGGCATCGCCGATCGATACGAAGCGAAAAGCAGACCACCGGGCGTCGCTGCGGAAAATGGCCAACCAGGTCATTTTCTACGCCGCGCTTCTCAGCATATGGGCTTTGCTGGCAAAGCTGCGCGTCTGGCCGCCTTACCTGTTTCCGCCGCCCTGGCAGGTGGCGGAAGCATTGTGGGCAGGCTTTAAAGATCACAGTTTCCTGATCGGCATCACCGTGACCATGAAACGGATGCTCATCGGGTACAGCATTTCCGTCGTGCTGGGCATGATCCTTGGCATTGGCGTCGCCAGCAATCGCTTCCTGGAAGAAACGGTTAGTCCGCTGCTCGTCAGCCTTCAATCGTTGCCGAGCATTTGTTGGGTACCGCTCGCCATCCTCTGGTTCGGACTGACCGAAAAGGCCATCTTGTTCGTAGTCCTGATGGGTTGCATTCTCTCGGTGACCATTGCGATGGAGGACGGCCGCAAGCAGATGCCGAAGATCTACACCATGGCGGGCCGAAATCTTGGCGCCTCCGGCTTCCGGTTGTTCTGGTACGTCATGTTGCCAGCCAGCCTGCCGTACATCGTTTCCGGTCTAAAGCAGGGGTGGGCTTTCGGGTGGCGCTCCCTAATCCAGGCCGAGATGATTTTTCTTACGATAGGCTTAGGACAGCAGTTGATGATGGGGCGCGACTTGAACGATATGAGCCAAGTGATCGCCGTGATGATTCTGATCGTCGCCTTGGGTTATGTCGTGAATCGCCTGGTCTTCCGCACGATGGAACGCGCGCTGCAAACCCGCTGGGGATTGACTCCGTCGGTATAGTATTCAGCGTAATGTAACACTGTGGGTTTCGTACCGCTCTGCACAATCGGGGAAGAGCGAGATCTCGCTCTTCGGAAACACAATCTCAGCAACGCATTCTGGAAGAAATCCCATGATTTCCCGTAGAGACTTTGTTCGAACTGCTTCCGGAATCGCCCTGGCCACCGCATCGAGCCCATGGTTGACGTGGGCGGGTGAGGCTCCCCAGTTATCGATTCCCGGCAAAGAAGGCCTCATCATTCGTTCCTACCGCTTCCTCGACCTCGAGACACCGGTCCAGTACTTCAATACATGGCTCACGCCCGCGGAACACTTCTTCGTCAGAAATCACATGCATGAGCCCAGCACGCTGGATGCCTCGGACTGGAAACTTAGCGTCGGCGGAGAAGTGGAGAAGCCCTTTACCATCTCACTCGCCGAGCTGGCAAAACTCGAAAGCCATTCGGTCGTCAACACTCTGGAATGCGCAGGGAATGGCCGAGCCTTTCAAAATCCCAAAGTCCCCGGCGTGCAATGGCAAAAGGGAGCCGTCAGTACGGGACGATTCACTGGTCCACGATTGCGGTCTCTTCTGGAGCGCGCCGGTGTAAAAGGCACGGGGAAGCACGTGATGTTCCGCGGCCTCGACGAAGTTCCCGGCAAAGTGCCCCCGTTCGTTCGCAGTATTCGGATCGCCAAGGCGATGGATCCCGATACGCTCGTGGCGACTCATCTCAACGGCGCGCCGCTCCCGAAGCACAACGGTTTTCCAGCGCGCGCCATGGTCCCCGGCTGGATCGGCGCCGCTTCCTGCAAGTGGCTCACTGAAATAAAAGTTTTAGACAAGGAATTCGAAGGCAACTTCATGAGTCCCGGTTACCGCATGCCGAATCTACAAGTGAAACCTGGAGAAGCAGTGAAGCCGGAAGATACCCATCCGGTCACAGCCTTAAACGTGAAGTCACTGATCTCCACACCGCTTGACGGATCAACCCTGCGCTCTCGCGCGGTGATCATTCAGGGAGTAGCCTGGGCGGGAGAAGCCGATATCGAGCGCGTCGATGTATCCGCCGACGGCGGCGACACGTGGCAGGCCACGGAGCTAGGCAAAGACAAGGCGCCCTACGCGTGGCGGCTGTTCAGCTTCAAATGGAAAGCTGCAAAACCCGGTGACTACACAATTTTATCCCGCGCGACCGATAGCCAGGGCCGAGTCCAGCCGACGGCGCCAGTCTGGAATCCCAGCGGCTATCTGAACAATGCAATCGATCAGGTGAAGGTCCATGTCCAAGCTTAGAGTTCTCACGCTTATCACTCTAGCCTCTCTCTTTTGCGTTCTTTGCGCGGCCCAGAATCCGACGTCTTCCGAACTGCCAGAGGGAGCCATGCAAGCGAAGGCCGTTACCGCTTGCACCGAGTGTCATGAGGCCCGCATCGTTGTTCAGCAACGGCTGGGTAAGCCAGCTTGGACAAAAGAAGTCGACAAGATGATCAAGTGGGGCGCCGTGGTGGACGCCCAGGATCACGATCCGTTGATTGATTACCTGAGCACGAACTTCGGGACGGATAAGCCTGAGTACATTGCGGAGCATTCGCGTACTGCGGCTACAAAAAAGAGGTAGTCAGATCGACTATGAATGAGGTCTGCCGACGGCAAAGCGCTATCGACCCAGCGTCGCACGGTGGCCAGAGGACGCTACGATAGCGCTGCTTTCTTCCTAGGTCCCTTGCTGGTCGAAGTTTAGAGCCGACCTTGCCCACCCATCTAGTGCCGAGCCGGGTTCGCCCGTGCACCTGCATCCTGTCCGACCGTTAGCCTGACGCCTTCTGACAACTTTTGTTGCAAGCATGCCAGGTGACGCTCTTCAGTGAGATAGCTGATGACCATCATCCGCAAGACGCTGTGTCCATTCACGACCGTTTCGGAGATCCAGAGTTGGCCATCACGAGTAACCGCGTCGACCAGGCGAGCGTGTGCAGCCGCGACCTCCTGCTCACTCGGTCCAGCCGACCTCACCCTGAAGTTTACAATCGTGAGCGTATTCGGTGCCGCCAATTCAAAATCCTCGGATCGTTCGATCCATTCCGCAAAGCTGCGAGCCAGTTGCAGCTGTCGGTCAATATGTTCTTCGTAAGCAGCCCGCCCATGAACCCGTAAGGTAAGCCAGAGCTTCAACGAGTTCATGCGCCGGGTCCACTGGGTGCTGATGCGAGCGTTGTCGGGCAGGTTCGCGCCGGCCGCCTTCGGCATGTACGGCGCCGCAACGGAGAACGCCTGCTGCAGCGTTTCAGGATGGCGCGTAAGGATCACGCCCGCGGCAAAAGGCACCGCCAGCCACTTGTGCGGATCGATGGTGATCGAATCCGCCAGCTCGATTCCGCGCACAAGATCGCGATGCTTGTCGGAGAAAACCACGGACGCCCCATACGCCCCGTCGACGTGCATCCAGAGATCATTGCGGCGGCAAACTTCGGCGATTGTCACCAGCCCGTCTACGATTCCCGAACTTGTGGTTCCCGCCGTTGCCACCACGCAGAACGGCTTGCGCCCGGCCGCACGATCTTCGCGAATAGCCCTCTCCAACTTCTCGGGATCCAGCTGTAAACGGGTATTGACCGGAATTCGACGCAAAGCCTTGCGACCAATTCCAAGCAATCCCGCAGACTTGTCGAGAGAGTGGTGAGACTCGGCGGAGGCGTACACGACAGGTTGCCCTCCGATCGAAGCAACGCCATCCTCCATCGCGCTCGGAAAGCGTGCTACCAACCCCAAGCAGAGCCCGCTAAAGTTGGCTTCGTTGCCTCCGCTTGTAAAGGTGCCGCCGAAAATCTGATTCCATCCCACCCGCTCAGCGATCCAGCGCACAGTTTCCAACTCGATCTTCGAGGCAAGTTGCGATCGCGCCAGCGTCGCAATTTGCGGGTTTAAGGCAGCCACCAGAGCTTCCGCGAGGAAGCCCATATAGGTCGGTGTGGGATTCATAAGCCCAAAATAATTCGCGCTGGAAATATGAAATCCTTTGCTCACTATCTCGGCGAAAACTTCCTCCAGCACGCGATTGGGATCTTCGCCAAGTTCTGGCAAGCGATCGTTCAGCGTTCCGTAAGTACGTTGCTCTGCTGGCAACTGAACAGGACGACTCGAAAGTGAAGAGTAGTAGTCGTCCACCAAGTCAACCAATCGGTAGCCAAGCTTGCGCCGAGTCTCGGAGTCGAAGTCGAAGCTCATATGCGTTGGACGGTGAATTTCGGGGCAACGATGCGGAACTTCTATCCGGAACTTGTGGTCAAGAGATTCTCAGCGCAATGGTCAAGGAACCGAATGTTATGTCTGTCCCGCTTCGTCGCCATGATCGGCGGCTTCCGGCTTCTCTGGCCTCAACAATGGAAACAAGATGACATCCCGAATGGTCTGCGAATTCGTCAGCAGCATGGCGAGACGATCGACCCCTACCCCCACACCGCCGGCCGGCGGCATCCCATACGAGAGTGCGCGGATATAGTCTTCGTCCATCTGATGTGCTTCTTCATCGCCCCGTGCGCGTTCCTTGAGCTGTTCTTCAAAACGCTGCCGCTGGTCTTCGGGATCATTCAGTTCGCTGAACCCATTTGAGATTTCCATCTGCCCGGCGAAAATTTCGAAGCGTTCCACCCAATCCGGCTCGTCGGCTTTCTTTTTCGAAAGCGGCGAGATCGCCACCGGGAACTCGTAGATGATGGTCGGTTGCAGCAAGTGCTCTTCGGCCACGGCTTCAAACAAGTTTGCGATCGTTTTGCCGGCCGGCTCATTCGGATCGTAGGCCATATGCTTCCCCGCCGCGTTATACCGGGCCACCAGCGCCTTGACGGGATCATGCGAGGCGAAGTCACTCATCTGCGGTTGCGCGCCAGCCTTCTCGGGCCAGAACTGGATGATCGCCTCGCGCATGGTCATGCGCCGCCAGTTCGAGCCGCTCCAGTCGATTTCGTCATCGCCCCACTTCGATTTTGGCGTGCCGTTCACGTCCTTGGCCGCCTGCTCGATCAGATTTTGCGTAAGATTCATCATGTCGCGGAAATCCGCGTACGCCTGATAGTACTCGAGCATGGTGAATTCGGGGTTCCAGCGCCAGCCCAACCCTTCATTGCGGAAATTGCGATTGATTTCGTAGACCCGGTCCAATCCTCCCACCGTCAGCCGCTTCAAGTACAGTTCCGGTGCGATGCGCAGGAACAAATCGATATCCAACGCGTTGTGGTGCGTCCTGAACGGTTTTGCGACGGCGCCTCCCGCGATCGGCTGCATCATCGGCGTTTCCACTTCGACAAAGCCCTGCGAATCCATGTAGCGGCGAAGCGACTGGACAAGTTTGCTCCGCTTCAGGAAAACTTCCCGCACCTCAGGATTCATCACCAGGTCGACATAACGTTGCCGGTACCGCAACTCCACGTCGGTAAGTCCGTGCCACTTTTCCGGGAGAGGAAGCAGGTCCTTGGAGAGGAATGTGATTTCTTCGACGTGCACGGTCAGTTCACCAGTGCGAGTGCGAAACAGATAACCCCTAACCCCGATATGATCGCCCAAGTCGAGCAACCGGTAGAGTTCGAAGCCTTTTTCACCAACCGCGTCTTTCTTGATGTAAACCTGCAGGCGTTGCCCGCCTTGTTGCAGATGAGCAAAGCCGGCTTTACCCATCAGGCGGTTCGCCATGATTCGCCCCGCAACCCGGACGTTGACTCGTGCGGATTCCAGTTGCTCTGCCGTTTGAGCCGAGTAGTTGCCGAGAATTTCCGGAATGGTGTGCGTGTAATCGAAGCGATTGGGATACGTCTGCTGGCCAAGGTCTTCGATCTGTTTGAGCTTGCCGCGGCGTAATTCGTGAATGTTTTCGTCGAGTGCCAATGAATCCTTTTGCTGATTTTGAGTTGCCGGCAAGTCTCAAAGGAGAGCTTCGCGGGGCAGAATAGGAAACAAAGATTATAAACAAGCCACGACGCGGGCCGGGACGTTGCTGCATTGGTCCTCGCGCACAGAGTCCAGTGACGCTTAACCCTTGATGCCGCAGCCCATCGGCGATACTATTCCACTTCCCGTTTTTCCCCGCGGGAAAGAAGCAGCGACGCGAGGAAGACCTTGCCTCAAAATTACGTTCCCGTCTTTATCTTTATCGCGGTCGTGGGAATCCTGATCCCGATCACTTTGCTGATCACGCGGCTGGTTCGACCGAACAATCCTAGCCGCAGCAAGCTTTCGCCTTATGAGTGCGGAATCGATCCGGTGGATCGATCTCGCGGCCGCTACACCGTACGCTATTACATTGTCGCCATCCTGTTTGTGGTCTTCGACGTGGAAACGATCTTCCTGTTCCCATGGGCGGTGAAATTCAAGGCCTTCGGCCTGTTCGGGTTGTTTGAGATGCTGATTTTCCTGGGCATCCTGATCGTAGGATATATCTGGATCTGGCAGAAAGGCGCGCTAGAGTGGGTGTGACGCAGGCAAATGATTTCTCTTGCCGGCGATGCTCGTCCGCGCGTGCAGCCCTTGCTGTGTGCGCTTCGTTGACATTGCAAGCTGGGGACTGTTAGAAGTAAGCGGTTTTCGCGGCAGCTGCCCGGTGCCGCGGGTATCCAAGGTATGGCTGAAGAAACCAAGTCGCCTCAACCTCCGAGTAACGAAGAACTGGCGAAGGCTGCCAACCCTGCGGGCAGCGGCACTCCCGATCCCTCCTCTCCCGGAGCCCCCAAGCCGGCGACTCCAGCAGAGAAGCCGCCGGCCGCTGCGGCGCCCGCCAAGCCCGCCCCTCCTGCCAAGCCCGCCGCTCCTGCCAAGCCCGCCGGTCCCGTACCCCAGCCCTGGGATTCCCCTCTGGTTGCGAAGTTGAAGCGTCAATACGGCTCCGGCCTCGAGGCTTGGACCTATTTGAACCAGAATTATCTGCAGGTCGACCGATCGTTGATCCCTACGGTTCTTCAGTTATTGCGGGACGAAGATCAGTTCGACTATTGCGTCGACGTTACCGCTGTCCACTATCCGAAGCGCGAGCGCCAATTTGACGTGATTTGGATTCTCTACTCATTCGCGCATAACGAGCGCATGCGCGTGAAGACCCAGCTCGCCGACGGAGAGCATATCCCCTCGGTGGCATCGTTGTGGGCTACGGCCAACTGGTTGGAGCGGGAAGTGTTCGACATGTTCGGAATCCAATTCGACGGACATCCTGACCTCAAGCGCATCCTGCTGCCCGACGGCTGGAAGGGATATCCGCTGCGGAAGGATTACGGCATCATCCAGCAGGATCAGGAATGGGTTCAGATCAACCTGGGTATTGAAAGCGGCCAATAAGCTATGACCGATCCGATCAGCTCGGTTTCGCACCTGGATCTCGAGGAAAGCAAGCACACCTTCCTTGATGCGAACGAGCTCGTCATCAATATGGGTCCGCAACACCCCGCCACGCACGGCGTGTTGCGTGTCATCTTGCGACTCGATGGCGAAAAGGTGATGGGCCTCGAGTGTGTGATCGGCTACCTCCATCGCGGAGTCGAGAAGATCGCCGAGCACCGTACCTATACGATGTTCAATCCCTACGTCGATCGTATGGATTACGTCGCTGCCGTGTCCAACGGGCTCGGCTACTGCGAGGCGGTCGAGAAACTCCTGAATATCGAAGCGCCGCCGCGGGCGAACTACATTCGCGTCATCTTGACGGAGTTGAATCGAATCGCCAGTCACCAGCTCTGGCTCGGCACGCACGCGCTCGACATCGGCGCCATGACGCCGCTTTTCTATACCTTTCGTGATCGCGAAGAGATCCTGAAGATTTTCGAGAAGTACTGCGGCGCCCGCCTGACCACGCATGCATTCCGCATCGGCGGCTGCCAGTACGAAACCTACGAGGGCTTCGAAAAGGACGTCAAGAAGTTCCTCGCCTTCGTCGCCCCCAAGATCGACGAGTACGAGGAACTGCTGACTACGAATCGCATCTGGGTCGAGCGTACGAAAAACGTCGGCAACATCTCCGCAAAAGATTGCATTGCTCTTGGCGTGACCGGTCCGGTTCTCCGCGCCAGCGGCGTCAAGTGGGATGTGCGCAAAGCGCAGCCCTACGCCGCGTATAAGCAATTCGATTTTGAGATCCCCACCGGCCAAAACGGCGACACTTACGATCGGTATCTCGTGCGCATGGCGGAGATGCGGCAGTCGCTACGCATCATTCAACAGGCAGTCGATGGCATTCCCGAAGGCCCGATCATGGCCAAGGTTTCGAAGGTTCTCAAACCGCCTGTCGGCGAGATCTATCACTCGATCGAAGCGCCCAAGGGGGAACTCGGCTACTTCATTGTTAGCGATGGCTCGACCCAGCCCTACCGCGTGCGCGTGCGCCCCCCCTCGTTTGTGAATCTTCAGGCACTCGACTTGATGTGCCGTGGTCAACTGGTGGCCGACGTGATCGCAGTCATCGGCACACTCGACATCGTTCTCGGAGAGGTGGACCGCTGATGCCGGGTTTCATCACGTCCTACCTCGACAAGAGTGTTCAAGTGACGCCCGGCCAGTACGGTAGTCCTTTCTGGGCGCTGGTCTACATCCTGGTCGTCTTTGGGGGAGTATCGCTCGCGGTGGTCTGCATGAACTGGCTCGAGCGCAAAATCCTCGCTCACATGCAGGTGCGCCTCGGACCCATGCGCGTGGGGCCCCACGGTCTCCTGCAGCCCATTGCCGATGCGCTGAAACTGATCCTGAAAGAAGACATCGTTCCCGAGGGAGCCGACTCGTTCGTCTTCCTACTGGCGCCTATCATCATTCTACTGGCGGTGTTCA
This sequence comes from Acidobacteriota bacterium, assembly GCA_046728215.1. Lineage (GTDB taxonomy): Bacteria > Acidobacteriota > Terriglobia > Terriglobales > Acidobacteriaceae > Gp1-AA133. The sequence continues at coordinate 74,646 of JBKPEB010000026.1, read as the reverse complement.
GCGTCTACTGCGTCATTCCCTTCGGGCCGACGCATGCCATTACCGACATGAACATCGGCATCCTCTTCATGCTGGGCGTCTCTTCGCTTGCTGTGTTGGGAATTGTGATGGCCGGGTGGGCGTCGAATTCGCACTACCCGCTGATCGGTGCGCTGCGCTCGAGCGCCCAGATGGTCTCGTACGAAATTGCCATGGGGCTGGCCGTGGTGTCCGCCGTCCTGATGACCAGCCTGAACGCCGAAGGCACCGGTACTCTGAGCATGATCGGCATCGTGCAGGCGCAGTATGCCCAGCATGTCTGGTTCGTCTTCAAGTTCTTCCCGCTGGGCCTCATCGCCTTCTTCATTTTCGCCGTCGCGATGGTCGCCGAGACCAACCGCGCACCATTCGATTTGCCCGAAGCTGAATCCGAATTAACTGCCGGCTTTCACACAGAGTACAGCGGCCTGCGCTGGTCCTTATTTATGCTGGGCGAATACGCCGCCATGATTGCCGTATCATCCATCGCGATCACGCTCTGGCTCGGCGGCTGGATGCGCCCATTCCCAAACGCCTTGAGCGGGCCGAACTGGGACCTGGCGTTCTCGTTATTCCCCGCGCTCACGTTCTTTGGCTTGGCCGCCATGACGTTCTACAGCACCATGCGGATGCCAAAGCACTCGTACTTTCGGATTCAGACGATTGGCCTCGGGGCTTTTGCAGCCGTCTTTGCCTTGATTGGCTTGATCCTGCTCGTTCCGCCCGTGCGTGACCGCGTGCAGGACGTTTACTGGTTCATCGCCAAGATTGCCGTATTTCTCTACCTGTACATCTGGTATCGCGGGACGTTTCCGCGCTATCGCTTTGACCAGCTCATGAAAGTGGGATGGAAGGTTTTGTTGCCCATGGGCATCGGTGTTCTGATGCTGACCGGCATCGTCGGTTTGAGAGATGACATTCTCTTGTTTCTGAAACGGTTGGTGCACGTCTAATATGCCGCAAGCCGCTCAACCCGTAGCCACGACGTTCTTCTTCTATTTGTTGTCGGGATTGGCCGTTCTAAGCGGTGTTCTGGTCATCACGCGCAAGAATCCTGTGCACTCCGCATTGGCCCTGATCCTTACATTGCTGTCTGTGTCAGGACTCTACCTTATGCTGTACGCGCCTTTCGTCGCCGGCGTGCAAATCATTCTTTACGTGGGCGGCATCATGGTGCTGTTTCTTTTCGTCATCATGCTGGTGAATATCGAGCAGTCCGAGAAAGAGAAGCAATTTAACCAGCAGTGGCTCCCTGGAATTCTCGCGGCCCTCGGCTTGGGAACATTGTTCGTCGTAATTTACGTGAAAGGGAAGGCGGCCTTTGCGTTGGCGCCGCCATCCATGCCCGAAGCCGACAATACCCAGCGCGTGGGACAAATGCTTTACAGCAATTACATGTTCCCCTTCGAGATCGCATCCTTGCTTCTGCTGGTCGCGATCATCGGAGCCGTGGTGATGGCGAAGAAGAGGATTTAGCGATTGGCTGGTAGTCGTTAGCGTATAGCGGAACTGTTCGTTGAGATGATGGGTATCGCATCCCCGCGAGCGACGGATCGAAAACCAGTAGCCGTAACTGAGAGCTGAGAACCGACAACTGAGAACTGTTTTCATGGCCCCAATCACAACTCTGCACTACCTGGTCGTGGCAGCAGCGCTTTTCGTGCTGGGAGTAATTGGTGTCCTCACCCGCCGGAATGTGGTGATCGTCTTGATGTCGATCGAACTGATCCTCAACGCGGTGAACTTGAACCTCGTGGCGTTTTCCCGCATGTGGGGACTACACGGCCAGGTCTTCGCGATTTTCGTAATCACCGACGCCGCGGCCGAAGCTGCCGTGGGCCTCGGCATCCTGATCGCATTCTTTAGGAATAAAGAGACGGTCAATGTCGACGAAGTGGATTTGATGAAATGGTGAGAAAGCGGCAGTCAGAATTCAGCGCTCGGCATTCGGTCGGCAGGGTATTTTTCGCCGGACACCGCGCGTCCGCAGCCAACAACACGCTTTTCGCCAACGACCAACGACTAACGACTAACGACGTTGTTTTTGGCCGAAAACCGACGACCGACGACTGACGACATGTTTTTCCTCGACAATATCTATCTCATTCCGCTCCTCCCCGCCGCCGGCGCGGTCATCATGTTCTTCTTCGGCAAGAAGCTCCAGAAGCAGACGGTGAGCGCGGTTTGTGTCGGTGCCGTGGCCCTCGCCTTCGTGATGTCTTGTGGCGCCGTGTGGCAGTATACCCACACGTATTCCAATGGCCATGCGTTCGACAAACCGATGTACACCTGGCTGGGCAGCGACACCGGCCACCTGACCTACACGACCAAAGATGGCTACCCCGCCGAGTTCAAGGCGCAGGTCGGATTTCTGCTCGACCCGCTTTCCTGCATATGGCTGCTCTTCGTCACCGGTGTCGGCACTCTCATTCATATCTACTCCACCGGATACATGGCGCATGAAGGCGGGTACTACCGCTTCTTCGGATACCTGAACCTCTTCATGTTCTCCATGCTGACCCTGATCATGGCCAACAACTACGCCCTAATGTTTGTCGGGTGGGAGGGTGTCGGGCTCTGTTCGTATCTTTTGATCGGCTTCTACTTTCACCGCAAATCAGCCAGCGATGCCGCCAACAAGGCATTCATCGTCAACCGGATTGGCGATGCAGGTTTTCTGATGGGTCTGTTTACCATCGCCTGGTATCTGGGATCCATTCGCTTCACAGATGTAAACGCAATGGCCCGCAGCGGCCACTTCGCAATTGGCGACCCGGTCCTTACCGCCGCGGCGCTTCTGCTCTTTGTGGGCGCCTGCGGAAAATCGGCCCAGCTTCCTCTCTATATCTGGTTGCCTGACGCGATGGAAGGTCCGACGCCCGTTTCCGCGCTCATCCACGCGGCCACCATGGTGACGGCGGGCGTGTACATGGTCGCGCGCTCGAACGCCATCTTCGTGCTGGCTCCAACCGCCATGAAGACTGTTGCCATCGTGGGCGCGCTGACTGCCATCTTCGCCGCGTCCATCGGCCTGGTGCAAAACGACATCAAACGCGTGCTCGCGTACTCCACCGTCTCTCAACTCGGATACATGTTTCTCGCGCTGGGCGTAGGAGCCTTCGCCGCCGGAGTGTTTCACGTCTTCACGCACGCGTTTTTCAAGGCCCTCCTGTTCCTCGGGGCCGGCTCAGTGATTCACGCCATGAGCGGTGAGCAGGACATGCGAAACATGGGAGATTTGCATCGGCGCACTCCCACCACGCATATGACGATGTTCATCGCCACGCTGGCGATTGCAGGAATTTTCCCCTTCGCGGGTTTCTTTTCGAAAGACGCAATCCTCTGGCAGACCTGGACCTCGGAAGGCAAGGCGGCTCTTTGGCTCTGGCTGATTGGCGTCATCACCGCTTTAATGACGTCTTTCTATATGTTCCGTTTGATGTTCTTGACCTTCCACGGCCGTCCACGCATGAGCCATGAGGTGGAACACCACATTCATGAATCACCCAAGTCCATGACTGTGCCACTGATGATTCTCGCCTTCGCCTCGATATTTGGTGGTTGGCTTGGATGGCCGCACAGCCTCGGGGGCTCCGACCGATTCACGAACTTTCTTGAGCCGGTTTTCGCTAAAGAAGCGCACGTGTTGACAGAGGAAGGCAAGGGCGGACAAGTTGCCGCAGGAGTACGCGAAGAAGAGCACACAAGCAACACAGAGTACGTGCTAATGGGGTTGTCGCTCGCCGCAGGCTTCATAGGTTTGGGATGGGCATGGAGTATTTACCGTCACGCCGACCAAGGCTACACCGAGCCGTTGGCGAGTGCAGCTCCCCCGCTCTACACTGCCCTCTACAACAAGTGGTACGTCGACGAGGCCTACGATTACGTCTTCACTGGCCGCCGGAAGGTCGGAGACGTGCGTCTGGGCGTCTTGGGCTTGGGCGATGCTTCTGCGTGGTTCGACGTGCATGTGGTCGATGGCGCCGTGAACGGCGCCGGTTGGTCGACGCGCATCGTCTCCAGTATTTCGAAGTGGTTTGATACCTGGATCATCGACGGACTTGGAGTGAACGGCCCCGCTATCTTGGCGAGAATTCTGTCGTACCCGTTCCGCTTGTTCGAGTGGGGACTGGTGCAGTGGTACGCGCTGGTCATGGTCGCGGGACTATTAGGATTCGTTTTCTACTATGCGTGGAGATAGAGAGCTTCGAGCCACGAGCTACGAGCCTCGAGCGATCCAACACGATGATTGCTCGCGGCTCGAGGCTCGCAGCTGGTAGCTTTCTCGAGAACTGTTTTCTATGCAGAATCACATTCTGTCCATCATCCTGTTCACGCCGCTGCTGGGCGCGCTTGTGCTCCTGTTCGTTCCCAAGGACAACAAAGACGCCATCCGCTGGATCGCGAATATCTTCGCGCTGGCCGGCTTCCTGATCTCCCTCCCCCTGGTCCCCATGTTCTGGGCGCAGCGCTTCGATGCTACACAGGCCTTCAAGTTCATCGAAGGCGCGCCCGGTAATTGGATTCCGACCATCGGCGCGGGCTACTACCTGGGCATTGACGGTATTTCCTTCCTGCTGATCATGCTCACTACGTTGCTGGGCTGGATCTCGATCCTCTCCTCATGGGATGCAATCGAGAACCGCGTGAAGGAGTACTACATATGGTTTCTCGTACTCCAGACCGGCATGTTGGGCGTCTTCATGGCGCTCGATTTCTTCCTCTTCTTCGTATTTTGGGAAGCGATGCTGGTCCCGATGTACCTGCTGATCGGCATCTGGGGCGGCCCGCGCAAGCTCTACGCCGCCATCAAATTTTTTCTCTACACGCTCGCCGGTTCAGTCTTGATGCTGCTGGGCGTGCTGTTCCTCTACTTCAATCACCACAACATCACCGGTATCTACACTTTCAGCATTCCCGATCTGTACAAGACAGCTCCGCAAATCTTCTTCAACCCGGCCTACGGATCAACTTACGCAACCCTGCTGTTCTTCTGCTTCTTCTTCGCCTTCGCGATCAAGGTCCCGATGTTTCCCTTCCACACCTGGCTGCCGGACGCGCACGTAGAAGCGCCGACGGCCGGCTCGGTGATCCTGGCGGGTGTCCTGCTGAAGATGGGGACGTACGGGTTCATTCGCTTTTCGCTTCCATTTTTTCCCGCGGTGGTCATGAGTTCGAAAGTGCGCGGCTGGATGATTGCCCTTTCCATCATCGGGATCGTGTACGGCGGGCTCGTATCGCTCATGCAGAAGGATATGAAGAAGCTGGTGGCCTATTCCTCGGTCAGCCACCTCGGTTTCTGCACACTGGGTATTTTCGCGCTCAATCCGGTCGGCCTTAGCGGATCGGTCTTGCAGCAAATCAATCACGGCATCTCGACCGGCGCGCTGTTCTTGATCGTGGGTGTCCTCTACGAGCGTCGCCACACGCGCGAAATCTCCGAGTACGGCGGAATCTCGAATGTTATGCCGATCTACGCCACCATTACCATGATCATGTTTCTCTCCTCCATGGGACTGCCGCTGCTGAACGGATTCGTCGGCGAGTTCACCATCCTGCAGGGCACGTTCATGGCCAATTGGAAATGGGCAGCCTGGGCAGTGCCCGGTGTCGTCCTGGCTGCGGCCTACTTACTGTGGCTTTACCAGCGAGTGTTCTTCGGCACCGTCACCAATCCGAAAAATGAAAACCTGCACGACCTGACGCCGCGCGAGATCGCGACCTTCGTGCCGTTGATCATTGTGGCGCTATGGATCGGCCTGTACCCCAAGCCCTTCTTTCAGATTCTGGAGCAGCCCGTGAACCAGATTTCCCGCAACGTCCAGGAAGGCGCTCGGAATGCCAACGTTGTCGCGACGGCGCCGGTTCCTGCTCCGGCAGCCATGCCTGCTGCAGGCCCTGACGCCGCGAAAGGGAAGGACTAAGTGCCCAGCAGCATCGCACAATACTTTACCGGCCTCGATTACCTGCTGGCGTTGCCTGTGCTCCTGCTCACGATGTTCGCGTTGAGCATCCTGCTACTGGACCTGATGCTCCCGCCGGAGTGGAAATGGATGAATCCGCTGACGGCGTTCGTCGGGGTCTGCTTCGCCACGGTTGGTGTTTGGCGGATTCAGTCCTGGTTCGACGCGCAGGGCCCAATCATGGGCCACTACGGCTTCATGGGCACAATACTGGTCGATCGGTTTGCTCTCTACTTCTTCTATTTATTCCTTGCCGGAACGGCAGTCGCCATCCTGATGTCCGCCCGCTATCTCGAGATCGAACATGAAAACCATGGCGAGTACTACGCCCTCATGCTGTTCTCGGTCGTAGGCATGATGTGCATGGCCGCCGGTTCCGACATCGTCATGATTTTCATTGGCCTGGAACTGATGGCCATCTCCACTTACGTTCTGGTGGGCTTCCTGCGGCGCGACAAGCGATCGAACGAAGCCGCACTTAAATACATGCTGTTGGGCGCTTTCTCGTCAGGCATCTTCGCCTACGGACTATCGCTGTTTTACGGCGTGACCGGGACTACGAACATTCAGGTGATCATGCAGCGCTTGGCCCAGCGCGTCGAGATGAACGGCCATCATGCAGATCCCATTCTGGTGGTCGCCATGCTGACCACTTCTACCGGCCTTCTGTTCAAAGTTGCCGCCGTCCCGTTCCATCAATGGGCTCCGGATGCCTATGAGGGCGCGCCTACCAGCATCACGGGATTCATGTCCGTTTCAGTCAAAGCCGCTGGTTGGGCGATGTTGCTTCACCTGTTCATGATGATGTTCCCGCTGCGCTCCATCTACGTGCCCTTTCTGGTTTTTGTCTCGATCGCGACCATGACCGGAGCAAACTTCGCTGCGCTGACACAAACGAACTTGAAACGCCTGCTGGCGTATTCGTCCATCGCGCACGTTGGATACATGCTGCTGGGCGTAATCGCAGGAACCAGAGACAGCTTCAACCCAGATGGGATCAAAGGCATTCTCATCTACCTCCTGGTCTACACGTTCATGAACTTGGGCGCCTTCGCGGTCATCACCTCGCTCCGCCATCGCAATGTCATTGGGGACGAGATCGACGACATCGCCGGCCTCTATTCCCGCGCTCCGGTGGAAGCCGTCCTGATGCTGATCTTCCTGCTCTCTCTGGCCGGGATCCCACCCCTCGCCGGCTTCTGGGGCAAGTACTTCATCTTCCTGAGCCTGGTGGAGACCGGGCACTACGCGCTGGCTGCGTTGGGAGTCCTCTACAGCGTGTTCGGTCTGTACTACTATCTGCGCATCGCCAATGCCATGTTCATGCGCGAGCCGCTGGAGAAAGAAAAGCTTCCGATCAGTCCCGCCATGGCAGTCGCGCTCGCGGTCAGTGCAGTGGCGACCCTGGCGGTCGGGATCTTCCCCAACCCCATGATTAACCTCGTCAACGGCGTGTTCGGGCTGACGCAAGTGAGTTCAGGGGCGCATCTGTTACGCTAGTCCCGCGGGTCAAGGACTCCTGTGGCCGAAAATTCTCCACCACCCGAACAGAAGAAGAGCGCGATCGTGCAGTTGGCAAACTACAGTCAACTGGCCTTCATTTTTCCCGCCGCCACCGTGGTGGGATGGCTTATCGGCGCCGCGCTCGACCACTGGCTGCACACGAGCTGGCTCTACCTCGCCGGGCTCATTCTGGGAATCATCGCCGGATTCGTCGAACTCATCCGCCTTGTGACTTCGTCCGAGTCGAAGCAGTAAGTCTCGTTCGCGGAGTATTTGTCCAACACATTCGGGTATCCCCGTCCCCCCGGTATTTTGGAATCAGAGAGTTACGCGCGAGACAGGCCAAAATCTTTGATTTCAAATAACTTGTAGGCAAAATATTCCGAACAAGGCACTTAGCTGTCACAGAGTTTTGCCGTCGCGTGTTCGCGCAGGCGCCGTAGGCTAATGCGAGTAGGGCAGCAAGGTGGGCTGTCACCAGTCGAGTGTGATGGGTAAACATAGGCCACCGCAATTGGGGAGCCTGGCAGGCGCGTGACTTTCTAGCAGGCCTCGCTGTCTGATACCGTGTTTCGCTTGGACGAATTGCCGACTCACTCAGCTGCCGCCGACGATTTCTATGCCCACGCACTTGTTCGTATTCAGCGGTGCATGGTCGTGCTCGCGATATCGGTTCCGATTCTCGGCGGCCTTTACTTCGGACTACGCACCGCACTGGGCCTCGGCGCCGGATGCCTGGTGGCGCTGCTCAATTTCGTCTGGCTGAAACGCGGAGTCGAAGCGCTCGCCGACCGAGTTGTCGGCGGGGGCAAGACTCAGCCGGGAAAAGGCATCGTGACGCGCTTCCTATTGCGCTACGTTTTGATGGCCGCAATTGCCTATGGTATCTTTACTGTTTCCCCCGCGAGCCTCTACGGGTTGTTATTCGGACTGTCTTTGCCCGTAGCAGCCATCGCGTGCGAAGCCGCCTACGAAGCTTACGCAGCCTTGGCGCGTGGTCTGTAAATTCAACCTCTAGTCGCTGGTCTTCAGTCGTCAGCTGGAGAAACTCTGCTGAGCGATAATGCCCCCGGGGCACGTGCTGGCGACTGAAGACGAACGACTGACTCTTATGCCTGAGCAACTCTGGTTTACTGCGATATTGAATCGCCTGTTCGGCGCGGCCGTTACAGGCTTGCTGGAGAGGTTAGGAATTCATCCACACCACGCGCAGGCTCCCATTTCCAACTCGGCGGCGATGGAGATCCTGGTCTGTCTGTTCCTTATCATCGTGTTCTTCGTTGTGCGGGCCAGCCTTTCCGTCGACCGTCCGGGCGCGCTGCAACATGCTTTTGAAGGTGTAGTTGGATTCATTGAGCAGCAGAGCCACGAGATTATCGGACCGCACAGCGAGGTCCACACTCCGTTTCTGGTCGCCCTGGCTCTATTCATTTTGTTCTGCAACTTGATCGGCCTGATTCCCGGCTTCGAATCGCCAACCGCCGTTCCCATCGTGCCTTTAGGCTGCGCGTTGGTAGCCTTCTTTTATTACCAGGCGCAAGGATTCAAACATGGGGGCATTAAGTACCTCGCGCATTTCGCAGGACCGATGCCTTTGCTCGCCCCCTTGATGATCCCAATCGAACTCATCAGCCACCTCGCACGCGTGCTTTCCTTGACGATTCGTCTTTTCGCCAACATGTTCGCGGGCGACATGGTCACGCTAGTGTTCTTTTCGCTGGTCCCGCTCGGTGTGCCGATCATTTTTCTTGGATTGCACTTGGGTGTTTCGTTTCTGCAGACATACATTTTTGTGCTGCTCACTACCGTGTACCTCGCGGGCGCGGTCGCGGAAGAGCACTAAGAAGTTTCGAGATTCAAGTTTCGGGTTTCGAGCGGTTCCGCAGTGGGGGCGATCTGGAAACTCGAAACTTGAAACCCGAAACGGTTTCTGAGCCATCAGCGTGAGGGCGTCTGCACGGGATGACGTCAACCACCCACTGGCGGCGATTTGATACGAGGAGCCACACTCAATGCGTAAACTCAGCTACGTTTTCATGATTCTGTCCGCGCTATGCCTTGCCGTTCCAGCGCTGGCACAGGGAGGCGAGGCGTCCGCAGTAAACTGGGTCGCCATCACCTCCGGATTCGCAATGGCTATTGCGTCCGCCGTTTGTGGTCTGGCGCAAGCCAAAGCCACCGCAGCAGCGGCCGAAGGCCTGGCCCGCAACCCGGCCGCCCGTCCTGGAATTCAGTTGGCGCTGATTCTTGGCTTGGCGCTGATCGAATCCCTGGCGCTCTACACGCTGGTGATCATCTTCGCCAAGGTAAAGTAGAGCAGCTTTTAGCTTTGCCTTTGGCTATTAGCTTGAAAATCAAAAGCCTCCATCGTTCGCGATGGAGGCTCTTATGTTTTTGACACCGAGTAGAAAGGTCTTTTGGACTGCCGTTAAAAACTGCAGCTAACGGCTGAGAGCTAACAGCTAAGAGCTAGCACCTGCTCTTCTAAACCTTCCGCATCCCGTCCCACTCTTGGTTCTTGCTTTCCGGAGCCCGTTCGACCGCGTCCACCAGAATGCGCCGCAAGCGATAGCGGCTCTCCAGGTCGGTATTAACGATCTCAAAACCCACTTCGTTCACGCGCGCCCGGCGTAACAACACCTGCGCGCGAACATGGCGGACACCCATCGAGATATCCAGATTCGCTTCCGACCCGATGCGCAGGTTGTCTTCTTTCGTGCCCATTCCGCCGCCCAGGCTCATTTCCCGAATGGTAATGCTCGATTTCCCCCAGGAACTGCTGATCGTCGCCGAAAGCGTCTTTGCAAGCACGATGCGCTCGTATCGCCGTTGCCGTACCCATGGACACGCAGGCGCGGAATCAAGAGCGGCGATTGCCAGTTCGCCGGGTTCTAAACCGCTGTCGGAGAGAATCTGGCTTCCATAGCGAGGATCGATCTTGGCCAATGCCTGGGCTGCCGCGATGCGAATCTCGCGATGGTGCAGCCACTTCCACATTTTTTTGGTTTCCAGCAACTCGCGCAATACGCTGGTCGCCTCGGTATCACGAAGCCGTCCCAGCGACTCGATCGCTTTCAACTGCAGGAAATGCGACCGGCCTTCGGCTTCTCCGGCGCGGGCCATCGCCACCAGCGGGCCTACCGCTGTCCGGTCTCCGCTCATCCCAATTTCATCCACAGCTTGCGGAACGACCAGTGGATCGAGAATTTCCAGCAACTCGAGCAGGGTGCGTCCGCGATCGTTCGCCGCACCGTAGGCGATCTGGCGCACGGCGACGTCATGATAGAACCGGTTGAACTCGGGTAGCCGGACCGGCAGCAATTCCAGCAGCGTCAGCACATCGAGCCGGCTCAGCAAGCCAACCACGGAGGCGGCCTGCCTGGGCTGACCGGTGCGCAACATGTCCCGCATCTGGCCGAGCGCCGCCGGTCCCAGCTCTCGCGTCAGTTCCACCATGCGATCGCACTCATCGCGCCGCATGCAACGGAAGAAACGGTCTGCCAGGTGTTCCACCGCAGCCTGACTCGTGCGTCGCAAAACTTGCAGCAGATCTTCGGGAACCTGTTCCGACCGCAGGGCTTCTTCAATAAATTCCGGCAGCCGGTTTTCGACGCCGATTCGAGGACGCAGATCGTTCGCGAGCACTGGCCGGGCCTTTGCGATCTGCTCCATCGCAGCACAGACTGCGCCCACGGCTCCGTAGGTCTTCCGGGTGCTGGCTTCCTGGCTCAGGCGCACGAAAGCGGCACTCAACATTCCCTGCAACTCGGTGTCCTGTTCCTTGCAGATCTGTTCACCCACCCGGCTGATTGCGCTAGCCATGAGGGTTCCGCCAGGTCCGGGATACAAGTCCGCAAGCTGTGCCAAGCCCGTCGCGATCTTGCGCCGCGGTTCGGCGTCCTTGGCATCCAGGCAATTAAAGTAATTGCGCAGGATTGCATCCGCCGATTCGTTGTCGCCACGCTCCAGCAGGACTTCGACAAACTGGCGAACGTTGCGCGGCGGAACACAGGGCGCCTCATTGGACGTCAGAACGCTCTTCTTCCCAGCTTCCGGCACCTCGGCCCAGAACATCCGGTCCAGGATGTCCGCGTGCGATTCCACCAGGATCCCGGCCTTGCCCATCTTTTCTTCCTGCACCCGCAGGATCTGGCGCAGGGTGTCCATTTGCCGGCTCATGTGCTCCATCATCTGATGCACGGCATTGACCTTCACTTCGCCCTTCTGGTAGCGCTCCAGAGCGAAGCGGATCGCCATGTGCTCTGCCGCTTTCATCAGAAGTGGAGTGTCGCTGTCGGTCTGAACGTTGCTTGCCAGGCTCTCCAGCAGTTGCTGCAAATTCACCCGCGTATTCGGATCTGCGTCGCCCAGCTCTTTTTGGATGTCTTCCGGTGCGACGTTCGGATTGACTGAGACTTCGCTAAAGCGCGTCAGCAGTCGGATCGCCTGAACCACTTCTTCTTCCTGCAGCGGGACAGTTTTGCCGTCCCATACGCCGCTCCCACTTCCTATTCCAGTTCCTGTGCCCGACCCGGTCCTGGTGCCGCCTCCGCCTCCGCCACCGCCGATCCGCACTGTAGGGACGCTACCAATTGGGGCACCGCCAGGCTCGCCCACTCCACCGCCCTTGGCTCCCTCTGCCGCAGCAATCAATTGAAGAAGTTTCTGGGGATCGTTCAACCACTCCTTGAACTCAGGTCCGAGGGTTTGCGCGGCGATCTGCGCCGCGATTGTCACTTCTCCGGTGGCCGGATCTGCAGCGACAAACTTCACTTCGTTGATCCTGATTGAAGTTCCTCGGCCGTCGCCCAGCGTCTCCTTAATCTGCTTGGCGACGTCTTGCCCCTTCGAGCCGCCCACGGCAAACGCCCGCACCAGACGGGCAAAGTCTTCGATCGTAACTTGATTGGAGAAGTTGATGCTGGCCAAGCCAGCCGTGGTCAGAAGCTGTGCGAAGCTACGTTCCGCCTGCCCCGTCTCGATGGGAATTCCATCCAGCAGAAGCTTGTTTCCCGACACCCCCAGCAGAAATCCCTGATCGCCAGCTTTGGGGAGTGCTGCCTGCAATTCGTTCCAGGCGGTTTCGAACTGGGTTTCCGTCCGCTTGTGCTCGAAGCCGTACAGGCGCACGTACTTCACGAGAATGTTCAAGCTGTGGACGAAAGCGCTCGCCGAAGCGCCACGGCCCGCTTGCGATGTCCCTGCGGTGGAGATAACCAGCTCCCGTATTTCGCGATTTCAAGCTCAGGGTAATGCGAAACAGTAAGGCTGCGCACGTTACGGAGGTAATTCATCAAGGACCGTGCGAAAATAGCGACGGCGGCTTTGGCCCGCAACCGACAATTGGCTCCTCAACCCCCAGCGCAGAAGGCTCGAAAACTTCCGCAATCCGTTGGTTTTGCTCACTGGATGCAACGTGTCCCGGAGGAGTGCCAGAGTGCCGCCGCTGATCTGGCCCCTGATCCCGTACATGACCTTCGTGTGGCGCTTCGCCGCTGCCGCTCCATGGCAGACGGCCTGATGGTCATCGATCCCGATCCTTCCTGGAAAGCCATGAAGAAAGCGGGCCGAGCGTTGTTTCGGAGTCTGGGCGACCTTCGCGACGTGCACGTCATGATGGAATGGGTGCAGAAGCTTGTCCCGGAAGAGGATGTTGAGAAGCAGGCTCTACTTGCGCTTCTTACCAGACGTGAACAAGAGCACAAGCTCGCTTCAGGAGACGCCATTCGCTCCTTCGATCTTCGCCAGTGGCGCAAGTGGACTCGGGAACTGCCTCGCCGAGCTGCCCGTGTAAAGCCGGGCAGCCTGGTCTTCAAGCACCTGGCGCTCGAACGCTGGACCGAAGGCTACGATCTTCACCGCCGCGCCATGCGCAATCGATCACAGGCCGCTCTGCATGCGCTGCGAATTGGCATCAAGCGTTTCCGCTATATCGTCGAGAATTTCCTTCCCCAGCAGCACGAGGCGTGGAGCGCCGATCTTAAGGAACTGCAAGACCTGCTCGGCGATGTGCACGATTTGGATGTTCTGTGGACCACAGCCACCGAAGTCAACGCCTTCGGTAGCGTCGAATCACGTGCGCGCTGGCAAGCGGTCGTGCACGAGGCGCGCGAGAAGCGCGTCGAACGCTATCGCGAACGAATGGTTGGTCCAGATTCCCTATGGCAGGTATGGCGAAAAGACTTGCCGGACGGCAACCAAATCCAGCTTGCCGCAAAGATGCGCATCGGGCTCTGGTCGCAATTCCTCGACCCGGAGCCTGTCCGCGCGCGGCGGGTTGCAGGTCTGGCCCGGCAACTCTTCGAGGGTCTTGCCAAACTCGATCTCGCTCCCGCAAGCCCGAATCAGGACCTTCGATCGGTTCTGCAGGCAGCCGCCCTCTTGCATGATGTAGGGCGATCCAAACACGATAAGAAGCACGAGAAGGTCTCGTACAAGCTCATCCGCCGGTTCAACACGCCCCTCGGGTGGTCATCCTCGGATCTGCATCTGGCCGCTCTTGCGGCACGCTTCCATCGCGGAGCCCTGCCGACCATGCGCCACAAGACCCTGCACGATCTCGCACTGGATCAGAAGAAAATCGTATTGCAGCTGGCGGGAATCTTGCGGTTCGCGAATGCGCTGGACACGGAAAGCGCTGGCCGCATTCAGCAGGTGTCAGTCGAGGCCAAAGACCAAATCTTGGTGGTTTACGCGCAAGACTATCGGGCGTGGAGCCCGGAGGCGGAGAAGATTGCCGCCTCCACCTACCTGCTCGAACTCTCGTTGCGCCGTCCCATTGTGATCAGGGCTATGCCGCGCGTTCGAACTATGAGTCGCGTATCCTCGCGATTCAAGCGACCGGCCACCCGCTGAAGCTTTTCGGATACTTCCGCACATTTTAGCTTTCCAGTAAAACGGAAATGAACCGCCATGACTCACTCTCTTCTAGTCCGCAAAGCCGTCGAATGGTTGCGCAGCTACCGCTGTGGTGTCGTGCTTTCTGAACAGGCTTGTGTGAGCGGAGAAATTCCCGACGCTATCGGATGGAAGCGCCCCTGTCATTCGGTGCTGGTCGAATGCAAGGTGTCGCGCGCAGATTTTCTAGCTGATCGAGCAAAGCATTTCCGGCAAAAACCCGAACTCGGGGTTGGCAGCGAGCGTTTTTACCTGGTTCCCCGCGGAACGGTACGAGACGAGGAACTACCATCTGGGTGGGGACTGCTTGAAATCCACAACCGGCGCATTCAAATGCTTCGCCCATCGCGCAAAGACTTCCGCAGCAACCGTGGCTTCCGCTGTGAAATGAATCTTCTCCTGGCGAGTCTGCGGCGGGTTGAGATTCGCATTGAGCCACAAACGATTACCGAGTTCCTGAAGTGGCAGAACCGGATGGCCGAATACAACGGCGGCCAACCTCCCCAAGGCGTAACATCCCCGGAGAAGGAAGCAAACTCATTTCTCGATCCCATAACAAGCGAAGAAGAAATACGCCTTTAGCCAGATTCGTATTCGGGCGCGCGCCTTCATGGGAGCCGCAAAGGCTCTTTCAAAACAAAAACCGGGCGGGTTAGCCCGGTTTCCGAAACGCCGTGCGGATGGATGTGGTTACATCCCGGCGCGGCGCACCAAACGAGTGGCGCTCTTGAACCGCCATGGTGATGCAATCGGAATTCCAATCCGAGCTTCAATATATAGACGATGGAATTCTCGCAAGCTGTTAAAAAATAACGCGTTGCGCTTGTCGGTTTTCGTGGATTGGCTGGCTCAATGACGGTTGGAACAGAAAATTCGTGCACACGGGACGAACGACCGGACGCCCGGAGAGGAAAAAGGA
Organism: Acidobacteriota bacterium; assembly: GCA_046728215.1. Classification (GTDB taxonomy): domain Bacteria; phylum Acidobacteriota; class Terriglobia; order Terriglobales; family Acidobacteriaceae; genus Gp1-AA133. Next base: position 59,346 of record JBKPEB010000026.1, on the reverse strand, counting down.
CCTCAGAGCTCCCGGCGCCCTTCCATCGCTTTCAACATCGTGATCTCGTCGGTGTACTCGATGTCGCTCCCAACAGGAATACCCATCGCAATTCGAGTCACCTTCAATCCCTGCCGCTTCAGCTGTTGCGAAAGGTACGTGGCAGTAGCCTCGCCCTCGACGGTCGGGTTGGTCGCAATGATGACCTCGTCCAGTTCGCCCGCCTCGACCCGCCGCATTAGGTTGTTGGTGCGCAGTTGATCCGGTCCGACGCCATGCAGAGGAGAGAGCGAGCCGTGCAGCACGTGATAGGCGCCATTGAAGTGCTTGGTCTTTTCGATGGCCGCAATGTTGGTGGGTTCCTCGACCACACAGACCAGCCTTTGATTGCGCGTCGGGCTGCTGCAGTAGACGCAAGGGTCCACGTCCGTAATGTTGTTGCACACCGAGCACAGGCGCAGGCTCGCCTTGACATCGCGGACGGCGGCCGCAAGGGCCTCGGCGTCATCCTCGCTGGATCGCAGGATGTGAAATGCCAGACGCTGCGCGCTCTTGCTCCCGATGCCCGGCAGCTTCTTCAGTTCATCGATCAGCCGCGTCATCGGCTCGGCAAACTTAGACATAGAGAGAATTTGTAATTAGATAATTTGGCAATTTGTAATTTACCTACGAATTGCGCTATAGGCCGGGTATCCCCATCCCGCCCAGCATGCCGCCTACGGTCGACTGCATCGCCTGGTCCACCTGCCGGGCAGCTTCATTGACGGCGGCAGTGATCAGATCCTGCAGCATCTCGATGTCGCCCGCCTGCACGGCTTCCGGATTGATTTTCAGGCTCAGAAGCTGCTTGCGACCGTCCATCTTTACGTGCACCGTGCCGCCTCCCGACGAGGCTTCCACGACTGTCTCCTGCATTTTCTTTTGCAGGTTTTCGTATTGCTGCTTCGCTTGTGACATCAGTTGCTGAAGATTGAATCCGCCCATCGTTCTTCTCGCTATCTCTTGTCCCGCTGGTCGATAATCGTTCGAATTTCGGCGCCGAATTTTTCCTGCAGTCGCTTCACGATCGGATCCTGCTCGGCCCGGCCACGGCCTCCACCGTTGCTGCTCGATGCTTGGCGCGCTGGCGGTGCTTGTGCAGTTCCTCCCGGCAGTACTTTCAGGTTCGCCGGCTTGCCCATGACGCCGCTTGCCGTTGCAATCGCGAGTCGCTTGGCGTCAGGGCCCAGCGACATATCGATGACAGCGGCCGTCGACGCAACTCGGATCATGACCTCGGCGCCTTCCAAGGACCATTCGCCAGTCTCGAGCATCGACACCAGCATACGATGACCGGCATCATTCAAGGCGTTCAACACCGCGTCGCGAAGGGCGTTCACGTCGACGCCGGAGTGTGCCGCCGGCTTTTCGTCCGGGATCGCCACCTGCGAGGTACTTGGTTCGGGCACCTGCTCGGGCGCGGCGCTGCCCATGATGACGGGAGCAGTTCCGGTGGTGCCGCTTACTATGCGCGGCCCCGCCGGCTGCGAGCCTTCAGCAGACATCTCCGGCTTCGAAACCTTGCGTGCGGAATCGGCCGCGAAGGGCGACACGAAGCTTCCGCGCGTGTTGGGTGTGGCACCGCCCGCGCTGCGGTTCTCGGCGACGATCGACGGTCTGCCGGGCGTGCGAGTCTGGGGCGCTGTCGCTCCCGCGCCACCCACTTCGCTGAGCAGCTGCTCCAGGGGCAGCAGCCGCTGCGCGTGCGCCATCTTCAAAAGTCCCAGTTCGAGGTGGAAACGCTGCTCCTGCCGGTACCCGAGTTCATTGAAGGTACGCAGCATGATTTGCAGGTGCCGCGCCAGGTCTTCTTCGCTGAATAGCTCCGCAATGCGGGCGACCCGGGTGCGCTCGTCGGTGGAGATCTGCAGGAGCGCCGAATCCTTGCCGGACACTCTTGCCACCAGCGCGTTCCTCAGGAAGCGCACCAGCTGCCGAGCGAAGTGGGCGGGATTCTGGCCCTCGCTGATCAGATTGTCCGCCAGGCGCAGGACTTCTTCACTTGCGCTGCGCGCGACGGCTTGCATGACTTCTTCGAGTACTCCGGAGGGTGCGGCTCCAACCAGTTGCCGAACCGCATCGGCCGACAGACGTTCCGTACTGGAAGCAATTGCCTGGTCGAGGATCGACAGCGCATCGCGCATGGAACCGTCGCCGGCTTCGGCAAGCAACGCCAGAGCGTCTTCATCTGCCTCGAGCTTCTCGCGGCTTACCAGGTCGCGCAGCTGTCCGAGTATTTCCTCGAAGCGCACGGCTCGAAAGCTGAAGTGCTGACAGCGCGAGCGAATCGTCTGCGGGATGTCTTCCGGCTGGGTGGTGGCCAGCATGAAGACAACGTGGCTCGGAGGCTCTTCCAGTGTCTTGAGGAGCGCGTTGAAGGCCGCGTCGGTGATCTGGTGAGCTTCGTCTAGGATGTAGATCTTGAACCGGTCCCGCGCGGGGCGGTAGCGTGCCGCCTCCCGCAGCTCGCGGATTTCGTCGATGCCGCGATTGGTGGCGGCGTCAATCTCAATCACATCCACCGAGTTGCCGGCCCGAACCTCCGTACAGGAGTCACACACGCCGCACGGCTCTGCGACTGGATGGTCTTGCGAGCGGCAGTTCAATGCCATGGCCAGGATACGCGCCACGGTGGTCTTGCCGATGCCGCGGTGCCCGCTGAAGATGTAGCCGTGCGCCGTCCGACCCTGTTCGATGGCGTTCTTGAGGGTGCGGGTAACGTGTTCCTGTCCGATGACTTCGGAGAATTTTTGCGGACGGTACTTGCGCGCCAGAACCTGATAGCTCATGGAAGAGAAGAGTTGATTATACGTGATGCGTGCTTGCCGCGAGCAGCCGCGAGAGCCTAACTTTTCGGGCCGTTTTCGCCGGCTCAGGCCGAATTTTCCTCACTCCGATCCTTGCGCGAGAAGCGCGGACAGGGTAGGCTTTTTCGCGAACGAATTTCGAAAAAGCGCAAGGAGCGCGCTCCCATGCAACTCAAACTCACGACTCGTACTGTGCAGGACATTTTGATCGTTAACTGTGATGGCCGCATCGTTTTTGGGGAAGAATCCGCGGAACTCCGCGACAAGGTGAAGGCTTTGATCGCGCAGAACAAACGCATCGTCCTAAACCTCGGCGGTGTCACCTACATTGATTCGGGCGGGCTGGGAACGCTGGTGGCCCTGTACACTACCGCCCACAATGCCGGCGGAGCCATCAAGCTGACGGACCTAACGCAGCGCGTGGGTGACCTGCTGCAAGTCACCAAGCTGCTGACGATCTTCGAGGTCTACGACACCGAAGAAGAAGCCATTCAATCCTTCCGGAAGGGCGCCGCCGCGTAGCCACATCCAAGCCGGGAACCTCATGCGTTCCCGGCTTTTTCCTCGCATGACGTCGAAGATTTTGTTCTTTGCCGGATTGGTGTGTGCCTTCAGCGGCTACGTCTCACCACCCGTCGCCTTGGCGATGGGGCTGGCATTCGGCCTGCTTGTCACCCATCCTTTTCCGAAGCAATCGGCCATCGCTTCGAAAATACTATTGCAAGCCTCAGTGGTGGGCCTGGGCTTCGGGATGAACCTGCACGATGTGATTCGCGCCGGGCGCAGCGGATTCGTCTACACATTCCTGGGCATAGGGTTTGCGATGGTAGCGGGCGTGTTGTTAGGGAAGGCCCTGGGGGTTGCGAAGGAGCCTGCGTACTTGATCTCCACCGGCACGGCCATCTGCGGCGGCAGTGCCATCGCTGCTGTCGGCCCGATTACGGGGGCGACCGATGAAGAGATGGCGGTATCGTTGGGTACGGTATTCGTACTGAACTCGGTGGCGCTGCTCACGTTTCCTGCGATTGGCGCTGCGCTGAAACTCACCCAGACGCAATTTGGGTTGTGGGCGGCGCTTGCCATCCACGACACCAGTTCGGTTGTCGGCGCGGCCGCAAAGTATGGCGCCACGGCCTTGCAGGTGGGCACGACCGTGAAGTTGGCACGCGCGCTCTGGATTGTTCCCCTGGCGCTCGGCACGGCGCTTCTGCGGCACGCCAAGGCGAAGATTCAGTGGCCCTGGTTCATTGCGTTGTTTTGCCTGGCAGCGGTTTGCAACACCTATCTGCCCGCGGGACAGATCGCCTACCCAACGCTTTCCAGGCTAGCGAGGCTGGGCCTGACCGCCACGCTCTTCCTTATCGGCACGGGACTGTCGGTAGGGACACTGAAGCAGGTCGGGCACCGCCCACTCCTTCAAGGCGTGCTGCTGTGGCTGCTGATCTCGGTTGTGTCGTTGGTGCTGATCTACTGTGGTTGGATCGGATTGTAGAAAGCAAGGAAAAGCCTCGATCCCTTGTACGGTCAAGGCCTTTCAAGAAAACAGAGAGCCGCAAACTGGCGTCCAGCTCAATTCAAATCGTTGAGCTGCACAAACGTATAGGGTCCGCCGCCGAAAGAACTCTCGATGATCACGAGCGTACGAATCTGGCCGGAAGCCAGACCAGTGAAGGTGAAGGTCAGACTATTGATGATGTTCTGCGTGCCGGGCTGCGTCACGGCGACGTCATAATCTCCGGCTGCCAGAGATAAGTAGTTCGACGGGTTGTTAAAGGTCAGACTCGTGATCTGAGGATTAAACCCGCCAATGCCACTGTTATGAGGAACGACGTAGACGTCTACACCATTGGCACTCGCGGTGGTCGACGTGTTGATGACCCTGATCTTGGCGTTGCCCGTGGTCGGAGCAGTATTGTCGTCTGTGAATACGCTGAGGGCGATCCCCGTGGGGGGAGGCGGCGTGACCATGATCAGGGTCGTGTCATTTTCCACTGACACGCTTGCATCAACGTAAGCATTCGTGGTGGTGCCGGTGGGAAAAATCTGGAAATGACGCGACCCGGATTTGACGCTGTGATACGTTCCGGGGTTGCCGAAGCCGACGGAGGTCAGAACGGTTTTGCCATCGACCTGCACATCGACGTTGTTGTTGAGTCCGGTGGCGGCCTGCACAAAGCGGTAACGTGCATTACTCGATCCACAACCCACGGTCAGAAAAGCGGAACCCAGGCAAATCAATGCTATTCCGAACGGGACAATTCTCACTAGCTTGCCCTTCATTGCTTCGCTCCTGTAAAAAAATGTAAAAACGCACGCCGACGCCCCTTTGGACCTCGTTGGATGCACACTTCCAAAACCGAGATGCTCGGCAGCGGAGGATGTGCCTTCCCGGTCATCGTGTCACAGGGCGCGATGACCAGCCGTGCAAACAGGGATAATTCTCCGGATGCCTAATCGTATCATTGCCGCGATTCAGCAGGTGCCTCGGGGACACGTCTCCACCTATGGAGCGATTGCCAAAGCCGCTGGCTATCCGCGGGGCGCTCGCCTGGTTGCGCGCACGCTGCGTGGTTCATTCGAGCTGCCCTGGCATCGCATCCTCGGCGCGGGCGGCGAGATCAAGTTGCGCGGAGACTCGGCCATGGATCAGCGTTTGCGGCTCGAGATGGAAGGCGTCACGTTTCGGGGACGACGGGTCAACATGCGGCTGCACGAGTTCAAGTTCGGGGCTGGGAAGAAAAACAAGGGCAAACCGCAGAGAGCACGGAGAGCGACCGCGGAGAATGCCGAGAAAGACTTAACCGCAAAGGGCGCTAAGGGGGCGCGAAAGTCGCGAAGAAAAGCCGGGCAGAAGCACTGAAGATCGTCGCACGTTGAAGCATGTCCCGTGTCACACTGCCCAGGTTAGCGTCCAAAGGACGGACGCGAACCTGGGGCACCGTCCAAGGTCGCGAGGGAAACCTATGGCGCCTTGAATCTCTCGTCGATTTCTACCTGATAGCCGGACACGACTCTGTTGGTCTCGTTGGCCATGCCCACCACCGCCATCAGTTCTTTGAACATGGCGTCGGTCATGCCTTTGCCGCGCGCCCCGGCCGTATGGGAGGCGATGCAGTAGCCGCACTGATTGCTCACGCTAACGGCGAGATACACCAGTTCCTTGGTGAGCGGATCGAGGGCGCCCGGGGCCATGATCTGCTTGATGTCTTCCCAAGTGCGCTTCAGCGTAACCGGATCATGCGCGATCGCCTTCCAGAAATTATTTACCCAATCCGTCTTGCGGGTCGCCATGATGTCGTCGTAAACGGCCCGCACTTCCGGGCTCGCATCTGCATACTCGATGAGGCCGAGGGTTGCCACGAAGAATCTCCAAGTTGAAATGTGAAAACAGCCGCAGGTAACCGCCAGCGAACTATTTGAGCTCGGGCAGGTCGCCGTCCAATAGCTTTCCGATCTGTGCGGCGGGACAGCGCAGTCCGATGAAGAACTGTCCGAACAAGGCGTACTCCGCGCTGACTGGGTCGAAGCGCATTTCGTAGATAAGCTTCTTGAAGACCAGCGGATCATCCGAGAAGAGGTCGACTCCCCACTCCCAGTCGTCGAAGCCGATCGAGCCGGTGATGATCTGGCGGACCTCGCCGGCGTAGCGGCGTCCAACCATGCCGTGCTCGCCCATTTGCCGGGCGCGCTCTTCGATGGGCAGCATGTACCAGTTCTTGTCTTCGCCGCGCTTACGATCCATGGGATAGAAGCAGGCATAGCGGTTGGGAGGAATGGCCGGGAACAAGCGCGGCCGCATGGCTTCTTTCTGCCGCGCCAGGGTCTCGCTAATTTCGCGCTTCCAGTCGTCGGAATGAGGCTCGATGCCGCGCTCGACCAGCGTTTTATAGACCTTAGTCGTGGATTCGTAGAGGCCCAGCTCAATAATCGACAGATAAGAATGGGTCGGCTCCCAGTATTGGTACAGCCGTAGTTGTGTCAACTGCAGCTCCGCACGGTTCAGATCGTCGAAGGATTCGCGGAAGTGCACGAACATCAGATCGCCCTTGTGCCCGAGCAGCGAGTAGAACGCCGATTGACCGCTCGCGTTCTTCTCCATGGCCGCCATGACGGGAGCGGCTTCTGCCGCGATCTCGCGCCGCTCGGCCTGCGGAAGGGAGCGCCAGGCGCTCCACTTGAAGCGCATCATCTGGTGTAAGACGCTGTAACCCTCAACCGTCAGCGGAACCGCGGGAATCTCCGAGGTCGCCGCCTCGGCATGGACAGGTCTGGTCGTTGTCATGATCGAGTCCTCATGTGCGCCCATATTGTACCCGTGACGCTAATCAGGCGCGAAATCGGGAGTGGGTGAACCTCTTATAATATCGGCCGCTGCGCGTTTGCTGCTCTGCCGTTTACAATGCAGCGAAACACAAGAGCTCGTCCCTGGATTATGAAACGATTCCTTGCATCCATCCTCCTCGTCATCTGCTGTACGACCCTGCTGTCGGCGCAGAGCGTGCGCCTTTGGGTGTTGACGGAACCGAAGTCTATTTTGGAATACGATCCCGTCACCTTTGCGCGCAAGCAGGTGGTCTCCGTTCCGGACGAGGTGCTCAAAGCCGCCAGGATCTTCCAGATCAACCGAAAAGGCCAGATGCTGTTTGCGCCCAACAGCGATGACCCCTCCCCGGACGTGGGGAAAGGCGAGGATAAATTCTGGCTGTGGGACGGCCACGCAGCGACATTGCTGGGACGGGAGACGATTCGAATCTCGTCGCAGGCCGGATCGAATCAGAAAGTCACCGAGGCTTCGCCGTGGCTATTCTTGTCGGCCGACGGCAATCACTTGTTCTGGTTCTCCAACCAATTCAGCAAACTGACGCGCGAGAACGTCGAACTCTCGGTGAATACCACGTTCCGGGCGTGGCAGTCGGACCTGGCTGGGAAGGCAAAGCATGATCTTGCCACCTTTGACTTTCCCGAGTGCCGCTGCGCCACCGGGACGTGTTCGGAAACTTGCCCCGAGGCCCGGTTCTGGGTGCCCGATGGTGGAGTGGAGGACTACTTCTTTCTGACGCGCGTGACGCAGGGGCAGACGGAAACAAAGTATTTGAGCAGCACCTTGTATCAGGAATCCGAGACAACTTGGACCGGCAAAGACCTGCCCGAGCCTCTGCAGCGGGTGCTCGATATAGGAGAACACGGGTCGGTGGTGATCAGCGCAGTTCTCGACACGGGCTGCTGCGGCTGGGAAAACCAAAGCAACGACCAGACCATTCTCTCGACCTATGGGAAGACCGTCGTTCTCTTCGATGAGCGCGTGCAGTTCAAGAATCCGGACTACGATGTCAGCTTTTTTACCGAGAACGCCAAGATCTCGCCCGAGCACGCTCACGTCGCGATGACGATCGAGGCCAGCGCAAAATCGAGCGCGCCGATTCAATTATCCGAGCAGGGACAAGCGAATCCGGCGGAGTCGATGCGGATCCGCAAAGCCCTAACCGACCTGCCCGTGGTGGAGGTTGTGAGTGCGGTGGACCCGAGCAAGCGGTCTGCCTACCTGCCGCACGCATTTCTTATCGGTTGGCTCAATGCGAAGGAGATCCTGATTCTCGAAAATCACGTACTGGTGGCTTACAACGTGAGTGCCGGCACGCGTCGAAGATCAACGATTAAAGTGACCGACCCTTCGTTCGTATTCATCCGCTGAGGGAACAGTCGATGCCAGACGGCTAATCGGACCAGCGCTGCGGCTTGCGGTCCCAGCGGTGCCCTCTCAATTGCGCCATTAAACCTGCCTCCAAACGAGGCGCATCACTGGTCGCGACATTCCCGCGGACGTGGCCGTGTTTCCTCATGCCGATGATGGTGGTGCTGACCACGGGATTTGCAAGGATGAACCGAAGCGCGAGTTCCGGGAGCGCCACGCCCGCAGGAACGATGGCTTTGAGTTTCTCCACGCGCGGGATGGTGGCCTTGAGGTTCTCGGGTCCGAAGTATTTTGCGCGCCAGTCGCTTTCGGGGAACTTTGTTTCCAGCGTCATCTTTCCGCCGAGGCTGCCTTCGTCAAGCGGAACGCGTGCAATCACGCCAACGTTGAATTCCTGGCAGACAGGGAAGAGCTTGTCCTCGGGGGCCTGATCGAAGACGTTGTAGATGACCTGGACCACATCCACCAGGCCGGTGCGGATCGCCTTTATCCCGTTCTCGGGTTCCCATCGGTTCAGGCTGAGTCCGAAAGAGCGGATGTAGCCTTCTTTCTTTAGGCGCTCAACGGTCGCCCGGAACTCGGGCTCGTCGGTCCAGCTATCGTCCCAGACGTGAAATTGGAGCACGTCAATGGTATCGACCTGCAACTTCTCGCGGATTTTCTGAGCGTACTTGAAGACGTGGTCGGCGGGGAAGACGTCGGCATATTTGTATTTCGGAGACGCGGGCCACTGGAGATTCTTGGGCGGAATTTTGGAGGCTGCGTAAATGCGTTTGCCCTTGTTTTGCTGGAGGGCGTCGCCGAGCAGGCTGTCGCTTTTGCCGTTGCCGTAGGCCCAGGCGGTGTCGAAGAAGTTGCAGCCGAGGTCGATCGCGAGTTGGATGGCTTGGCGCGACTCCTGGTCGTCGGCTTCGCTCCACCCGCTCATTCCCCAGAGACCGTGACCGATATCGCTGACATCAAAACCAGTGCGTCCAAGCTTTCGATATTTCATTGCCAATCTCCGATCGTGCGAGTTGTTCGATACAGTTGCGGCGATGAGGTCGAGCGGATTCTATCGATGGAATTGTCAGCGCCGGGCAGGCCACAGAAACGGTTGCGTACGGTTGAGAGCATAGACGATGGAGAGGATCACGAACGAAATCAGCACCAGCGCGAGGGATGTTTGTCCCGCGGCGCTGAAATCGAGGCTCTGGACGTTGTCGTAGATGGAAATGGAAACCGTGCGGGTGACGCCGGGGATATTTCCTCCCACCATAAGGACCACGCCGAATTCGCCCAGCGTATGCGCGAAGGTGAGAACCAGTCCGGTGAGGAGGCCGGAGACGGATAGTGGCATGACGACCTTCAGAAACGTGCGGAGCCGCGAGGCTCCCAGTACGGCGGATGCCGAGCCCAACTTCGGGTCGACGGCCCGGAATGCGGCGGAGATGGGCTGCACCATGAAGGGCAGGCTGTAAATGGTCGAGGCGATGACCAGGCCTTCGAAGGTGAAGGGCAGGCCATGTCCCCGGAGCGATTCGAACATCCGGCCGAGGGGGCTGCGCGGTCCCATGGCCAGGAGAAGGTAGAAGCCGAGGACCGTAGGGGGCAAGACCAATGGAAGGGCGACGACCGCCTCGACGAGAAACTTCCATCGCCATTGCCAGAAGGCAAGCCAGTAGGCGAGCGGGACTCCGATCGCGAGCAGCAGTGCGCATACAACGACATCGAGCTTCAGCGTGAGGATGAGCGCTTGCCAGTCCATGGGGTTAGTTGGTCACCTGAATTATTACCATATACCAGCGAAACGGACCTTCTTCGATGGTTCTTGTGGCAAGCTGCTGAGCGTTCAACCCGGCACTGCCGAGGGAAGTTTGGGCGTTACGGAGTGCAGAGGCTGGGTCTTCGGTGAGGATGGCGATGCGGCGTTGTGCAGGTGGCGCTTTTGGCCCGAGTTGCGGAAACGTCTCGCTCTGCAGGCGGTACGCCCACAAGTATGTTGAGGCCACGGAACGATACAGCCTGCCGAGGCGGTCATCTCCGTTGTACCAAAAGTAGAGATTGGCGTTGGGATCGAGTTCCTTTACCGTGCGGATGCTATCGGCGATGGCCGATAGGGCGTATTTCTGGGAGGCTTCGTCGCGCGGAACGGATCCGTGCGTCCATGTGCGCGTGCTGGTGGTGGCATTCAATACTGAGATGCTTGTGGCAAGGAGTACGACTGCCAAAAAACCTACACGCGGCGCAGTCCGGATGATTCCAACGATCGCAATTACGCCAATGACTAGAGGAATCAGAATTTCATGCGCCTGCAACACCGACCTCGCCGGCGAGTCCGGCTGCAGGAGAAAAGGCAACACACCAAAGAGGGCAATCAAGACGCAGAGTGTGGCGTACTGACGGTTGTCCAGTTTGTGCGCAACGATTGCGATCTGAGATCCGAGAGCCAGAAACACCCCAGGCAGCAGATAGCTCGCATACGTCGAGAGCTGCAGGACGGGCTGTCCTGCGACTTGCCAGAAGATCATGATGGCGACGCTGAGCACGTAGTATCGCTGCCAGAACAGGAGGATCTCCACATTCGGGACTGATAAGATGCTGCGCCGTCGCGAAAGACAAATGACTGCGCCCACTAGCGCGATTCCGGGCAGCACAAGCCACGTTGGTGTGGCGAGCCAGCCGTAGGTGGAGTCGTTGTAAGGGTTGTGGTTGATGACGAGTTTTGCGGCCGTCCCGACGGAATTGATGAAGAAAAGAAACCGGCCGTTGACTGCCATGTTGAAGACGCCGAACACGACTGTGACGACGGCAAAACCAATCGCGAAGGGTTTCCAGTCGGAGGCGGATCTCGGATGCGCCATCTGGCGGCGCGCGAAGTAGTAGTAGCCGAAGATCAGGGGAGAAAACACGATCAGGAAGAACTGGCAGTAGATGGCCATGGCAGCCAGCACGCCCGCTATGAGTAGCCACCGGCGCGCGTTGAGCGACGAGGCCGAGAGGGTCAGGGCCGCCAGAGTGAGAAGCACGTACGTGTTTCCGGCGCCGTCGATGTAGGGCCATCCGATACTCCACAGGAAATAGGAGTGGAATGCCATCAGCAGAACTGCGGGCAAAGCTGCGCGTCTTCCGACAGTCTTCTTCAGAATGAAATACAACGCCAGGATCGATGCGTAGAAGAGCGCGAGATGCAGGACGTAGGTTGCGATGATCGGGGAGAAGAAGTGGTAGACGATTGCGCCGGGAACGGTCCAGGTGAGGCGCGTGGTGAAATAGGCGCCTTTGAAGGTTCGCAAGTGCGGCGTGAGGTCGAAGAAATATCCGAAATAGACCCACGGGTCGATAAATCCGAAGGAACTCGTGGCGTAGCCGAAAAGCCAGGTGCTGTCGAAGCGGAGGATGATCCAGGGAAGCCCGAGGATGGCGAGCAAGGTGAAATCGAGTCTGGCCAAGAAACTCGGAGATCCGCGGTTCGTCGCTTTTTCTTGCGGGCCGATCCACGTCTCGGTTTGCTTGGTCCCCGGCTTCGCTGTTGAATCAGTTCCCATGGCGATTTGCGGAGAGGCGCTCCTGAAAACTTGCCGACGCGGTTGGCGTGGACCGCTCACGTTAACACATTCATCAGATCGCAAAGCAAGGAAGGAGCACCGGTCGTGGCGCTACTCAAGGGACGCCGCATGAGTGAATTGAGCACGTTAAAATAATCGCTTGCCGCCCTCGCCGGAACTCGATAACTTGCGCGTTGTCCTGGTATCGACGCGCAACCCGCTCAATTTGGGAGCGGCCGCGCGGGCCATGAGTAACTTCGGATTCATGAATCTCCGCGTTGTGAATCCGTACGCAATCGCTTTTCGGGAGGCGCGGTCGGCGGTGGGAGCATCGTCAGTTCTCAAGAAGGCGCAGGAATATCAGGAACTTCGTGAGGCGATCGACGATTGCGCCCTTGTGGTCGGCACGACGACGCTGCGCAACCGCCAGCGTCAGCAGCCACTGTATCGGCTGGAAGAAGGGGTTGGCCGCATTCGCAGGAAGCTGAGGTCTGAACGGGTGGCGTTGCTGTTCGGTTCTGAGAAAGTCGGCCTCTCGAACGAGGATCTGAGCCACTGTCAATGGCTGATGCACATTCCGACCCGAGAAATGCACCCGTCGATGAATCTCGGGCAAGCCGTGGCCGTGTGCTTGTATGAAATGATCCGAAGCGGCAAACTGCCGCGGAGAACTGCAGAAACAAAGTCCGCCAGCACCGGTCAACTTGAACGAGTGACCGATCTGCTCCACGAAGCATTACAGGCGAGCGGCTATCTTGGGGTGACACCGCCTGCAACATCAGTGTCAAAAATCCGCCGTCTGGTCCGGAGGCTCAACTTTGATGCCGCCGATAGTGAGCTTCTGCTTGGCATGTTGCGTCAGATACTCTGGAAGATCCGATCCCAGGAGTAATCACTGAATTCCGAGAGACGTGGCGATTCTTGTCTTGTAGTCGCGAGCCTTGGTGATAGCTTCTGCTTCGTTCACCGTCAGAAGTTTCCGATCGCGCATTACCAACTTGCCGCCAATGATCACCGTTTCGACATCACTGCCTTTCAGAGCGTAGGCGATCTGCGCATAAACTTCGTACATGGGAACCGCATTTGGGCGGTTGAGATCAATCAGGATCAAGTCCGCTTTCTTACCAGCCTCGAGCGATCCGATTTCCTTCTCCATGTGTAGCGCTTTGGCGCCATCAATGGTGGCCATCTCGACGACTGCCTTTGCATTCAGAGCCAAAGGATCACCCTTGGTAATTTTCGCGAGCTTTGCCGCCAAGTCCATTTCTTCCATCAAATCAAGGTCATTATTGCTGCCCGCGGGCCCGTCCGTTCCTAAGCCGACGGCCACTCCTGCCGCGCGCATATCGGGCACGGGCGATACGCCGCTGGCGAGCATCATGTTGCTCGAAGGATTGTGGACGCATCCTACCTTTCGCTCGGCAAGAATCTTCTCGTCGGCGGCATCGACGAAGATGCAGTGGGCCGCCAGCACGTCGGGTCCGAGAATGCCCAGTTTGTCGAGATATTTCACGGGACTTGCGCCGTTCTGCTTCTGCGAGTCTTCCCATTCTTTCTTCATTTCGGACACATGGATCAGAATGGGGGCGTGATATTTGCGGGCCAGCGCCGCGGTAGCTTGCAGCGTCTTTTGCGAACAGGTGTAGATGGAATGGGGCGCGACCGAAGCATGAATGAGCGGATCGCCCTGCCACTTCTTCAGAAACGTCTCTGTGTAGCTGAGCATGGCGGCTTCGTTCTTGTTGTCGGGCGCGGGAAAGTCGATGAAGGTCTCGCCCAGGACGCCTCGCATCCCGGCGGCTTTGGTCTCCTCGGCGACGGCGTCTTCAAAATAGTACATATCTGCGAATGTGGTAACGCCTGCCCGGATCTGTTCGGCTGCGGCGAGGCGCGTGCCCCAGCGGACGAATTCCTCGGTGACGTTCTTTGCTTCGGCAGGGAAGATGTATTTGCGTAGCCAGTCATCAAGTGTTACGTCATCGTGCAGGCCTCGGAACAGAGTCATGGGGACGTGAGTGTGTCCGTTGATGAGTCCGGGCAAGATCAACTTCCCGCGAGCGTCGAGAGTCTGCGCGCTCGTATAGTTGTTCTCGATTTCATTGCGAAGGCCCGCGGCCACGATCGAATCGCCCTTAATTGCAAGCGAGCCATCGTCGTAAACGTTCCTTTTGCCATCCATGGTGACGATCAGCCCACCGGAAACGATCAGATCGACTGGCTGCTTGGCCTGCGAGCTCTGTGACCCTGCATAAGACGCCGAGGCCAACATTTGCGGGGATTGAGACCACAAGTATTGACTCACTATGAGAAAGAAGGAAAAAAGGAAACGCACAACCAGCCGGGAAGCAGTGAAATTCATGCCCACGAGAGTATGGGGAGAAGACGAAAATTGCAAAAGTTCCTAACGGAGAGGAGCAAAGGCAGAATCGTTTCTAGGCAGCAATGGACGAAGGAAACTCACTTCTCCATCAACAACACTTTCTCGGCGTTATCGATTTCTGTGAGCTTGACCTCAATCACTTCATTCATCGTGGTTTGCACCAAGCGACCGACGAAGGCTGCTTCGATGGGCAGTTCCCGATGACCGCGATCGATCAGGACGCACAACTGCACGCGGCGGGGACGGCCATGCGAAAACAGGGCGTCCAGTGCTGCGCGAATCGTCCGGCCAGTGAATAGAACGTCATCGACAATGACGATGCTTTTGTCCTTGATATCGAACCCGAGGGCTGATTTCTGCACCAGGGGCTTGGGACCGAGCGTTGTGAGGTCATCGCGATAAAACGTGATGTCCAAGGTGCCCACGGGAATGGGCACGCTCTCCATGCGCTGAATAATTTTTGCGAGCCGCTCGGCAATGGGGACGCCGCGCCGTTTGATGCCGACAAAACCCAACCCCTCGACTCCGCCATTCTTTTCGACGATTTCATGAGCGAGACGGACCATGGTGCGTTCGATCTCGGTGGCCGACATCAACTGGGCCTTTTGGCGTAGTCCAGACTTCGGGGATGTGGTTTTGGTAGCCATAAACCGCTGCATCATACGTGGAGCGAGCCATGCTCCGCAAGGAGCGATTCAGGACTTTTACGCGGTTCGCGAGCCGCAGCAAATCCGCTAGTGAACTCGCTTGAGCCTGTGCAGAACTTCTTTCGTGGTGGTGAGCTTGGCCCCCAGGCTTTCCAGTTCCGCCAAGGTCTTCCGGCCTTCTTCGGGATTCAGAGTCTCGATGGCGTCTTTGATGATGGAAACCTTGCGGCCCCGCTCGAGGAGTCCCTTCGCTGCAAGCCGGACGCAGTACTCGGTGACCACGCCGAAGATCACGAACTCCGCATCCTTCGGGAAGCGCCTCACGAGTTCCTCGGCATGGCTACTCTCAAAGATGTCGAGCGTTTCTTTTTCCAAAAGAACCTGCTTGTGTTTCCAAAGCTCGTCCGGCAACCGGCCCGTCTTGTTGGGAACGCGAATAACGCTGTCAGTGATGGCAGCTTCCACAAACTCGCTGCCCGAGGTGCCTTTCACGCAATGCGGCGGGAACGTCTGAAATTCAGGGTCATCCGGAGCGTGAAAGCAACCGTGCGAGACAAGGAAGGCACTGCCTTGGCGCGCCACGTCGGTGAGCTTCTGGATATTGGAAAGCAATTTCTCCGCACCCGGCACATAAAGCTTGCCTCCGGGCAACATGAAGTCCGCTTGTGTATCGACTGCCCACAAAACCAGATCGAGGGGAACCATGCGAGCTCCGTTTTGGCGAGCGAAAATCTCAAGACCTACCGTCAGCTTATACAGCCTCGACCATGGGTGACAAGCCGCTCAGCCCACGTTCTCTGTATACTGCCATGCTTGTATCCACCGGTGACGGCGTCGTAAAAGGCGCAACAGGAGTAAGACACCATGGCCCAGGAAGCGTCAGCGCCAGGCAAGTCGCCAGCGCGCCTGCTTATTCGCAACATCGGCCTGATCTTGAGCGGGGACTTGCACCATCCCATCCTCGATGCGGACACGATTCTGGCGATCGATGGCAAGATCGCGGCGGTCGGCAAACAGAACGACGTGGAAGCGGAGGGTGCGACGCTGACCATCGACGCGAATGGAACGACGGTGGCGCCCGGCCTGATCGATAGCCACGTCCACCCTGTCGCAGGCGATTGGACGCCTCGACAGAATCAACTCGGGTGGATTGACAGCTACCTGCACGGCGGCGTGACATCGATGATCTCTGCCGGAGAGGTGCATACGCCGGGACGTCCGAAAGACGTCGTCGGGTTGAAGGCCATGGCGATCTTCGCGCAACGTGCCTTCCAAGCCTTCCGTCCGGGAGGCGTACGCATCCACGCCGGCGCTCCAGTGATCGAGCACGGAATGGTGGAAGAAGACTTCAAGGAACTGGCGGCGGCCGGCGTGACGATGCTCGGCGAAGTTGGCTTAGGCAGTGTGAAGGACGGCGCCACCGCGCAGCAGATGGTTGCGTGGGCGCGCAAGTACGGGATCCAAAGCACGATCCATACTGGAGGGCCTTCGATTCCGGGGTCGAGTCTTATCGACAAAGACGTTGTGCTGGCCGCCGACGCGGACGTGATCGGCCACATCAACGGAGGCCACACGGCTTTGCCTGACGATCAGATTGCGGCGCTATGTGAGGAGTCGACGCGCGCTCTCGAAATTGTGCACAACGGCAACGAGCGGGCTGGGTTGCTTGCACTTCGTACGGCCGTGGATCTCAAGCAACTCGACCGCGTAATTCTCGGCACCGATTCGCCGGCCGGGTCTGGAGTTCAGCCCCTGGGAATTGTGCGTCTGATTGCCATGTTGGCTTCTCTTGGAAACGTTCCGGCGGAAACTGGTTTCTGCTTCGCCACCGGCAATACGGCAAAAATTCGAAAACTCAACTGCGGCCTGATCGCCGCGGGTCGCGACGCCACCTTTGTGCTCATGGACAAGGCGCAGCATTCGGCTGGAACGACGTTCCTCAAGAGCGTGCAGGCGGGAGACTTGCCCGGCATCGGCATGGTGGTGATTGATGGAGTGGTTGCCGCGCAACGCAGCCGAAACACTCCGCCAGCGACGCGAGTGCCGGAGATTGTGAAAGCCTAGCGCTCGCGCCAAGGTATCGAACAGAACAAATTAGGATCACCATGTGCGAAGGACCCATACAAGGCTCGCCCTCGGTGTGGATTACCGCAACCCATCTTCGCCTTTGATCTGATCCTTCGTGAGCCCGCCTACACGCGGCAAAGGGCGCCCACTGTCCGTAATCGCAACGGCCACCATGATCTCGTTGCCGCGCGGTGCGTCATTGATGCGGACTTCCATCCCGTCAAAATGACTGCGCACGAAGGCTGCGTCTTTATGGCCAAGGGGGATGTCGAGCGGAACCCCCAGCCCGCCGCGCTTCTTCGACGAGGGAATCAGAGCCGCGCCTTTGCCGAGGACTTTGCGCACGGGGGCTCCGAGTTTGGGATGCAAGACGGCTGCTGCGTGTTCAAGCTCGCCGTTTTCGCCAACGGCGGCTGCCTTGCCATAGCTTTCCGCGGAGGTAGCAGGGATGCCAAGCGCGGCGACGGCTCTCTGTGTCAGGAGTTCCCCGAGTTCCTCGCCGATCGTCATGAGCTCTGACAGATCTTCCACATACTTGCCGGCACACGGATTCTCAATCACTGCCACGGCGGCAGCACGGCGCGTGGGCGGATCGACCTTGCGGCCCATTTCACTTTGAGTTTCCTCCACAAAGACGGCGATCTTGCGGATGCTGGCTTTCATCGCAACCCATCCTCTCCCTTGATTTCAGAAGCCTTCAATCCGCCCACCCGCGCGTGGACCCGCGCACCGGTCGTCATCACCAACGCAAGGAGGATTTCGTCGGACCGCGGTGCGTCGGCCAGCCCGACTTCGATGGCATCGAAATGACTTCTCACGTAAGACGCGTTGATGTGGGTGATCGGCACGTCCAGCCGGGTTCCGGGACCGCCCACCTTTTTGGTGGATGCCACGATAGCTTTGGCGCCTCCGAGAACCTCGCGCATGGCGTATCCGCCGGGCACATGCCAGAGCGCGCCATGTTCGAGTTCGCCGGCGCTGCCGACGATCGCGCCTTTTCCATAGCCTTGGACAACGCCGGTATCACCGCCGAGCGATTTGACCAACGACCTCGCCATATCCAGACCGAGAGGCTTCAGGTCATCCATGAAGCTGACAATGTCGGGAACGAAAGCTCCTGCGTATGGATTGTGAATGACCGCCAGCGCGACGGCGCGCCGCAGGGGCACTGCCGCAATGGGGCCGCCCTCGTGGAAGATTTCTTCAATGGCGATGAGTTTCTTGCGCACGGCGACCTCAGGCATGGAGCAGTCTCCGAGGCTCCCCAGAATTTTCCAGTGTATGCGACCGGAGGGGAACACCTGTCGTGCGTGTCTGGCCTTGTAGTCGCAACGCCGCAGCCCGGATGAGTCCTTCCTCCAGCAGTGTTTGGGCGACTATCCTGCCTGCCGTTAGTGCGGACTCCACTTCGTCCAGTGTCAACTCGCCGACGGCTCGCGTGACCAGCAAGTTCCCTAAATCATTGTCGGGAGCAATCTCACAGGCAGGCTGACGCGTAATTGCTGCGTGGCCTGGCAAGTCGACCGCATTTGCGATGATGGTGGCAGCGGCGTCGGCCATCGACGCGCGATCGGCCAGGACGGTCACGGCATCCGCGATTCCCAGGGAGAAGCTTCTACCGCGCCATCCGCTGGTGGCGATGCCGCGGACCGGCTGACCTGGGTCCAACATGATTGATCCGAACAAGGATGGTTCGTCGGGTTGATCGATCATGGCCACGCGAAACTGTCCGTGCTCGAGATGCAAAGCAATGTCGCCTCCGTCGTTGACGTAGGCACGTTCGAGTGTCGCGGCTGAGGCCATCGCGGCTAAGAGCTCTTCCGCCACCGCTCCCGCGACTGCGGCCATGGGAGTGATGAACCATCGTGAGGCATAGGGCAAGACGGCTGCTTCCATGCGCTGCGCGACTGGACCGTGGAGAGTCGCTCCGTTCGAACCAGCCGGTTGCCGCAAGATCGGAAGTTCGTGACACAGTTCATCAAGTACTGTGATGAAGCGCTCGGCAGCCGCGGCGTATGCGCGATGTCGTTCTGCATGTGTTCCGAATGTTTCCAGGATGATATCGATTGGGCCATCGTGCAGGAATAGCCGCTTTCCATCGGGTAGGAGGTGAATCTGCGCACGGTTGGCCATTATTTCGCTCCCGATTTCGATGGAAACAGCGGCCACGGATTTTCCGAGCGCGCCGAGACGTGACGCCGTCCGCCTTCCGGCATGATCGATTGCAACGGCCGGACGTGATCCATGTAGCCGCCGAGGTCCGCGTAGTCCCGCAGCTTCAGGGTGAACTCGATGGGCGCGACCAGGGCCGGAGTGGGGACGTATCCGAAAGCATTGTCTGGCATGCGGCTCACATCGACCATGAACGTGATTCCTCCGCCGGGCCAGATGTACACCGGCGCACCCCCGCAGGTGACGCGGGTTAGAGCTTCTTTCACGGAGTTGGTGAGGCGAACTGGGTTTTCGGTGACGCCAGCCCGCAGCGATCCTCCGGCTCCGCCCATAAAAAGGACGGTGCAGAGTGCGGGTTCGCAGTTCTCTTTGATTCGCGCCACGGATTCTCGGAGCGAGGTAGGCAACTCGCGGGGCGTGGGACGCAACTGTTCGTCGAGTTCGAAGTACGCGTGATGTTCTCCCGTTGTGCTCACCATCAGCAGGCGCAATCCCGGCCACGCGATTTTCGGCTTGAAGGGCTGAAGAATCGAGAGTGGGTCTTCGATGTTTGTGCCGCCCCAGGCTGTGCCGGGCTCGGCTACCTGGAAATATCTGCCAGGCGTAGATCGGCGCCCTTTGATTTTGATCCCAGTTTCCGGCACGCCCAGAAGTTTTCCCGCTTGATGTTCCGACAGAACGCCGGTGATGTGATCGTCGACCACCACCGCGTCGTCGACTTTCCCGAACCATTGTTTTGCAAACATGCCGATGGTTGCCGAGCCGCAGCCGACGCGCATGCGTTCTTCCTGCACGTTGTCGATTACGGGAGGCTTGCCGGCCTGCACCACCACCGAAGCTCCTTCATCGACAGTCAACTCCACTGCTTTGCCGTTGCAGAGATCGAGCAATGCCTCGCAAGTGGCGGTTCCTTCCTGACGGCTGCCGCCGGTGAGATGGCGAACGCCGCCCAGTGACAGCATTTGCGAGCCGTACTCGCTGGTGGTGACGTGTCCTATTGCTTCTCCCTTGGCCCGCACAAGGTTGGTCTCTGGGCCGAGATGACGGTCGGTGTCGATCTTTACCTTCACGCCGCAATAACTGAAAATTCCTTCCGTGACGACCGTTACCATGTCGACGCCTTCAACTTCGGAAGAAATGATGAATGGGGCCGGCTTGTAGTCCGGATAGGTGGTCCCCGCGCCGATCGCCGTGATGAAGGTCTGCGCAGAGCCTACGGGGTTGCCGTCCCAATCTTGCTCACGGCCGAGGAAGGGAACAATCGAATCACCGCGCGACAGCGCGCGGTCGAGCACCACGTGCGGGTCGACGCGTACCAGTTGCCCGTCGCGATTTCCATAGCGATCGCAGGCGCCCAACCGCCCCGGCTTGATGTAGCAAAGCACCGGACAGGCGTCGCAGCGGATGGCGTCATCGTCAGGCACGTTGGCCTCCGCATTTCCGCGCCTCAAGAATCGCGGCCCGGACCCGATCGGGGGTCGCGGGCACGCGGCGAATTCTCACACCGATGGCATCGTGAATCGCGTTCAGGATTGCGGGCGCGGTCGGAATCACTGCCTGTTCGCCGATTCCCTTGGCTCCGAACGGGCCGATGGGAGCGGGATCTTCGATGAGGATAGATTCTACTTCCGGCATGTCTCCGGCAGAGGGAATCAAATAGTCGTGCAGGTTCTCGCCTTTGCCCGGAAAAAATTCTTCCATCAGAGCGTGTCCCAGGCCTTGCGCAGCTCCTCCTTCGATTTGCCCCTCGATCAATGTGGGATTGATGGCTCGGCCCACGTCGTGCGCGGCCGTGATTTTGAGAACTTTTACTGTGCCCAAGTCGGTGTCAACTTCTACCTCAGCCATGTGGGCACCGAAGCCGAACACGGCATAGGGAACTCCCTGCCCATTTTCGTCGAGCGGACTGGTCGGAGGATCGAAGGTGGCTTCTGCGGTAACGACATATCCATGCGCGTCCAGTGGCAGCGTGCCCAGTTCGATGGCGCGTTCGCCGCGAGTGTCGCTGACCTTTACGCACCCCACTCCAAAGGACAAATTCGCATCGTCGTCAGCGTTAAACAGTCCGAGAATTCCTTGGCGAAGTTTCTCCCCTGCCATGGCTGCCGCTTTGCCGGTCACAAATGTTTGTCGCGAGGCGGAGGTCTTCCCGCAGTCGGGGGTGATCGCCGTGTCTCCGGAAATCAAGTCGAAACGATCGATGGGAACCTGCATGGCGTCGGCGCAGATTTGCGTGACAATCGTGTTCGATCCTTGTCCGATATCCACCGCACCCTGGTGAAGGGCGATCCTGCCATTCGCCCTCAGACCGACGCGCACCGTGGACGGGTTCGGCAGGGAAGTATTCCCGCAGCCGTACCACATGCCAGCCAAGCCAACACCTCGCCGCACGGGACCAGCCGCCGAGGTGTTGAAAGCCGCTGTTTTTTCTCGAGCAACTTTCCATTTTGTGCGCAACGACGTGAAGCAGGCGCGGATTCCGACTCCTGCTCCCAGCACCTGGCCGGTGACGGTGGGAGAGTCGTTCTCCAGCGCATTAAGAATGCGGAACTCTAATCGATCCATACCAAGGCGGTCCGCAAGGTCGTCGTAAATCTGTTCCTGGGCAATCGCGGTTTGCGGGACGCCGAATCCACGAAAAGCTCCGGCCGGAACCAGGTTCGTGTGTACCGCGCGCGTGATGGCTCGGTAGTGCGGAACCTTGTATGGGCCGGAAGCATGCACGGGCACTCTTGCGGCCACCGTGGGTCCCCATGACGAGTAAGCGCCAGTATTGAAATCGGCGGTGAAGTCCAGGCCAACTAGTTTTCCATCACGCGACGCGCCCACCCGTAAATGCATGCGTGCGGGATGCCGTTTGGTTGTCGACAGAATCGATTCGTGTCGCGAGTAGACCATGCGGACGGGCTGATTCAAATGCCAAGCGGCCAACGCCACAAACGGTTGAACCGACAGGTCCAGCTTGGAGCCGAATCCTCCACCGACAGCGGTGGGAATAATCCGGACCGCCTCGGGCTCAATTCCCAGAATGCGTGCGACGTCGGCACGGTCCATGTAGGGCGACTGCGTGCAGGCCTGGACTTCGATTCCGTCGGCGACGCGTCGCGCGAATCCGGCTTCCGGCTCGATGTAGGCGTGCTCGACGAATCCCGTCTCATAGCTTTCTTCGACTACCACGTCGGCTTCCGCCAGTGCGTGCTCCACATCGCCGCGCACGACGCGTCCTCCGGTGAGTACATTCTGCGCGCGGTGTGCGTGGATAAGATTGGCGCCCCCGGCAAGTGCAGCATCGATCGTCTTCAGCGGGGCGAGCTCCTGCCACGTGACAGGAAAAGTTGCGAGGTCCAGCTTTTCGATAGCGTCCGGCTCACCGACAACCATAGCGATGGCTTCTCCGCGAAAGCGCGCTTCGGTCTCCGCAAAGACCGGTTGATCGGCAAACTTCGGGATGACACCGTAGCAATTTTCTCCCGGGACATCCTGGGCAGTGAATACACCGCACACGCCGGGATGACGGGCGGCAAATTCCTGGAGATCTCCGAACTCGAAACGCGCCCGATCGTAGGGACAACGAACCACTCTTACGGTGAGGGCGCCGGCGGGAATCTCGTCAGCGCCATAGATCTCGCTTCCGTCAACCTTGCACTGGCCATCGAGACGAACCAGACGCGCGCCGACCGAATGACCGGCAAGCGGCGAAACCACTTCTGAGCTTCCGGTGCACGCCTCGCGAACGGCGCTGATGATCTTGCGATAGCCGGTGCATCTGCACAGGACGCCGCCGAGAGCATCCATAACATCGACTTCGCTGGGGTGCCGATTCTCTTCGAGGAGCGCGGTCGCAGCCACCAGCATGCCGGGTGTGCACGCGCCACACTGCGCGGCGCCGCGCTGGAGGAAGCTTTTCTGCAGTTTGTCGAACAGAGGAGGCCGCTTTGCCAGGCCTTCCACCGTAGTGATCTCGCGGCCTTCGGCTTGGGCGACCGATATGAGGCAAGCGCAAACGGGTTCGGCGTCCAGTAGTACGGTGCAGGCTCCGCAGTCGCCTGCGTCGCACCCAACTTTCGTTCCGGTTAGGCCGACATCCTCCCGCAGAACCCGCGACAAGCGGCGTGACAGCGGCGCCGAAACGGTGACGCGTTCGCCATTGACAATAAAACTAAGCGTCGACTGAAGGTCCTGCGAGATAAACGGAGTGGCCAGCATGTTTAGGGGGCCTCCACGCACTGTTCCAGCGCCCGTTTGACGAGCGTCAAAGCGGCATCGCGGCGATATTCCGCTGTCGCGCGCACGTCATCAATCGGAGTGAGATTCGCCAAATGTTCCGGCGAGACTCTCTCACTGATGCCGCGGACGGCCGGTGCGCCAGCAAGCGCTCTCTCTAGTTCTGCAAGGCGCCGCGCTACCGCGGAGCACGATCCCACAGCAAGCCTGGCTTGGGCAACGCGACCACTACCGTCCACCTGCACAACGGCGGCGACCATTACGATGGAAATCACGAGGTACCGGCGCGATCCTAACTTGAGGAAGACGGAACGGGCGTCGTTTACTTCTCGCGGCACGATGACTGCGGAGAGCAGTTCATCCGGCCTCCGCGCGGTCTTTCGATTTCCCAGGATGAAGTCGCTCAAAGCCAGGTTCCGAGTTCCCTGATGCGACACCAACTCGACAGACGCATTCAGCACGAGAAGAGGAGGAACGCCGTCCGCCGCGGGCGATGCGTTGCAGAGGTTTCCAGCGACGGTCCCACGATTCTGGATTTGTATGGAGCCGACTTCCCGGGCCGCACTCTTGAGGCCATCGAAACACCGAGGGAGCGGGGAGCGCAGAACTTCGGTCCAGGTGGTGAGGCCTCCGATGCGAATGTGGTCTGCCTCGATTGAAATTCCGCGTAGTTCGCCGACACCGGAAATGTCTACGACGGGGGTTGAGACAGGGTGTTCGCCTAAAGCAGGGAAGAAATCGGTGCCGCCGGAGAGTATCTGGCCCCCGTGCCGCGAAAGGGTATCCACCACTTCGTGCAGCGTGTTGGGCCGGTAGTACAAGCTGTTGTCCCCCGTCGCCTGATCCGTGGGAAGGGTGACGGATGGCGGTGTGCCGTCAATTGTTATACGAACGCGGGGGGCTTGTACAGAACGGTGGGGAGGCAGGGCGGATCGATGGAGCGACGGGCGTGCCGTCGGTCGATGCAGGTGGCGGAGGAAAGGGCGTAGCGAAAAAAGCAAACCTCAGCGTCTGAAGCCGCGTCTTGTGACGGATTTTGTGGCTCGACTGAAGTCGAGCCCTTCCCAAAAAGCAAGCCTAGTAGATCAACTCCCTAGTACAGCAGTCCGGCGATCGAGGCCGACATCAGGTTCGCCATTGTTCCGGCCAGCATGGCGCGCAGCCCGAGGCGCGCCAGATCGCCTCTCCGACTCGGCGCCAGTGCTCCTATGCCGCCGATTTGAATGCCGATCGAACTGAGGTTGGCGAAACCGCACAGAGCAAAAGTGGCAATCGTGAAGGAGCGCGGATCAAGCACAGCACGTTGCGGTCCCAACATCGAGAAGGCCACCAGTTCATTCAGCACCATGCGCGTGCCCAGAAGGTTACCAATGATGGGGCAGTCGTGCCAGGGAATGCCGATCGACCAGGCAATCGGAGCAAACAGAGTTCCGAAAATTCGCTCCATGCTGGATGGGAACCATCCGATGCCGAAATGTGCTAGGCCGTTGTGGATGCCACCCAGCATTCCATTCGTCAGCGCAATCAGCGCCAGGAAGGAAATGAGCATGGCCGCAACGTTGAGGGCGAGATGCAATCCGTCAGTTGTCCCGCGTGCGATCGCGCCCAGCAGGTTCTCGCTCTTTTCCGCTGCCATTTCTTCCTCGCTGATCACTACACGGCCTGCTGTCTTTGGTTGCTCCGTCTCCGGGACAAGCATCTTGGCCATCAGCAGCGTGCCGGGGGCAGTCATGATCACGGCACTCAGCAGATGTTTCGGATCGATGCCAAAGGCGATATAAGCGGCCATGATTCCGCCGGACACGTGCGCCATGCCGCTGGTCATCACGGTCATGAGTTCGGACTTCGTCAGGTCGGAAAGAAACGGCCGGATGGTCAGAGGCGCTTCCGTTTGCCCCATGAAAATGCTGGCAGCAACATCCAGCGATTCCGCCCCGCTCGCACCCATGACGCGGGTCATCACCTTCGCCACCTGGCGAATGATGAATTGCATTACGCCAACGTGATAAAGGACGGCAAAAAACGCGGCGATAAAGATGATGGTCGGCAATACCTGGAACGCGAAGGAGAACCCCATCGACGAACCCTGTTTACCGAGTTCGCCAAACACAAACTTGGAGCCTTCGAAGGAATAGCTCAACAGTCGGTTCACCGCGTTTCCCGCTGCCTGGAAGATGCGTCTCCCGATGTCCGCTTTCAAAACGAACAGTGCAAACGCGATCTGCAATCCCAATCCCCAGGCGACCGTTTTCCCGCGAATGGCGCGCCGGTTTGTGGAGAACGCGTAGGCCAGGCCCAGCATGGCCAGCAGACCGAGAATTCCGGTGAATCGTCCCATTTTAGTTTTTCTCCCCGGATGCTGTGATGACCCGGTGAACCAGAGGCCGCTTCTGACTGGGAGGAGACTCTGCGATTGCAAAGCTTTCCAGCAGCATCGTCTTCGCGCGCGCGCCTAAGGCTTCAGAGTTGTAGTGAACGGTCGCGAGTGTCTCGCCGGAAGAGACCTGATCACCGACTTTCTTGTGCAGCACGAACCCTACCGCCGGGTCGACAGAGTCTTCTTTTCGTTCCCGGCCTCCGCCCAAGATCACGCAAGCAGTCCCAGCTCGCTCACACTGGATCGACGTAACGTATCCGCCCCGGCCGCTGATGACCTCAAGCGTCTGCTGCGTTTTTGGCAACCGTTGGAGATCATCCAACACGCGCGCGTCTCCGTCCTGCAATTCCACCATGCGGCGGAATCGGTCGAGAGCTTCTCCAGAATGGATGAGTTTCTCCGATAACTTCTTGCCGTCGTCGATGGTGGCCACACGCTCGCCGAGCAGAAACATCCATGCCGCCAGTTCCAGGCAGAGATCCCGCAGATCTTTTGGCCCTTCGCCGCGGAGCACTTTCACACACTCGACGACCTCCAGGGCATTTCCCACATATCGGCCCAGGGGTTGGTCCATGTCGGTGATGAGCGCGGCCATTTTCTTCCCCATGCGCTCGCCGGTCTCGACCATGAGTTCGGCGAGATAGGCTGCATCGTCCTCGCTCTTCATGAACGCGCCGGAACCGGTCTTCACGTCGAGTACCAGACCGTCGACGCCTTCCGCCAGTTTCTTGCTCATGATGGAGGCGCAGATCAGAAATGGGCTCTCCACCGTGCCGGTGACGTCGCGCAGCGCATAAAGCTTCCGATCAGCCGGAGCGATCTCGGCGGTCTGGCCGATCATGGAGCATCCGCAAGTTTCGAGCACTTTGCGAAAGCGTGCCACCGGCAGGTTCACGTTGAAGCCGGGAATGGCCTCGAGCTTGTCCAGCGTACCGCCAGTGTGGCCAAGCCCGCGTCCGCTAATCATCGGCACGGTGAGGCCGCCAGCGGCTGCCAGCGGGGCCAGTACAAGGGACGTCTTGTCGCCCACGCCTCCCGTCGAATGCTTGTCGACCTTTCGGGTGGGCATGTCGGAGAAGTCGAGAACCTCTCCGGATCGCAGCATGGTATCGGTGAGGGCGGCAGTCTCGGCGCGAGTCATGCCCTTGAGCAAGGTCGCCATGAGCCATGCGGAAGCCTGGTAGTCGGGGATGTCGTCCTTGGTGTATCCGCCGACCAGCGCCTCGATTTCGGCGCGGGTGAGTTCACCACCGTCTCGCTTCTTTCGGATCACATCGATCGCGCGAATGGGAGCGCTGTCATGCGCGGCGCTCATTTGAGGCGGAATCCTTCCGGTAGGAGCTCTGTAATGTGCGCCTGCTTGTCGCCTTCCGTGCCTTGAAAGAACACGGTGGCATCGGGGCCAAATTCATAGATGACTTGACGGCAGGCTCCGCAGGGAGAGCAGGGAACGCCGTGGTCGTTCACCACCGCTACCGCGGTGACTTCCAGCTCGGGACCCAACTCCGCAACTGCCGAGAAAATTGCGGTGCGTTCTGCACAGTTCGTCATCCCGTATGACGCGTTTTCCACATTGCAACCTGCGAAAACTTTGCCCGTCTTCGTCAGGACAGCTGCGCCCACTCGAAAGTTGGAGTAGGGTGCATAAGCTTTTTTCATGGCAGCTTTCGCCGCCCGCAGAAGTTCGGTGCGCTGTCCGATCGCAGCGTTCTTTTTCTTCATAGTCTGGAAATCAAGAGTCCACAAATGCCAAAGAGTGGGCCTGATTGTAACGCTGAAGCAGGGAAATGCAGAACTGTTTCTTGTAGATGGGGCGATAACTCAGCGGCAGATACGGCGCGAATCCTGCTAACTCGCTCCGCTGTTGCTGCCGAGCTTGTCCGCGATCTCCTGTTCGGCCTTCGCCTCAGCGGGACGCCCGGTGGTCGTGTAAATGGCGGCCATGCGCCGATGAGGAGTCGGATCCTCCGGCTGCTGCTTGGCAGCATCGGAGTAGTACTGCAAGGCCTGAGAGTAGTTGCTAGCCTGCTCGGTCTTCTGGGCGAGATCCATCGTAGTGGCGTACAACATCTCCGCAGTTGAGGAATCTTGTGGGTTCAAGGCGCGAGCGTGTTTCAGCGCCTCGTAAGCGGGAGCGAGATCCCCGGACTTCATCAGAACGGCACCGTACAAGAAATTCAGTTGGAACAGATCGGGCCACCGCTTAATGGCGGTCGCCAGAGGTTTGCGCGCGTTTTCGAGATCGTTCAGCTGGAAGTAGGTCAAGGCGAGGTTGTACTGCACCTGAGGCGATTGGGGCGCGAGTTCGGCGGCTCTCTTGAGCGGCTTCAGTGCCGCCTCAAGATCTCCGTGCTGTCCGTAGAGTGTTCCCAGCGCCGTAAGTTTGTCAGCGTCATTGGGATCGTATAGTTGATCGCATACCACCCGTGCCTCGTCCTGCTTGTGCGCGGCCAGCGTTTGACCGCATTCCGTCCGGATTCTGCTTTGCTCGGTATCCCGTTGACGCAGGCGCTGCGACAAGGCCATCGACTGCTTGGACTTTTGCTCTAGTCCCTGCTTGCGGTAGACAAAGCCTAGCTGATACGGAATTCGAGCGTCCGACGGATTCAGACGAGCGGCTTCGTTTAGCCACTTCTCCGCGTTTGGCAGGTCGCCCTTCTTGAAATAAGCGAAGCCCAGGAAGTACGCGGTATCCGGGAAAGGCGGCTTCAGCGCAGCTTTGCTCAGGTTGCGGATCGCACTGGGGAAGTCTGACTCATCCACGTCCAGCCTGCCGAGGTAGTACAAAACATTAGGATGGTCTCCTACTTCGCGGCGCACGGTTTCGAATTCCTTGCGTGCCTCTTCATGCTTATGTGACTCAAACAGAGCGACAGCTAAAGGGAACCGTGCCCGCAAAACCAGCTGTGGGTCCTCCATCAACGCAGCTCGAAATTCTTGTGCCGCCTCTTCGTAACGATCCTGCTTCAGGGCGTCGTAGCCCTTGCCCAGGTGAGCCCGCGTGGATTCTGATTCCGGACGCTCGGCTGCGCCCGTTTCTTGGGCGTTAAGCGCGCCGCACAGAACGGTCAGTGCGCTTGCAAGGAGCAGTGCACCGCCGCATCGTCGAAGCAAGCAATTTCTCATAGCAATTCGTGGTGCGTCCTTAATTATAGTCATCGGAATTATAGTCATCGGCAGAAGCGAGAACCCTGCCCGGATCTTCTTCAAGTTGGCAAACCTTGACGGTTCCTGACGCCACTGTTAGATTTCGGCCTTCGCAGCTAGTTCAGGGGGCGCCGTTCTGAGTCCGGCAGGGAAGAGGCAACAGTCGAACGACCTTCTCTCAACAGACCGGAGCCGTCGCAATTTTCTGTTTCGGTCTTGCCAGGGAATGGTTGCCGCATTCCTGCCTCCGAATTGGCTTACCTTTGTTGCTCCGCGCTTACTTTCTTCGCCGGATCAATCCCCTTCGCGGCCGGACTTTCATTTCCACCCACACTACCGGGGCAAATTGCCGCTGGAGGCAGTCCTGCAGAAAGTGCAGCCGGGACTCGATCGATTCGTGTCAGAAAAGTATGCGGCGGATTTGGAAGCGATTCTAGCGAAGTGGAGCGCGAGCCTGCTCCGCTCGCCGCAAGATCTGAGTTTCATTCCTGCCTCTCTGGCCCCTGACTTCAGCGGCTCCAGCCTGCGGCCGGGCAACTCGCAAGTGGTGCGATCGGAACCTTGGCTGGAAGTGCGGCGAAGCCACTTCGCGAATCAACGCTTTGTTGCAGTGCAAGGCTTCACGGCTGACTTCAAGGCAGCGCTCGTGCAATTTGCGAAGTTGCTGATCGCCGAGTTTCAGATCACGGAAATCAAGGAAGTCGTGCCTGTCGATGGAAAAGCATTCTCCAAGAGACTGCATACCCGAGTGCGTTACGAATTTGTCGGCACCGGTCCCGACTTTCACCGCGAGCAGCGCGTTGGCGAATGGGATCTGGAGTGGCAACTGCCGGACGAGTCGAGTAAAGGATATCTGGTTCGACGATGGCAGCCAATCAATGAAACCCGCGCGCGCTCGAAGTCGGCCGTCTTCGTTGATATCTCAGCTGAAGCCTTCGCGGCTGCTCCCTCCTACAAATCGCAATTGCGGCAAGGAGTCGACCATTGGCGGACCGTGCTTGATGGCGCCTCGGGCATCGATATCTATGGACACAATGGTGTTGCTGTCGGCGATATCGATAGTGACGGCTTCGACGATCTATATGTGTGCCAACCTGCCGGACTGCCGAATCGACTTTATCGGAATCGCGGCGACGGGACGTTTGAGGACGTCACGGAAGGTTCTGGCTTGGGCATCCTCGAGAACACGGCTTGTGCCTTGTTTGTCGATGTCGACAACGATGGCCGCCAGGACCTGATTGTCGTACGCACGGACGGGCCTTTGCTGTTTCTGAATCAAGGAAATGCGACGTTTCGGAAACGTCCTGATGCGTTCCGCTTCGCCAAGCCGCCGCAAGGAACATTCACTGGGGCTGCGATTGCAGACTACGATCGCGATGGCTGGCTCGATATCTATTTCTGCCTGTACATCTATTACCAGGGCACGGACCAGTACAAATACCCTCTGCCCTACTTCGACGCGAACAACGGGCCGCCCAATTTCCTCATGCGTAACCAGCATGACGGCACGTTCCGGGACGTCACCGAAGAATGTGGTTTGAACCACAACAATACCCGCTACAGCTTTTGTTGCGTATGGAACGACTACGACCGCGACGGCTGGCCCGATCTCTACGTGGTCAACGACTTCGGACGCAAGAATCTGTACCACAACAATGGGGACGGGACCTTTACTGATGTTGCCGATCAGGTCGGAGTCGAGGATGTTGGCGCAGGCATGAGCGTGAACTGGCTCGATTATGACAATGACGGTGCCGACGATCTATACGTCGCCAACATGTGGACGGCTGCCGGCCAGCGGATCGCGACACAAGAATCGTTTCAGCAAGGCGCCCCAGAAAGCGTACGCGCTTTTTACCGCAAGCACAGCATGGGGAACTCTTTGTTCCGTCGAGTCCGAAATACGTTTCAACGTTCAGACGCTGGTGTCGAGATGGGCCGCTGGTCGTGGTCGAGTGATGCCTGGGACTTTGACCACGACGGTTATCCGGACCTGTACGTCACGAACGGAATGGTCTCCGGCCCCTCAAGCTTGGATCTCAACAGTTTTTTCTGGCGGCAGGTGGTGGCTAACTCACCCGCCAAGCCCACCCCATCGACGGACTATGAACAGGGATGGAGCGCACTGAATGACCTGCTGCGCTCCGATGGCACCTGGAGTGGTTATGAGCGCAACGTCTTCTATGCGAACAATCGCGATGGAACGTTCTCGGACGTTTCTGGCGCGCTAGGACTGGACTTCCTGGAGGATGGCCGCGCCTTCGCACTCACCGACTTCGATCATGATGGGCGGCTGGAAGTGTTACTCAAGAATCGCAATGGACCGCAGGTTCGTCTGCTCAAGAATATCGTCGAGAAGTTGGCTCCGTGCATCTCTTTTTGCCTGAGGGGCGTAAAGAGCAACCGCGACGCGATCGGCGCAATCGTAGCCATCCATACGGAGCAGTGGAGTCAGACACGAAGTCTACAGGCCGGTTCCGGGTTTCTCTCACAACACACGAAAGAGTTGTTCTTCGGGTTGGGAAACGCGAAGGGACCCGTGCGCGCTTCTATTCGCTGGCCGAGCGGCGCAACGCAGGAACTGCGTGACCTTCCAGTGGATCATCGCATTTCGGTGGAAGAAGGCAGTGGGCCGCGCTCTGAGCCCTTTAATCCGCCGCATCCGAATCAGAGCGGCTCGGCTCCGACACCTGCTGCCGCCGCCGCACCGGCTGAGTCCATCGAAACCTGGCTGCTGGCTCCAGTGAGCGCGCCCGACTTTACCATTCCGGACCTTGCAGGTCAGTCGATCATGCTGAGGAGTTTTCGCGGCCGACCCGTGCTGCTGCATTTCTGGACGGCTGCCTCGCACGGTTCTCTCAAGGATCTTCAGACTCTCCAACATTATTACCAGGAGTGGAACAGGCGTGGTTTACAGATACTGAGCGTGAACACCGACGACAGTTTCGATGACTCGAGCCTGCGCTCCTTGGTGCAGGGAGAGACTCTCCCTTTCCTCGTACTGCATGCGACTGAGGAAATCGCCGGCATATACAACCTGCTCTACCGCTATCTGTTCGATCGCCATCGCGATCTGCCGCTACCCGCGTCATTCCTGATCAATGCCGGCGGAGAGATCGTCAAGATCTACCAGGGCCCGATACCGGCTGAGGGGCTTGCGCAGGACTTTCATCAAATTCCAGGCACGACCGCGGAAAGGCTCGCCAGGGCTTTACCCTTTCCGGGGGTGACCGATACGATCGACTTCCAGCGCAACTCCCTCTCTCTCGGATCTGTATTTTTTCAACGTGAATATTATGATCAGGCGGAGTCATTCTTCGTGACCGCCCTGCGAGACGATCCCGCCAGCGCGGAAGGACTGTATGGTCTCGGGAGTGTTTACTTGAAACAGAACAAAAACAATGAAGCGCGCGATTGTTTCGAGCGCGCCACCAGGGCCCACGCCAGTTTTCCAGAAACCTTGCCCAACGCTTGGAACAATCTCGGGCTGCTTGCGACGCAGGAAGGCCGGACCGCTGACGCGATCCCGCTATTTCAGCAGGCACTGAAAATCAGCCCTAATCACATGGTCGCGCTCGACAATCTCGCAAATGCATATCGCCAGCAAAAGGCATGGAATGAGGCGCGACGGGTCCTCGAACATGCGCTCTCGGTGAGTCCGCAGAACGCTGAAGCCAACTACAGCATGGGCATGGTTTACGCGCAAACCAACGACGAGCAGCACGCTTACGAATATCTCCAAAAGGCGTTGGACGTACGTCCCGAGTATCCGGAGGCTTTGAACAATATGGGTGTGCTGTTCTTGCGCACAGGCCGTCGAGATGACGCCGTGAAGAATTTTGAGAAGTGTATTCGGGTAGCTCCCGCGTTCGACCAGTCCTATCTGAATTTGGCGAGAGTGCACGCGTTGGAGGGACACGTCGAGGAAGCTCGCGCCGTGCTCGAAGCACTGCTTAAGCAACACCCCAACCACAGCGCCGCGCAGAAAGCTCTTTCAGAACTGAATCGCTAACGGGGAATAGTTTATGGAGTCCTGCTCGCTGCAGGATGCGGTGTCGGCGCCGTCATTAAATCCACGACCATCTTGTAGAACCGTTCCGTATCGAGATCGATCTGGATTTCAACCGGCTGAACTTCCAGCGCGGGCTTGTCCTGATCCGTCCAGGTCAGCACGTTCCCGTAGCCGGCCCCACGGTCCAGATCCACATCCATGAAACGAACTTCCTTCTTGGTGATGAGCGTGGGATCAAGCCACGCGGCCGCCGTCAACTCATCCCACAGGTAGTTGTACTTTCCATAGAGGCGCGCATACTTCCCAATGTATTGCGCCACCGAAGAATTGCCAGCTTTCATACGATCAATGAGCGCCTTGGTCAATTGCGTTTTCACAGAGATGTCCACTGTCGTGCAGACCATTTTCTTCCACGGGGCACGTAGAACAATGTGCGCCGCCTCGGGATCGAACCAGAGATTGAATTCGTGCCGCGGATTGCTTACGAACTCGGGATCAGTGGTCTCCGGACTAAGGCTCGCCCCCATGAAGATGAGTTCTTTGGCAAGCTTGGGGAACTCAGGATCAATCGAAATGGCGAGCGCCAGATTCGTCATGGGGCCGCCTTCGTAAATTGTCACTTCCCCTGGAAACTTATGCACCATCCGGATTAGAAAGTGGGCAGCATCCTCGTCCGCCGGCTGGGTGGTGGGTTTTCCTTCCGGAAAATCGCCAAGCTGGTCCGGAGGATGGTAGAAGCGCGGGGTCCAGGCGCCCAGCCAGGTGACCGAGCCATAACGCTTCTCCCAGAGTTCCCTCTCCTCGCGACGGCGCACCAGGGGGTACTCCGCTCCCGGTACTACAGGGATATCTGTCCGTCCGATCAGCTCGAGCGTGCGCAACGTGTGAGCGACTTCCGACTTCAGCCACGCGTCGCCCGTCATCACCGTGATGCCAAGGACCTCGGTCTGCGGGGACTGGATAAGCACAAGAATTGCCTGCTGGTCGCTTCCCGCCGGCCCGGCCGCATCTTGATCAATAATGATTTTGCGTTTGGAGTTTTCTTCGCCCAGACAACACAGGCTCATCAGTAGGGCAAATACCCACGCCCATACCCAGGTTCGTCCCACTCTCATCAAGGGTCCCTTTCAAACTCAGTTATGACTTCGCGGCAAGCCGCCCGATCAACAAATCGAAGAATCTCTTGGAATCGACGTCCACAGCCACATTCGTATTCGGCACAAACCTATCCCGCAGCACGGGGGAAGTTTTCGTCGTCGCCAGCGTCGGTGCCGATCCCCGAATTTTCATGTTCTCTGCCGCCTGCTTTTCCATTTCTGGCTTTCGCCGCAAATCTCCTGCCGCTGGACTGTAGCCGACAGTTTCACCGGCGGTCAGCTCGCCCGACGTTTCCACGTCGACGTAGTATTCCTTCCACTTGAGAATCGAAGGGTCAAGAAACGCAGCCACCGCCAAGGAATCATGCATATTCGGACCAACCAGGAAGCCCCGTTCGCGGGTGTGATCGATTGCGTGCCGCGCAATCTTCGCGGCCGCTTGGCTGACTGGGTTTTGGGTTCCTTCAAGCACTTTCACGTGCTCGTCGGTGAGCGAAGTTCTGCGCGTGACGTCCAATCCGACCATGGTGATCGGAATTCCCGATTGAAAAACGATGCGGGCTGCCTCGGGATCGACATAGACGTTGAACTCGGCCGCTGGTGTGATATTGCCGCCCGAAAGAGAACCGCCCATCATGACAATTCCCCGTACCAGCGGCGCCAATCCCGGGTCACTGTTAAGGGCGGCCGCAATGTTGGTCATGGGGCCAACGGGAATCAGAGTTACTTCTCCCGGATACTTGCGAACGGTTGCGCAAATGAACTCGGCAGCCGGAGTGGCAATCGGCTTTATCGTCGGTTCGGGAAACACCGCTCCACCCAGCCCGTTCTCGCCGTGCGCATAGGCGGCCGTCACGAGGCGGCGTAGCAATGGCGCTTTTGCCCCGGCCGCGACTGGAACATCCTTGCGCCCGGCAATTTCGACCATGCGAAGAGCATTGGGGAGAGTCAGGTCTAGAGGAACATTGCCCGCGACCGCGGTGATGCCCTCAATCTTCAACTCGGGGGAGCGCATCGCCAGCAG
The DNA here is from genome assembly GCA_046728215.1 of Acidobacteriota bacterium. Lineage (GTDB taxonomy): Bacteria > Acidobacteriota > Terriglobia > Terriglobales > Acidobacteriaceae > Gp1-AA133. The sequence goes on along the minus strand of JBKPEB010000026.1, from coordinate 24,155 downwards.
CAGGGCAAACGCATCGTCGACACCGGGGTCAGTATCAATAATCACTCGAGACGGACCCGATCCGGCCGGACGCGCGCCTACGCCTTGCTGTGAAAGAGCTTGGGCGGAGCCGATTGCCGTCCAGGCTCCCATGGCCGCCACAGCGCCTGATGCGACGAAACCGCGGCGCGTCATTCCTGCCATGTTGTTTTCAGCCATGCCATCCTTCGTCACTTGATTGTCCTCGGCGGCCGCGTCATCAGGTCGATGTAAAGGTCGTACAGTTTCTTCGTATCGACATCGAACTGCACCGTGGCTTTCTGTTCGTAAGGAGGTAATTCCGTACTCGTATCCCAAAACAGAGTTTCCCCATAACTGGGACCGTGGTCGACATCGATGTCGACATACATTTCCTTTTGCCTCGTTACGATGGAGGGATCGATCATGGCCGCCGCCGAGAGTTCGTCCCACATGAAACTCTCCACCGCATATTCGGTCAGATAGCGCGCAACCGGGGTATTCGCTTTGGCGATGGCCGACTTGAGCGCCGGGTTCACGGTGGTTTTCACCGAGATGTCAATCGGCGTGATGGTGATGCTTTTCCAGGGAGACCGCATAACGATTCGCACAGCTTCCGGATCGAACCACCAGTTGAATTCACGGCGGCCGTCGATACTGTTGATGCCGCCGTTGTCGGCATACATACCGCTCCCCATGAGCACCAGCGACTTCGCCAGCTTCGCCACTTCCGGATCCAACCGCAATGCCAACGCGATGTTCGTCAGCGGCCCGCCGGCCCAGATCACTACCTCGCCCGGATACTTGTGCACGGTGCGGACGATGAAATGTGCTGCATCCTCATCGAGAGCTTTGACGTGCGGTTCACCTTCCACCAACGGGGGGACGACATTCGGCTCATGATAGCCGGCGCGGAAGGCCGGAGGGGTGCCTTCTGGTCGCTTCGAAAAATCGCTCCAGCATCCCTTGTAGCGAAACTTGCCGTACAGAGCTTCCCATCGCTCCGTTTCTTCCTTCGAGTTCAGAAGAGGGAACTCAGCGCCCGCGGCGAGGGGAACGTCGGTGCGTCCGGCGATCTCCAGCAGGCGCAAGGTACGCTGGGTTTCCTCTTTGACCCATTGATCGCCCGACACTGTTGTGATTCCCAGCACGTCGAACTTGTCGGATTGCAGGAAGATCAAGATGGACTGCATGTCGGTGGTAGCCGGCCCGCGCGCATCCTGATCGACGATCACTTTGATTTTTTGCGCGTGCAGATTGCCCACCCCGAGCACGAGTGCGGCCAGCCACAATACGAGCGTCTTAACGTTCATTCGAGCCTTCTCCACGAAATTCTTGCAGTCGGAAAGCGGATACTGATTACGAGCCGGCGTAGGCGGCATCGCATTGTAATGCCCACGCGCGACGCTGCCAACAACGGTCTCCCGCCGTATGGATGATCATTGCGCACTTGGCAGGGCGACACTAGAATACTCAACATTCTCGCGCGCGTGGTGCACTCCACCTGTCTTTACCATGGACATGTCCCGTCCCAAGCCAACGCAATCTCGATGCTTTCGAAGGCTCGGGCTGATCGTGCTTGCCGTGATTTCGTCTGTGGCCGCGGGGCAAGGTCAAATATCGTCGGCGGGAGCGATTCTGCAGGGCACAGTGCGAGACTCCACGGACGCGCCCATTGCCGGGGCAAGTGTCCGCATCTCAAGCGGCGCCGGTGAGGTTTCGTCAATCCTTACTGATACGAACGGCGCCTATCGATCGGCCGCACTTCCTGCGGGCGAATACAAAATAAGGGTCGCCAAAGCCGGCTTCGAAGAGATGACCTTCGGCCCTGTTGTTCTCAAAAAAGCGGAAGCCCGCTCCATCGATCTGAAGCTCATTGCCACCACAGCCGCCAAACATCCGGGTTCTTCGTCAGACAAACCGGAGTTCTACGAAGAGCCGCAGTTCATTGTCGCCGGTGTCACCGACACTCTAAGTCATGGTGGGCATGGTTCCGACGTCACGTCGCGAACATCGCAATCCTTGACTCAGGAAGTTGCTCACCTGCACGATCCGGCCGGTTCGCCGCGAACAACAACTAGTGACGAGAAGTCACTGCGACAAACCCTCGAGCGGAATCCCAACGACTTCGATTCGAATCATCGGCTCGGAGTTCTACTTGCCGATGCAGGGAAGCCAGTCGACGCTCTGCCATTCCTCGAACGCGCCCACCAGATCCGCAAGGACGACTACGACAACGCCTGCCTGCTCGCCGAAGCGTACGCCCGCACGAACAGAGATCAGGAGGCGCGCGGCCTTGCTACAGCTCTGTTAACTCGACAAGACAAAGCCGAACTGCACCATCTTCTCGGGGATCTCAACGAGAAACAAAAAGATCCACTTGCTGCTGTTCGTGAGTATCAGCGCGCCGTCGAGTTGTCACCCACTGAGTCCAATTTGTTCGACTGGGGAACCGAACTTCTCGTGCACCGCACGTTCCAGCCCGCCATCGAAGTATTCACCCGCGGCCATCGGAAGTTCCCAAATTCCAGCCGCATGCTTCTGGGATTAGGAATCGGCTGGTACGCCAGCGGATCCGGTGAACTCGCAGCAAAATATGTCGGCGAAGCTTCTGACCTCGATCCAGCCGACCCGCAAGTCTACATCGTCTTGGGGAAGATGACTGCAGGCGAGACTTCCGTGTCACCCGCAGTAGTCGAGCGCTTCGCGCGTTTTACGCGTCTCCAGCCTGACAACGCACAAGCCAACTACTACTACGCCGTGGCCCTCTGGAAGCAGAGCCGGGCCGCGGCGTCGCGGGAGACAGAGCACCAGGTGGAGACTTTGCTAAAGAGAGCCCTTAGCCTCGATCCCTCGCTGAGCTCAGCCTCTTTGCAGATCGGAGTTCTTTACGAGGAGCGCCGGAATCTCCCGCAGGCGATCGCCGCCTACGAGGCAGCTGCGAAAATGGCCCCCCAGCTCAAGGAACCTCATTACCGTCTCGCACAGGTCTACCGGCGTACTGGGGAGAAGTCGAAAGCCGAACAGGAACTGGCTACCTACAATCGCCTTTCTCGCGAAGCGGCGGCTCTCAACGAGCGTGAGGCGCGAGAAATTCCTCAGTTTGTTTATACTCTCCGCGACTCGAAGTCGTCCGCCTTGCCTCAATAGCGGACACGGCCGAAAAGCCGGAACACGCGCCTCCCAGCGCCGGAGACCATCCTGAACGCCACCTTGCTCGATCGCTGGTTCAGACTTACCGAAAATCAAACCACGCTACGTCGCGAAATGATTGGGGGCCTCACCACTTTCATGACGATGGCCTACATCGTCGTCGTCAATCCCCAGATCCTGTCGCAGGCCGGCATGCCCACCGACGGCGTGGTGTTCGCAACTTGCATTGCCTCTGCGGTCGCCTCACTGGTGATGGGCTTGTACGCGAATTATCCGATCGCTATGGCCCCTGGGATGTCCTTAAACGCGTACTTCACGTACTCGGTATGCCTGGGCATGGGGATCCCGTGGCGCACGGCCTTGGGGGTCGTATTCCTTTCTGGCGCGTTCTTTGTGCTGCTCACGATTACCCGGATACGCGAGCAGATCGTGAATGGTATTCCCGACGGGCTGAAGCATTCGACCGCCGCCGGCATCGGGATGTTCATCGCCTTCGTGGGACTGCGGAACGCCAAACTGGTTGTCGCCAATCCCGCGACGTTCGTCAGCCTGGGCAATCTGGCCTCCAGGGAAGTTGTCGCCGCCTGCTTCGGCATCGTTCTGACACTCATCCTGATGGCCCGCAAGGTCAACGGTGCAATCCTGCTGGGCATCGTCGGGACCACGGTCTACGGAATTCTGGTGGGCATCGCGTCACGGCCGGCCGCGTGGATCTCAATTCCGCATCCCGGCGCCACGCTCTTTCAACTGGATCTCCGCGCCGCCTTGCATCTCGGACTGCTCGAGATCATTTTCGCCTTCCTGTTCGTGGATCTTTTCGACAACGTCGGCACGCTGGTGGGCGTTTGCGAGCAAGGCGGCTTCATCCAGAACGGACGCATCCCGCGCGTCGGCCGCGCCCTGCTGGCTGACGGCATCGGAACCATGGTCGGAGCCCTCACTGGCACGTCCACCGTCACCAGCTACATTGAAAGCGCCGCCGGGGTGGCAGCCGGAGCCCGCACGGGCCTAAGCAACGTCGTCGTCGCCGGTCTCTTCGTTGCGGCGGTGTTCTTCGCGCCCGTCGCTGGCGCGATCCCCGCCTTCGCCACCGCCCCAGCACTGATCCTGGTCGGCGCCCTCATGACCCAATCCATCGCCCAAATCCAATGGACGGACTTCACCGAAGCCTTCCCGGCCTTCCTTACGGTGCTGGCGATGCCGTTGACGTTCAGCATTGCAACGGGCCTCAGCCTGGGAGTGATCGCCTACACGATCGTGAAAGTCGGGACAGGAAGATACCGGGAAGTCAGCCCGGTGCTGTGGATACTGACGGGATTGTTTGTGTTGCGGTATGTGTATTTGGCGGCCGCGTAATCACAGGCGACACGATGTCGGCTTACGTTTCCTCGATGGGGGGCCCAACAAAATTGAGGGCAGATGGATGTGTTAGGTGAACTAACACATCCATCTGCCCGAGGCAGAAACGTGCTCGTGAACTAGAACTGTAGCTTCAAGGCAAATTGAACGAGCCGCGGATTGTTCACAGTGTTGTTCGCCACTCCGAAAGTGGCGATCGAATTGACGTCCTGCAATCCATTCCCCGACGAGCCTCCCAGGAAGTATTGCGGATGGTTGAACAAGTTGAAGAACTCCGCCCGGAAATCCAGTGAAGTCCCTTCACGTGGCAGCATGAACCTCTTGATGAGCGAAAAGTCCGTGTTCACAAAGTCCGGACCGTAAAGCGGCGCACGCTGCAAAGGACTGAGCTGCCCGAATGGCGCGTTGTCATAGGCGCAGGGATTGAACCAGACAGTAGACGGCCCCAGCTTGTCTGGTGCGAGTCCCCCCTGGGAAACAGTGGTTGCGCAACCTGGATTGGCTGTGTTCCCCTGAACCGCGCCAGGTTTACGCGGATCGGCAATCTGGATCGGACGAGTGATATTTGTTCCATTTTGAGAGAACTGCACGCCAGAGTTGTTCGTGCTCGCAATCAAAAACAGTGGGAAGCCCGAAGAGACTCGTTCAATGACATTTACTGACCATCCCCCAAAGATTTGATTGACCGCTCCATTCCAGCCGTTGCCGAATTGTTTTCCACGTCCGAACGGCAAGTCATATAAAACACTGGCTGTAAACTGGTGATTAAGGTGAATCTGAGACAGACTCCAGTCAAGTTTATTCGATCCCGGAAGCGGCCAATAGGTTGAGCCGATGTTGCTGCCCAAGCCGTCCGAAAGTCCGCTGTCAAAAGCTCGAGCATAGGTGTAGCCCAACAACGCATACAGACCGTGCCGCACGCTCTTGGTCTCTGCCTTGGCTTGCAGCGAATCGTAACGAGTCGAGCCATTGTCACGAATGGCATAGACGGTTACGAACGGATACCTTTGGCTTGCGAAGGCAGCCCCGCAGCCGAGCGTGTATCCCGGTGTACTAGTACAGGCCGACGGTTGGCTGACATTCTCGTTCAAGAAGCTGCTCAGAATATGTGATCCGCGAGATCCGGCATAGCCAACTGTGAAGACGACATTGCCAGGCAACTGCCGCTCAACGTTGAGATTGAACTGTTGTACGCGCCCTTGTTTGAAGTCGAAATTCTGAGAGTTTACGTTTCCTTGAAACTGACCCGGCGATGGTGGTGACGTCGCGAATGCAAATCCGTTCGAAATAATCATGTTCGGTCCGCCGCTAGGCGCAAGCGATCCATTCGCCGCACTTTGACACGCAGGGTTCTGAACTGCAGGCGTGGCAAACGGGCACAAGTCAGGAAAGAAGAATGCGCCGCCCGCAGTTTCGTCGTAGAACGGGGGATTTTGCCACAGGCCTTGTCCACCCATGTTCCAAGAGGAGTCATGGAAAATCGCGTAGCCGGCACGTACCGACGTCTTCTGACTGCCGCCGGGCTGCCAAGCGATACCGATGCGCGGTTCGAAGGCCGTCTTGTCAAACTGAATTCCCACTCGGCCGTCCGAATTTACTCCGGGTACCATGTATGTGCCTGTATCGAAATTAAAATTCGACTGCCGGTTTTCCGCCTCCACGACGGGCGTGACTAGGGCCCACGCCAAGCCGATATTGAGCGTCAAGTTCTTCGTGACTCGCCAATCGTCCTGGATGAATGGCCGGAACATTTTCCAGCGGCGTCCCGTGGTAGCGCCGAAGAAAGTCTGATCATGAAGGGCGAGATTAGTCATCCCCAGAAGGAAATCCGCCGCATTGTCACCACCGCCGAAGTAAGCTCCGGCGGGCGGTGTTAACCCAGGAATCGTGCCCACGTTGCTGGAAAATCCGTTCGTAAATACCCAGAAGCCATCCTGGAAACCGTTGGTCAGCACGTTCAATTGATTCGCTCGGATGCCTCCACCGATTCGGATGTTGTGGTTGCCGCGGATCATGTCGAACGAATCGGAGATGGAGAACACGTTCGTACCACCTTGAAATGGCGCGAAGCCGCGGTCACCCAACGCCCAATAGGGGCCTCCAACCTGCGCGATGTTCAGTCCGCAACTAATACAATCCGTCGTGGATTGAGAAAGCCCGGGGGGAACCACGCCCAGAGAAGGACAACTGCTGTCGAGATTTGCTCCGGGGATGCCGAGCCTCGCTGACTCACAGGAGCGATCGCCAAACGACAGGATGTGATTGAAGATCCGGTTGAACCCGGCATTGATCTGGTTGATGGTGCGATCGGAAAAGACGTGCGTCTCTGAGAGCGCAATGTTTCGCCCGTGATTGGTAATGTTTTGCGTGCTCGCAAAAGCGCTGGGAGCTGCGAATCCCGGTGATCCTCCCGGCACGAATGAAACTGCCTGATCGTAACTAAAGCGCGCGAATAAGGAGTCTTTGGACGAGAAGTTGTGGTCAATGCGAACATCAAATTCGCCTTCGTTGAGCTTCCGGACAGGAACGTTGGTGAAGTTGAATCCCGAACCGGGTGCACTAGGAACAGTGCTTGGGTAGAGGTTGATCATCTGCGCCGCCACCGGGTCGATGAGTTCGCTCGGAATCCTGTTGCACGGTGTTCCGCCAGTCTGCGAGCCGTCTCCATTCGGCGTCACGGGAGTGGTCCCGTTGCACTTAAAAGGATCCCGTGTCGCTCCTGCGCCCGTAACCGAAGTGGTGTACGGATTGTAGAGAATCTGGCTGGTGACCGGCTGCCCGTACAGGTCCGCTGAAAAATCTCCCGTCCGCATCGCCGCCGTCGGAACAAATCCATTGAATGGGATCCCGCGGCGCTGCCTTTTACCCTGATAGTCGATGAAGAAGAACGTTTTATCTTTCTCCAACGCGCCACCCAGCGCAAAACCAAACTGATTAAGGTTGAACTTTTCGCGAGTAGCCGCGCGCGCGCTTCGCGCATCGAGCGACGTGTTCCGGAAGAATTCAAATACCGACCCATGCAACTTGTTGGATCCTGACTTGATACTGACAAGGACCGTTGGACCCGCGCGTGTACCCCATTCCGCCGAGTAGTTATAGGTGAGAACCTTGAACTCCTGTATTGCGTCGATCGACGGTAGAATGGCGATTCCACCAGCAGTCAGCTCATTGTTGTCGTTGCCATCGAGTAACCAATCGGTGCTGCTGACGCGTGAGCCACCCACTGAGAGCGAAAAAGATCCGCGAGTAGAAACTTCGCTACTCGGGCCGCCATTGAAGAAACTGTTAGGGTTGGTTTCCTGGGTGGTGCCTGGGGTCAGGGTGGCCAACTGCACAAAATCCCGCCCGTTGAGCGGAAGATCTGCCACCTGCTCGGAAGTAATGACTTGTCCCAGAGTGGGGTTCGTTGTCTCCACCGCAACTTCCGTCGCGCTTACTTCGACCGTCGAAGTGACCGATGCGGGCGACATAGGAAAATCCAGTTCGCGATGCTCGTCTACCTGCAGTCGGACATCTTTCTGTTCTACCGGCTGGAATCCCTGCGACTCAACGCGCAACGTGTAATTCCCGACGGGCAACAGCGGAATCAGATAATGCCCCGTATCATCCGTCTTCGCTTCGCGCGTTAGGGCGGTGGCTTGCGAAGTTACCCGCACCGTCGCGCCTGCAATCACCGATCCCGTTTTATCGGAGACCGTGCCAGAGAAACTACCGGTGGCTTGCCCGAACATCAGCGGAGAAATTGTCAGGAAAAGTACGCAGCAGACGACAAGCAGTAGCGCTTTTTTGCTCAGCATGAATCCCCCTAGAGATCCCACACCGAATGACCAAAAGGACGCTCCCTGCCCCACGCAGCATATCGGAGGTCCCTGATCGGAGTCCGCTCATATAAATGGATTTAGGGCTCTAAAGTCAAGCGTTTTGTGCCACCGCGCGCGCAGATTTCCACACCCAGTTGATGAGTGTCTTGTGATCGTGCCCGGGTTGCCGCGCTGGGCCTGGCCGCTCGCGCGCAGTGGGACAAGGAAAAATCGATATCGCCCCACTCGTGCAGCAGTTCCCGTTCGCACAATCACTCGACAAGGGTGTCAACATTGCCCTGTGGAAATCCGGTTGGGTTTGGTCCGAGGATCTTTGGTGGGCGAGAGAAAGTTCGCGCTCCGCTGGTTACCGGTGGATCGCTGGTCCCTTTGTGTTTATGAATTTAGCTCTTGGCCCGCGCCGCCCACTCTGCGTCGTAGCGCGCACGATCATAGAAAGATTTCTGCGTGCCAACACCGGTCGTCGACAGTCCCGCATACAGATTGGCACGGCGCACCGCCTCGCGTTCTGGCAACCCCTCCCCGAGGAACACGGCGAAACTGCCGATGAACGCGTCTCCTGCTCCGGTGCTGTCCACACTCTTTACTGAGAACGCGGGAATGTGCTCCATCCCGTCTTGTCCGGCCAGCAGCGATCCGTTTACGCCCAGAGTGATGATGACGCGCTTCACTCCGCCGGCCAGCAATTTCTCGGCGACTTTTTTCGCGTCGTCGATGGTGCGCACCGGTATTCCCGCGATTATTTCCGATTCGCTCTCATTCGGCACGAAGTAGTCCAGTCCGGCGAGTGCTTTCAGATCGACCGGCTGGGCAGGAGCCGGGTTTATGATGCAGCGAATCTTGTTGTCGCGCGCAAAGCGCACGCAGTGGTAAACCGTCTCAAGCGGGATCTCAAATTGCAGGACGATGCAGTCCACCGTCTTCAGCAAGTCGGCTGCGGCATCGACATCGGCCGGAAGCAACCGGTCGTTGGCGCCCTTGACCACGAAAATGCGATTCTGCCCGTTGGGTTCCACAAAAATCGGGGCGACGCCGCTTGAGACTCCTTCCACTTGCTTCACATGCGTTGCATCAATGCCGAGTTTCTTGAAATTTTCAATGGTGGCGGGGCCAAAAAGATCGTTTCCCACGCGCGCCACCATGAATACTTCTGCTCCGCACAATCGTGAGGCCACCGCTTGGTTCGCGCCTTTGCCGCCGAATCCCAGGTCGAAAGAATCGCCAAAGATCGTTTCTCCCGGTTTTGGAAACCGGCCGGTAAACGTTGTCAGGTCAATGTTCGCGCTGCCCACTACCGCAATCCGAGGACGCTTCGCCATAGAGTTCACAAAATCCATCAAGCTGAATGACGCAGAAAATGAAGACGGGCGAGTCTAGCCAGCGCTCTGCAGTGTGTCAACGTCGGGTTCGTGTGCTGCCTTCACCACGGCGCAGAATCGCGTCAACTTCTCGCCGTCCAACTTGCCCTCAGTCCGGACGCCGGAACAAACATCCAGTCCGAAGGGCGCGACCGCCGAGATTGCCTCTGCGACATTTTCTGGTCGGAGGCCGCCCGCCAGAAAAATTGGGACGTTCACCTGGTCCCGGATCTGTCGGCTCAAATTCCAATCATGTCGGCGTCCGGTTCCACCGAGTTCCTTCACCGCCAAGGCCTGATTTCCCGAGTCCAGAAGAATCGCATCCACGTCAGGCGCGACGGCCAACGCTTCTTCGACCGACTCAGGGCCCGTTACGTGGATTACTTGCACTATTGAAACTCCGGGCAGCGCAGCCTTCAGCTCTTTCGCAGCGCCTGAGGTCAGCCGATCGCACAACTGGACGCAGTTCGTACGGCAGCGCCGCTGCTGTTCGACGATCGACTCGACATCCTGCTTGGAAGTGAGTAAGAACGATCCGATCGGAGGAGGAATAGTCGCTGCAATCTCGGCAATCTGTTCTTCGCTGATTACGCCAGGCCCGCTGGGCATCGCCGATACCAGCCCCAGGGCCGAAGCTCCGCACTCAATCGCCATCCGGGCCTCTGCGACCGAACTGATGCAGCAGATCTTAATCCGGGGAATTTGTGTGGGCCCCATGAAGAACTACTCGCCGTAGGGCACCCAGATGTTTTTCACCTGCGTGGCATGCTGCAGGAACCAGCGTCCCTCGGCCTGCTTTACATCCAACCAGTCAATTGAGCGGCCTTCATTGGTGAATACTTGTTTGAGATTCCCGATGGAGAGCGCTTTGGCGGCTGCCGCACTCGCTTCATCCGCGAAGCACCAAATGCCGTCGACATCATCGTGTTCCGCCAGCACTTTCAGCAGTTGTGACTGGTAGCCGGTGATGATATTCACCGCCCCACCCGGCAGGTCGCTGGTATCGAACAGCTGATAGAGATCACCGGTAATCAGCGGATATTTCTCGGACGGAATGGCGACCACGGTGTTGCCCATTGCGAGAACCGGCATCACCACCGACAGAAAGCCCAGTAGCGGTGTTTCATGCGGGCAAATCACGGCGACCGTTCCGATTGGCTCGTTCATTGCGATTGCGATATTGCGGAAGGGCGGATTGTGCACGGCTCCGTCAAATTTGTCGGCCCACGCGGCGTACGAAAAAATGCGCTCGATTCCCGCGTTCACTTCCGCGGCAGCCTGTGACTCGCCGACCGCTTGCGCCAGCCGGTGCGACACTTCTTCACGACGCTGCGACAGGTTCTCGGCCATGTAGTAGAGAACCTGCGCACGATTGTGCGCCGTGCTCTTCCCCCAACCTGTGGCCTTGTGCGCCGCCTCGACCGCGTTCCGGATGTCCTTGCGATTTCCCAGCGGAACTTCACCGAGCATTTGCCCGTCAATTCCACGCACTTGCATGGAGTAGCCGGAATCGGGCCGCGCCTGCTTGCCGCCGATGTAGAGCTTGACGGTTCGGTCGATGGCGGGAATCGCAGTGTCCGCGGGTTCGTCTTCAGAATGCTCTTCGCTTCCAGATTTCAGAGCGGGTAGTGCCGGCGCATTCTTGAACCATGCGGGTTCGAGATACTCCAACAACCCTTCGCGTCCACCCTCACGTCCGTACCCACTTTCGCGATATCCGCCAAATCCACAAGCTGCGTCAAACAGATTCGTACAATTGACCCAGACCACGCCCGCCTTGATCTGTGCTGCCACGTGCAGGGCGACGTTGATGTTCTCACTCCACACACACGAAGCCAGTCCGTACACAGTATTGTTGGCCAGTTCCACAGCTTCGGCCGGAGTTCGGAATGTCATCGCCGCCAGAACCGGACCGAAAATCTCCTGCTGGGCTACGATCGAGGTCGGATGAACGTTGCTCAACAATGTCGGCGGGAAAAACAGCCCTTTGGAGGGCATTTCGATCTGCGGTTGCCAACAGGTTGCGCCTTCTTCAATTCCTTGTTTCACCAGTCGCTGAATGCGATCCAGTTGGACGCGAGCCACGATCGCTCCAATATCGATCGCCTTGTCGAGCGGCGATCCGGCGCGTAGCGTGCTCATACGATCGCGGATTCTCGCGACCAACGGCTCCGCGATGCTCTCCTGCATCAGAAGGCGGGAACCGGCGCAGCAGACCTGCCCCTGGTTGAACCAGATGCCATCCACAAGCCCCTCGACCACACTGTCGAGGTCGGCATCTTCAAAAACAATGAACGGAGACTTTCCCCCCAGTTCAAGCGAAAGCCTCTTGTGACTTGGTGCAGTCGCGCTGCGAATCGCGCGTCCCACTTCCGTTGAGCCCGTGAACGCAATCTTGTCCACATCCGCATGTTTGACCAGGGCTTCGCCAGTCGCACCGTCGCCGGTAACGATGTTGACCACGCCGGCCGGCAACCCAATTTCCTGGCAGATTCCGGCGAATGCCAGCGCGGTGAGGGGCGTAAATTCGGCGGGCTTCAACACCACCGTATTGCCCGTCGCCAAAGCCGGTGCAATCTTCCACGCCAGCATCAGAAGAGGGAAGTTCCACGGAATAATCTGTCCCACTACGCCGCAAGCAGTGTAGTCAGGAAATTCCTGCGCGAGAATCTGTGCCCAACCCGCATGGTGGTAGAAGTGTCGTGCCACAAGCGGAATGTCGATGTCGCGGCTCTCGCGAATGGGCTTGCCATTGTCCATTGTTTCCAGCACTGCCAGCAGACGGGAGTGCTTCTGCACCTGCCGCGCCAAAGCGTAGAGATAACGGGCGCGGGCATGCGGAGACAAGGATTGCCACTTCGGAAACGCCGCCCGCGCGGCCTTGATCGCCGAATCGATATCTCCGCTCGAGCCTTGCGCTACGGTGGCGAGCCTCTCGCCGGTGGATGGATCCGTGGTCTCGAAATAGTCGCCCGCCGAGGGCTTCGCCCACGCGCCGTTGATGAAGTGCCCGAACTGCCGCCCGTGGCGGTCCAGCCATGTCAGCGCCTCTTTCGGATCTTCCGGCGCCGGTCCGTATTCCATGGTGACGAATTTTTCAGCGATGCTCATGCGGAAAGGGTAGACACTCCCATAGCTAAGCCTTCAAGTTTCCCAATTATTCAAATTTCCAAATTTCTCAATCTCTTAACTCAAGCAATCGGATGGCGGTAATCGGCCGAGTATCGGCCGGTGGCGTGGAACTCCAGCTGTCGTTCGATATCATTCAGCAAGCCGCTTGCTCCAAAACGAAAGAGCTCCGCCTTCATCCAATCGAGACCCAGTTCTTCTTTCATCAAGGCAAGCCACTCGGTCGACTGCTTCGCTGTCCGAATCCCGCCCGCCGGCTTGAATCCAACCGCCATGCCGGTCTCCTGCGCATACTCCCGAATCGCCCGTGTCATGACGAAACCGACCGGCAGTGTCGCGTTTGTTGTTTCCTTGCCAGTCGACGTCTTGATGAAGTCCGCACCGGCCATCATCGCGACCACACTCGCACGTCCGACGTTGCGCAGCGTTAGTAGGTCGCCGGTGCCGAGGATCACCTTCATATGTGCCGTCCCGGAGGCTTGTTTGAAGGCAGAAATTTCGTCATAGAGTTCCTGCCAGCGGCCTCCGAAAACGTGCGCGCGCGTGATCACGACATCGATATCTTGTGCTCCCGCTTCGACCGAGCGGCGAATCTCATCGACCCTATCTTCCAAAGGAGAGAGTCCAGCAGGGAAGCCCGTCGACACCGCAGCGACTCGTACGTTGCTTCCTTCCAGGGCCCGCCGGGCGGTTTCCACAAAGCGGTGGTAGACGCACACCGCAGCGACCTGAATGTTGAGTTCCCCTATGCCGAGACGCTTCGTGAGTTCCTGCGATAGCGGGTGCCGAGCCTTGGCGCACAAGCGCTTCACGCGCTCATCGGTGTCGTCGCCTGACAGAGTTGTCAGGTCCATGCACGTGATGGCGCGCAGCAACCACGCGATCTGCCAATCTTTCTTGACGGTTCTTCGCAGCACATGACTCTGGGCCCGGCGCTCCACGGCGCTGGTGTTCACTCGAACCTGTCTTATCCAGTCGAGATTGAGAGGTATGCCGCGATTGGAAAGCAGTGGCTGGCCCGACAGAGTCGCGATGGGTCCATGCGGGTCCGATCCTTCAGCGAGGGGAATCTGGCTATGCGCGATCCCGTAACGTCTGTTTTTCTCCACTGTCATTGGATGTGCCCAGCAGCAGCCGCGATTCCTGGCATCCGCGACTGCCCTAGCGCCGCTGTCGCCCGCAATTGTACGGCAGAACCCGGAAAAGGGAAGCGTTCAGAGCGGCTCTGCATCGGGCTGGTACGCAACCCAAGGTATTCACCACCGAGCGACAGGGTCCCTTTGCTTGACACTCAGAAATCCCGCAGCTAGGCTACGGCGTCAACCGAATCGGCCCCATGAAAATCGCCAACTTCGTTGGAATGCTCCGCGCGTATCGTTTACCGCTTCAGCCTTTGTTCCTCGGCGCCATCGTCATTGCGACATTCGCAGTCCCGGCCCAGGCAGCCAAGAAAATCATCTTCGATACCGACCCAGGAACGGATGACGCGCTCGCCCTGATGCTAGCCCTCAACTCTCCAGAACTCGATATTCGCGCGATCACGGTTGTACCCGGCAACGTGACGGCGCAAATGGGACTGGAGAACGCTTTGCGCATGGTGTCGCTTGCCAATCGTTGTGACATCCCCGTCGCCCCGGGAGCGCAGCATCCACTTTTTCAGAAGCTGATCACCGCGGAATTTTGGCACGGCAAGAATGGGCTCGCGAATGTCGAACTACCGGCCAGCAAGTGCAAGGTGGACCCCCGCTTCGGGCCGGATCTGATCATTCAACTCATCCACGCCTCTCCGCACGAAATCACGCTTGTCCCCGTCGGCCCACTGACTAACATTGCATTGGCCGTGGAAAAAGACTCTTCCATCATTCCCCTGGTGAAGGAAGTGATCCTCATGGGCGGATCGATCAACGGGGGCAACGTCAATGCCTCTGCAGAGGCCAATATTTACAACGACCCGGAAGCTGCGCAAGTTGTTTTCCAGGCGGGGTGGCCTCTTACTATGGTTGGCCTGGAAGTCGGCGACAAGGCGCTGTTCACAAAGAAGTATCTCGACGAACTGGGCGGCTCTCACGGTCCCATCAATGACTTTATCGCCTCTGTGTTGAAGCACCTGGTTGATCTCTCCGCCCAGTTTGGAGCGGCTGGGACGCCGATGTACGATCCCTCCGCCGTGGCCGTGGCGATCGATCCGACGCTTGTCAAGACGCAAGAGATGCACGTTGACGTGGAAACGCGCGGTGATTTCACGCGGGGTGAGACCGTGGGCAATCGTCATGGTTACATCGAGCGCAACGTGTTGCGGGGGGACCGTTACGTGATCGAAGGCGTCGACAAAGTTCAGCCCAACGCCAAGGTCTGCGTAGACGTGGACGCCGACCGCTTCCTCCAGCTTTTTGTCGCTCGCATTCGAGGTAAGTAGTGCGGGACATGATCCGGCCGCGCGGATGCAACGTGGTGTAATCCGGGTACCATTCGCGTCTGGTCGCCAAGGAGAAACGATGTTCACGCCGCAAACTTTTCCCGTTGCGTTGCTCATGATGATCACCAGCGCCATCTGCTGGGGTTCGTGGGCCAACACTTACAAGGGCGTCAAGAACTATCGCTTCGAGCTTTTCTATTGGGACTACGCCATCGGTATTTTCCTGATGTCCTTGATCCTTGGCCACACGATGGGCAGCGTCGGCCATGACTCGTCCAGCCTGATGAACAACATTCACGCGGCCGGGACATCAAACGTCGTCTATGCGCTGATCGGCGGCGCCATTTTCAATCTCGCCAACCTGCTACTGGTGGCCGCCATCGACATGGCCGGGCTTGCCGTGGCCTTCCCGATTTCGATTGGTATCGCACTCGTCGTAGGTACGGTACTGAGCTACGCACTGCAGCCAAAGGGAAACGCGGCACTGCTCGGGCTGGGAGTGATTTGTGCCCTTATCGCCGTTATCCTCGATGGCAAAGCGTACGGCAGCCTCGGCAAGGCTGAGAAATCCGTCTCGCGCAAAAGCGTGATCGTCTGCGTTATCTCTGGCATTTTGATGGGACTTTGGGCACCCTTCCTAACGCGCGCAATGACGACCGATGGTGCGCTGGGCCCCTACAGTGCAGTCGTCTTTCTTACTCTCGGTGCTCTGCTTTCCTGCTTCATCTGGAATCTCTACTTCATGAAGCATCCGCTCGTCGGCGAACCGGTGAGTTTCGGCGGATTTTTCCGGGGGCCGGTGTCGGGGCACATCCTCGGCATTCTCGGGGGTTTCATATGGGGCACCGGAACCGTGTTTAACATGGTCGCTGCCAGCTTGACTGGGGTTGCGATTTCCTATGCCATCGGCCAATCCGCACCCATGGTTGCGGCTCTGTGGGGAGTCTTCGTCTGGAAGGAATTCGCCGGGGCCGGCAGCCGCGCCAAAATGTACCTCGCAGGGATGTTCGTCTTCTACGGCCTAGCAATTCTGCTGATTGCGAAGGCTAATGGATAGAGCAGCCGATGTTTCGGCGGCAGTCCGTAGGGACATTTTTGCCTTCGCTATTGCTGAGTATGAATGCACAAAAGTCATGAACCAAACGCGCCGTAATCTGCTAAAGAAAGCCTCGGCCATCGCCGTGCTTCCCATGGTCCCGATGTCCGTATGGTCGCAAGGTGACAAGAAGGCCGCTCTTCCTCGCCTGACTGGCAGCCCTGTGCTCGACAGCCTTCCTCCCGTTATCGAGCACTCCCGCGACGTCCGCACCAACGTTGACAAAGTTCGGGAAGTCGCCGCGTGGATGGCCTACGAAGAACTCCCCATGCCCGACTACCAGCTTCCCTTCGGCATTGGGCAGGGAAGCCCCGACGACATCATCGATTTCATCATGACTGCCGATGCAGTGGACACGGCGTTTACCGATTTTAAGACGCACACCAAATTTCAGGTCGACTACGCCGGTCGCCACTGGTCCGATTCCGACGCGCTCTTTGCGTGCATGAAGCGCGCCATGGACAACAAGATCCCCATCCTGGACGGCAAGTTCCTCGCCCAGGTAAGTCGCCCCGAACTCGAGCGCATTTTCGCAGGCAACATCGAAATGCCCATGCTCGATGAAAAAATGGAGGTCTGGCACCAAGTCGGCGGCGTCCTCGCACAGAATTACAACGGACGTTTCCACAACTTCGTGCGCAGCTGTACGCCCCGTCTCTATGACAACGGGAAAGGGCTGGTCGACCGCATGGTCAAGGAATTCCCGCGCTTCAATGACGTCAGCCCGTACGATGGCCACACCATCAAAATCTATAAGCTTCCGCAACTCGGCCTCTGGATCACGTACTCGGCGCTTCACAAGAGCGGTCAGTTTCCGCTGGAAGACATCGACAAGATGACCGCCTTCGCCGATTACATCGTCCCGGTCGGCCTGCGCCTCATGGGTATTACCAGTTACTCCGACAAACTCGAAAACGCCATCAACTCCTACACCTTGATCCCGCGCGATAGTGCGTGGGAAGTCGAGATCCGTGCCCACTGCATCTATGCCACCGCCCTGCTTTGTGAAGAGATCAACAAGAAACGTCCGCCCGAAAACAAGATCATCATCCCGCAGGTCGATGCCCGCTTGTGGCTCCCGTATCACACAACCTCGTGGCCGCACCACTTAACCAAAACCATCATGTACTAGTTCACGAACTAATTTCTGACGTTCTCGCGATTGGCGGATTCCTGACCGCAGCGTAAGATCACCCGCACAGGCAAGGAGGCTCGTCATGATTCTGGGCATGTCAACCTCAACCTTCACGCTGCTGCATGTGCTCATTAGCCTCGTCGGAATCGGCTCCGGGCTGATTGTCGCTTTCGGATTCCTCAACGGCAAACTCTTCTCCGGATGGAATCATTTATTTCTGGCCACCACTGTCCTCACCAGCGTTACCGGATTTCTGTTTCCGGTCGAACACCTCTTGCCGTCCCACAGAGTGGGGATCATTTCTCTGGTGATTCTGGCCATCGCGATCGCCGCTCTTTACCTCTTCCATCTGGCAGGCAGGTGGCGCGCCATCTATGTAGTTACCGCCATCATGGCGCTCTACCTGAATTGCTTCGTGGGCGTTGTCCAGTCGTTTCTGAAGGTACCCGCGTTGCATGCCATGGCTCCCAATGGCACGGAGCCGCCATTCCTGGTGGCGCAGACCATCGTGCTTCTGTTGTTTATTGTGCTGGGAGTTCTTGCTGCCAAGAGATTTCGTGGTCCAGCGGTTGTGGCGGCATAACTCGGCTAGACCTTCGTCCATGAAAAATTAAGGACTATCGTACTGGGGACTTCCCGGCACCCGCGCCGTACGGACCGTCGCCCTGATGCGGAGGCACTCCCGGTCAGCACCGCGGCAATCCGGTTCCATTCGTCCTCGAAGGAACCCTTTGCGGGAACTTTTCCTGCCCGCGCATACCAGTAGCTTGCATTCGACGAATCACCTTCTTTGCGATGCAGGTATGCATGCACCCAGGCTCCGTCGGTCCCCTCGTCTTGTTGGGCTGACTCGTGAGCTCGAGTCCAGTCGCCCTTCGCATCCCACCACAAGCCCGCCAAAGCAGGACTCAGTCCGCGAGGCACGGCCTCACTGGAGAGAGATTCGTGGAATGTTTTGAAATCCATAAGCGCGCGATGGTTGCAGTGTTCAGAGCATATCCCAATGAGCAATCGCGAGAAAAGTTGCCGAAAGCCTGGAAGACTGAGGTCAAAAAAGGTGAGGCAGTGAGCTTAGGCGAAGTCGAGGGAGAGTTTTTCCCACAACCGGGAGACATCCTGGCCCAATCCGCATTTCTTCACAACGTTGTGCCTGGCCGATAGCGCTTCCTCAAACAGGAAACTCACGGCCGCCCGATCGTTAAGGGCGTTTTCCTCGAGCAGGAGCTCAATTTTCATGAGTTCAGAGAACTCGCGAATTTTGCGGTCATATGGCATCAGAACGCTCGGCCGTCCGCAAGAAAATGCAAGCACGGCCGCATGCAAGCGCATGGCAATCACAAACCGGGCGCCCTGGATCCAGCGGCAGATCTCCCGGAGGTCCGAAGTCCAGGCTCGCACATGGACACGATCCTTGCGGACCATGGCTTTCACAACACGGCCGTGCAACTGATTGTCGCCGCGTCCGCTGAAAAAGCCTGCCTGCATAGGAAGGAACACGACCTCAACGCCATTCCGCTCGATCAAGTCATCCAGGCTCGCTGCCAGCGTGCGAATCCTTTCCTCCGTCATCTCGTACTTTCGGAAAGCATTCGGATTATGGCGCAGACTGACGACGACGTAGGGCTGGGGGACAGGGCATTCCGCCCCGCGAGTTGATTCTTCGTTCAGCAAGTCGGGCAGGGAAAGCACGATGTCGGGAGCAAGGTCGGGGTCTGGCTTCACGCCAAACTCTCTGCAAATCTCCGCCGATCGCAGGTCGCGAACGATGATGCGACGGCACCGCCTGAGTGTCCACTGGAGCAGGATTCGCCCGTACCAGGTGGAGAGTTTTCCGATACCCGCGTTCACGACGTAAATCTTCTTGCGGAGCAGTAGCGCGACGACCATCTTCTCTATCGTGTACAACAAGGTCTTCCACCCCATGTCGTCGCGGATGAGATCACCGCCTCCCACGATCAAAGCGTCGCTCTGCGCAATGGCACGGATCAATCGCAGTGCTCCACCTTTAATCCAGGCTCCGTACCACGACCACTGACCCAGCAATGGCCAATTCTCGATGGCCGCCAAACCATATGCCTTGGAAACCTCGGCGGGCCGTTCGGACAAGACGGAAACCTGAAAGCCCTGTTTCTCGAGCCAGGGTTTGAGGCAATACAGCATCATCTCGTCGCCCAGATTGCCGACCCCGTAGTAGCCCATCAACAGAGCCTTCTTCTTTGGTACCTTCCATGGCGTTCGTGCAGGCGTTCTGCTGCGAAGCTTATTCGCCCGGCGAGGTTCGCTCGCCGGGCCCGTGGGAGCCAGCGCACCAGAGGTTCGAATGCGATCCTGCGATATGGTCGTACTCGACATCCCGCAAATATATCATAATGTCTATCAACATACTAGTGTATATATCAAACGGCACCCATTGGACCTCGCAGATCTGGTGCTGGAGGAAGGGGGACTAGAAGGGGCAAAAAGTATGGTGGAGGCGGCGGGAGTCGAGCTAAATAAGCGCTTTTGTTTCTGTAACTTACAGATTCTACAAGACCGAAAAAACCTAAAAATCGACGATTCCCAAGGTCATCGTACAGTTATCGTACAGTCGCATCCAACAAACTCATCCGAGATGGATTCCCGGAAATGCCTGCTAACCCGGACGTCGACATTGTAGTCTTACAACTCTTATCTGGCCACCTACTTTGAGCGTGACGTGCGCTCGCTGGCCCAACATTGCCAGTCTGCGGGATTTCGAGCGCTTCCTGCGCTCCTGCGCCCTCCGCTCTGCAAACCTGTTGAACAGGGTTTGATTTGGCGCGGGACGTTGGAATTGCCATCACTGGTTGTCCGCGCTGGAAGCCTCCGTCAGATCGCGCGGCTGGAGCCATGGTTCTCCAGCCGCACCAAGTCCGTCGTCAAAAAGGTCCCAAACTGTACTTGGCGGATGCTGGGCTCCTACGTGCTCTTCTGAACATTCGCTCCGAGGAGGCCCTCCGTCAAACCCCGAGCGCACGGGCAATATGGGAAAGGTGGTTGATGTCGGCAAACGACTGGAGCTTTTGAAGCAAGCTGGGCACACGTGCCGGCGGCCAGCGACGGAGTGAATCTCGATTTCGCTCGCAAGGTGGTTAGGCAAATCGCGCATTGCCGGTGGCGCGATCATTTGCCCGACCCCGGACAGCTTTCCGCTCGGCAACGGATTGCGAGCTTTGCCCGTCACTGAACTGGGATAAGCCGAGACCACCGGGACATATGAATTGTGGCAGCAATACCGGAATCGACTCCATTCGTATGGCTCAGGGGACGATGTCCCAAGAATTGGCATGGTTTCTGCGGTTTCTGCCTTGCAAGTGATCCCCCCAAGCCAACTCGTCTTTCCGCAGTAATTTCCCTCCTGCCTGTCAGAACCGAGCTCGCAGCGCCCGCTTCACGTTGCCCGGACTTGTCCGCTTTCGTTGCTCCAGCCTTAGTCGGCCGCAGGATCGGGCACGGCTTTCACAGATCGAAAATCTCTACGTCAGCTCAACCCAAGAGAACGTCAAAGTCGCTTTGCTTTCGATCGCGACCTTGAAAGACATTCTTGAGACGGCACGAATTCGACGCCGCGAACATTTTCGTACCTTGTCAATCCTGTGTTTTCCCGCACCCGGTGTCCTCGCATCGGAGGTCCTCGCACCCATCGAACCTAAACTGATCGTTCTCAAGAAAAGTCTTCCGCCGGGTTATCAACTACAGATCGGAGGGAAAAAGGCAAAGCAAGTTGATGGATTCACGAATCTCGCCGTCGTTCTTCTGATTTCTCTGGTCGGGATCTACTTGGCGCTCCTTGTTCAGTTCAATAATGCCGTCAAGCCGTTGCTGTTCTTTGCAGCCGCTCCCTATGGAGCGATTGGAGCATTAATCGCCTTGGCAATCATGGGCACACCCTTTGGCTTCATGGCATTTCTTGGAGTAGCTAGCCTGATTGGAGTCATTGTGAGCCATGTCATCGTTCTGTTTGACTTCATTGAGGAGACGCACGAAAAGGGCGAACCGCTGGAACGCGCTCTTCCGGATGCCGGAATTGAGCGTATTCGACCCGTGATGATTACCGTGGCCGCGACCATCTTTGCTTTATTTCCTCTCGCACTTGAAGGTGGACCGCTCTGGAAACCTCTGTGCTATGCCCAGATCGGCGGACTCGCTGTGGCAACCTTCATTCCCTTGCTACTGGTCCCGGTCTTTTCCTCGATCTTTGTGCTCGATCTAAAGTGGATCAAATGGGAAACGGCGGGGGACAGAGAGCAGGCGACTGAGATAGAGCGAACAGCAAAGTGACGACAAGAGGGCACGGGTTTATCTACAGGAGAATGACGTGGATCTAAGACTTACTGGGAAAATTGTGCTGGTGACGGGATCGACGGCAGGAATCGGGTTTGCGATTGCAAAGTTGCTTGCGAGCGAAGGTGCGCACGTCTACATAAGTCGTTTCCCCGCAAGGTGATGAACACGAAATCAGTCGGGCCAACCAGCCCGGCGTTCTTGCTCTGGTAGCTTCGTCTGGACGTCGCGACGCATCTCCTAACGGAACCATGCCTCCCATGCCGGCTCCCTCCGTTGAGTCGGTGATCGCCGGGTTTCCTCACGTCTCCAGGGTCTTCGTGAATTCGCGTACTATTTCAAAGCCTTCGCGAAGCTTCATCGCCAGATCAAACTCCTTCGCTAACGCATCGAACACCGTCTCCCATTCTGCTGGCGGTGGATCGAGTTCCTTCGTCAGATCGTGAGTCGCGCGTTTCATGAACGTCGCACGGATCGCCACGGCGGTTTTGCTTTTGTCGAGCTTTTCTCCACTGATCAAAAGCACCATGTCGATAAGGTCTTTGGTTCTGGTGTTCACGCGCTCGCCTCGTGACGACGTATAGGCATGGAGCTTTTCCGCAAAGTGCTGCGCCGCCGAAATGACGGGGAAAGACGGTGGCACCACCTGGCTGAAGCCAAGCCAGTCTTCGCCGGTCACGACATCCAGAGGCTCAAGCACTGCGTCCCCAACGCCAACGTCGACGTGAAAGCGCGCAAAGTCTCGTCCGTCCATTCGTGCTTGGACGGGATACCGGCTGTCGCCTCCCGGCGCGCCGTCCAGATCCTCTCTCGCTTTCCCGACAAGAAATTCGAAATAGTCGTCGAAGCGGTTCGCCGCCGCTTCCTGGAGCATGGTGCGCACCTGTTCACCCCGCTCTTTCGCGTCCCTGGAGAGACGCGTGTCGTCATGCAGCGTCAAGTCGATGTCCTTGGTCGTCCGCGCGGAATGCATCCGCAACTCCATGGCGTAGCCGCCCTTCAGCACCCATGGATATGTCGCCTTCGGTCCCTTCGAAAATATTCGCGCCAGGAAGCGGTCAAAGGCTACTTGTCGGCGGAGGCGCTGCAGGTCAGTGCCTTGCTCGCGCGCGCGAGTCTGCAACCGCGTTTCGAGCGCGGCACGAAAGGCGCCGGCTGTCTTGTAGGATTTTCCTGGTTCCATCACGCGGGCTGCCCGGCCAACTCGCGAAGCGAACGTTGCAGTTTATCGTGCGGCATCCGATCGATTTCGCTTGTTGTAATGAGGCCTCGCTGTATGGCTTCGTTGACGGCTCGCTTGAGTTGGCTCCGGTCGACGTGTCCGCTGTGCAGTAGATCCATGATGGTTCGCAGCGCGCGCGTCACGCGCACCCCGTGCATTTCCTGAACTTCGCTCGGGTCGAGATGTGCCCGGTGAAGAAGCAGGATCTCCGGAATCCTGCTGTTTCGGCGAAACTCTCTCGGCACAGTCATGTGCAGCTTCGAAGGCATGATGTCCGACAGTTCATGAAGACTGAGGGCCGTGTCATGGCTGTAGGTCCCTTCCGGGATCTCCTGCCGATTTTGGGACCAGAGATACCAAAGCATAAGGTCGGGGCGCTCAGGAGTCGGAAAATCGGCAAGGCGGTAGATTCCACGGCGCTCACGAATCCAGTTTCCCGCGTTCACATGGTAGGAATGCGTCTTTTCCGCGAATCCCGAGCAAATGGCTTGCTTGGCGGTGAAGAAGCCCTGTTGTGATTGGGCCATTTCGTAGAGCCGTCGCGCAGCCACTTTATAGGGTCCCGGCATCACACAATCCCCCAACTTTATTGGGGGATTATGCATAACAGACCGCCCTTTAGCAATAGGATGTTGAAGGTCCGTATCTAATTGTAAGAACACAGCTTGCAGGAACGTCTGACCTCGAAGTGTGGGCACAATCCCCCAAATTTATTGGGGAATTGTGAAAAGCACGAGGCCGAATTTGATTCTAGAGCAGCCTCCAAGAGGAAGCGCGGGTCGCTCAACTGTCTGGCCCTTAAGCCGTTGGAATAAAGCTGGAAGGCAGTATTCAAAGCCAGCGACCGGGTCGACCTGAAGCAGTCGGCCGTTGTCATCGGAGATATCGCGCCCACCGCATTCTCCATTGATGAAGGCGCGTGCTTCAAAGGAGGTGTCAACATCCAGAGAGAAGTGCCCAAGAAGGAGGTGCCGAGTGCGGCCGCTTCCTAAATGGGCTTGCGCTGCTGGGTGTTGAAGGGAAGAGGCACGTAGAACCGTCGATCCGGATCGTGCCGAAGGAAAAGTGGTCGAAGCGCATATGCGCCTCCTGGCGTGGTGTGGTCACGCGCTCTTCTTGGAGGTGATGGCGGAGAAGGCGGACCAGCACTGCTCCACTTCCTTGCTA
>JBKPEB010000025.1:0-19523 GCA_046728215.1 Acidobacteriota bacterium | reverse complement strand
GGTCAGCTTTATGGATTATGATCTGGGGTACTTCGATCTGGAGACGCGAGTGCTTGAACCGCTCGAAAATCCGTTTGGCCCAAAAGTGTTACCTATGTCTTAGGTACGATCTGTCACCCATGTCTCCGGGCTGGACCCTTGACAATATGGTGGCCAGGGACGGAGTTGAACCGCCGACGCCAGCCTTTTCAGCGATGTTCGCCTAAGCGTCGGCCTGAAGCTGAGATCAACGAGTTCGCGAGCGTCCTGTAAAACGGCGTGTTCAACCACTCAGAAAACCTGAAGCAACTTGGCCTGGCTGGGCTTCAATTGTGCCGATGCTGAATGGTGACTGACACTGCCGACACGCAGGCGAGTACGGTCGCGAACACCAACTCGACCTTGAAGCGATAGGACATCGAGCCTGCTAGAGTGTTCCTTTGAGATCACGCAACATGAGCAGCAAGCTCTATCGCTTCTGCCAGCCGGTCAACATCAGCGAGCGACGTGCAAAGTCCTGCGTTCGGACAAAACAGACTTCTGGGTGCATTTTCGGGGATGCCAAAGAAACCCGCGTAAGACTCAGTGCCGCCCACGAGCACGTGGAGCTTGTAAAGCACATCATCAACCGCTTCATATTTCTTGTCTGACAGTTCAAATCCAACCAATCCTGCACAATGTCTCGGATTAAGCTTCACAGCGGCCCTGAAGCCCGGCACGCTTTGGGCACGTGTCATCCATCGCGAAGTGAGATAAAAAAGACGTTTTTGAATATGTTCGACCCCAATCCTCGACAAGAAATCGACGGCATCCCCCAGCGCCAGAAACTGACCATCAGGGTGCGCGCCGAATGTCTCGTACTTGGTGATTTCTGCTGAATTCCATTTCAAGTCCGCAATCCCGTGCTCGTTTTCCGTGTAGCGGCCGAATAAAGGTGGTAGTTGTTCGACAAGACCTGGCCGGACATAGAACGCGGCGGTCGCGCGGGGCCCACACGCGAACTTATGGAATCCGGCAGCATAGAAGTCACAGTTCATCGCTTTTACGTCTGTCGGAATGTGTCCGATGGCCAGGACTCCATCCACTAACAACTTTGCGTTTCTTGCTTGAACAAGATCCGCTATCTCCCGAACGGGATTGATTTGTTCGAACAACACGATGTGCCCAACCATGACAAGGCGGGTTCGCGCAGTCATTGCCCGATCGACTGCATCCACGATGGAATGCGAAGACGTTGCGGGAGCGGGATAGTGGAAGCGACGAATCGTGACGCCGTCACGCGCTGCCCGTTGGGCTAACGCGCCGTAGAACGGTCCATGCTCTGCCGACGAAGTCAGAATCTCGTCTCCCTGTTTCAGCGGCCAGTTCGATAGCACCGTCGTTACGCCTTCTGTCGTGTTCCGCAGCAGCGCAACGTTCTCGACCGGCGCGCCTATGAAATCGGCGACCTTTTTTCGTACGGAATCCTTCCAGCCGCCTTGGATGATCTTCGTTATTTCCAGCGAGTTGAATTCTTTTGCCCGTCGAGCAGCGAGTTCGCAGACGCGTTTCGTGCTGATACCTCGTACCACAGTGACAAGATTGCTCGACTCCGGCTCCCACTCGAATTGAGAACGTATTTGCGACCAGTACTCTTCGTCATCCGGCGCAGTCGGAGAGTTCACAGGTAACCGTTCCAGGGCCGGCAAACGCAACGCCGGCCAGGCCGCGAACGCCATCGTTGATCGAACATTTCACGTCTCGTCAGCGTTGCAATCGTTCCATACATGAACGTCCTCCTCCTGCGTTTTCCTCAGAGTTTCCACTCAGGGTTATTCTGCTCAGCGCAGGTTCGACAAGATCGACACAGTGTTCTGTTCAAGCAATGAGCCACGATCAGAAATGAGCTGCCGACGAAAGTGACGAGAATTTCCCAGAAGTGTGACGGAAGCAGCGATCCGGCGTATGCGCCTACCGTCACACCCAGGACTCCAATGATCAAGAGGAGTAAAACCAGCTTGCGGCGGTGAATCTTGTATCCAGTCCAAAATGCGATCAGCCCGACGCCCGCGAGGAGATATGCGAGCGTGCGGTGGACGGCTTCATCTCCGGGTAAGATATGCACCAGTGTCGGCGAGAAAGCCAGCGCCATCGGCAACACCACGCAGTGGACTACGCAGAGCGTTGACGCGCCTATTCCAACGACATCCCAATTAACCTTTGGAAAACTATTCGGCACTGAGGACATTATTTGCTGCTCCTTGGATGGAATTACACGCACTCGCCCGGCGATTGCTGAACAGGTATCTGTAGTTGTAAGAAAGTTTTATGAAAAAAGAGCGGCGCAAACGAAACAATCCTGGTGAGCGGATCTGTGCGATGGGGTCGAAGCCGTTATAGAGCAGATCGCCGTACCCGACGTAGACGGCTGTGTTCGGCCGCGGCGTATATCCGAACAGTTCGCTGACCGAGATGCTGCGATTCAGGGTGTCGTATTCGAGAATTGAGCGGACGAAAGTATTGCGGGTGAACTGAAAAACGACTCGGTTTCGAATGATCTCTTGGTTGAAGATGCGCTGGCCCGTTGCCTTGTCATTGAGTCTGCTTTTGAGATAGAGAACTCCGAATTCCAGTTTGTTATTGGGCTTGAATGAGTTGTCAGCGTTTATCTCGACAAAGTTCCCAACAACTGCGTTGAGTGGATCAAAGTTCGGCCACGTCCCCACAGTGATGTATCCGTTGGTTGAGAAGGTCTTCATCGCCCGCGCGTTGAAGAAGACACTATTAAAATGGTAGGGAAGGTTCTTTCCGGCGAATCCGGCTCGGTCAAATGAGTTGACCAGCGTGAGATTGATATTGTGCTTGAGTTGCATGATCGCACCTTGGTCGAACCAAGCATCCTGCACCACACCTTTGGTTGTGCGCTCATAGTTGCCTTCAGCATAAGGAGCAATGTCGACCAGCCATGCGCTCTTTTCCGGACGGAAGTGATACTCAAACTTCACAAAGTCCATGTGGATATCGTTTGTGCGAGTGAATCCCAGGACCGCTCTGTAGTCATCTGTGATATGACGGTCGTTCAGCGTGTACTTGAGACGCCTTCCGTCCCGATTGAGCCGCAAAATATAGGCCCCACCGGGCCCATTCACACTCTGATCGTGCGTGCGGGTGAAAGCACCAGCAAAGGCAAACCCTTAACCCTTACGAAAGCGGATATTTCCATCGATGGCAGCAACTGTGTTTGCCGATCCGTTGAAGCGCCAGTCGGTAACCGTCAAACCAACGGCGGAATCTTTGAAAATGTCCTGCTTAACGCGAAGGATATTGATTGCGGTTCCTTGTTTGTAGCCATCCTCGTCTGGGGATATCCTGAGTCCTGGAGCCTTGTCGTTGGCCGACAGATAGCCGAGACTCGTCCTGCCGAACTTTCCCGATACTTTCGCACCCCACGCCGGGTTTACGATTTGCCTCGTGTCGACGAACTGAATCGTTCCAGAAGAGGGCACGATCATCTGAAAGAGCTCGGCTCCTTCAAGGAAAAAAGGACGCTTCTCAGCAAAGAACAACGGGAACCTCTGATTAACCGCAATCTGCGGAACATCCGATTCCACTTGAGAAAAATCGGGATTGATAGCACCGCTTACCGTCAAGTTGGGTGAGAGACCAAGTCCAAACGACAATCCGGGAGCACCAATGTAGTTAGTCTTGATTTGGCCATCACTGTGCCTTTCGCTGGCCATGACTCCTGTCACTGTGGGTATCAGCTCGAGCGTTTTCCCCTGGAACAAGTCCTCCAGTCCATTCAGCTGGCCCATTTGTGAGAGCAGGCCGGAAACATTCAACGACACTCGTTCCCAGGAATCGCGCTCGGCTTTGTGTGCGATCCAGCGTTGGAGATGCAGTCCCCAGGGGTGATCTGCTCCAGACTGGAAGCGTAGAGTCCGAAATGGGATGGCGACTTCTACCATATAGCCGTCGTTGGAGACGGTTCCTTTCGATTCCAGAATTCCGTCCCAGGAAAGGTCCACGTCTTGTTCCATCTGGGCGGAATTGATAGCGGATGATGTGTTGGTCAAAAAGCCGTCCGCCTGTATGCCGAGAGGGTTGAAGTAAAAGGCGTAGGCTCGTTGCCGTTCGTTATAGGTATCGAGGTAAATCGCAAGGAAGTCGTCTTTGAAAACGTCGTCGCGGCGTGTGACCCTGGCGCGGACTGACTCGGGATGACGCTCAAAGGCGTGGAAGGCAACGAAGAGGTATTCGCGGGAGTAAGCCACGAACACCTCAGTGCGTTCTGTGGCAGGTAAGTTTTCTCCGGGGTAGACCTGATACGAGAGGTCCACTTTGACTGAATCTTTCCATTCGCCGGGTTCGAGGATTCCGTCGATCTTGGGATTCTGCTGGATACGGTTAGCCAGCAAGGGCTTGGAAACTAGCTGGGCTGCCGATGCGTTGCCAGTATCCGCATGACACACAGTTACCAGGGGAAGTGCCAATAGAATGACGAATCCAGCAATGGTCCGGGATATCCGAGACCAACAACCTGCCGTCAAGACTTCGCAAGGCTGGACGCTCATGCCGTCCTCCAACGTGCGCAGGGAGCAAGGCTATGGAGGTTTTCGATACGTGCGCGCTCGCTTGGCCAATGTCAGGACTGCGCGTAGCAACACAAAAAGATATGGTCTGTTCTGGGACCATACCTCCCAGAAGCGCACACAATAAGGATGTGGGGATTAGACGGCAGGCGGAGCGCGGTCTTGGTTGAGACGAAACTGAAGCCAAACTGAGGAGTCGTTTCCAGTCTGAACGACGAGACTGGTCCGGACAGGAGTGAAATGCAACTCAACAGTGGACGACGATAGCGCATTCGTCCCGCTGTGTGCCGCTAGGCAAATGCGGCAGTGAGACTCCTGGGGGGACTTCACCCCAACGTGACTGTGCGCAACGCCGACCGTCACGAGAAAAGGCACCGCCAACACGAGGAACAAGATCAGAAGTCGGCAGCCGCAGTTCCTAGTCATCGCAAGGTCGATCTCACAAATTCAGTCGAAATCCGTCCGCAAAATACCTGACACGATCAGGAACATGATCGCCATCAAGATGGCAGTAATCAGCCCGAGAACCCACATTCCATGACGGATCCCAAACTGTCTAACGGCCTTTTTTCTGCCTTTCCCAGGGGCGTAAATCGCCATTGCGCCGCACTCCCTCTAAGGTGAAGGCGGTATCCTCCAAGCTCCTGCGAGTTCGGGATACCCATAACCGGTTGAGTCGTTCTCATCAACACCTCAAGAAGAGGGCCCGGTACGACTTCGTGCCGGACCCTGGTGCAGCGATTGGGGGTTAGAAATGAAATCCGAGTTCCACTGTCATACTGCGCGGCGTCACATAGTGCGTACCCGTGAAAGTTGACAGGAAATTGTAGAGCGCAACCCGATTGGTGATGTTGATGGCCGTGAGTTGCAAGCTCCACTTGTATTTGTCACCGCGGAAGAGGTTGTCATCACCGACGGAAATATCGAAGAGATGGCGTGGAGCGACACGAGGGGGATGCACATCGCTCGCAGTTCCTGGCGCCGGGATACTGACCAGGTTGGACCCGAACTGATTCGCAGCACAGGTTGCCGGTAATGCGATCGTCGGTGTTGGACGCAAACTTCCGCAGAACAAGCCCGCTTGGAACTGTTGATCAGCCGTGAGACCGCTTAGATCTACGTCCCCGCCATCCGAAACTGGAACCGCGCCAGCCACCAAACCACTGTCGTATCGCCAGTTAAAACCGAACCACGGCCCCTTTTTCCATGGCTGATATTGCAAGTGGGTTGTCTGATTGAACTTTTCATCGTGATCGATGAGGAATGGCGTGATATCACTGCCGACAGTCGATCCCGGGGGAACGGCACCGGCTCCGCCAAGTTGCGGGTTAAAAAAACGCGACGTGACACTGGAGAAAACCCAGAGCGCGGTGAGGCCATGGAAATTCGGCACGCTGATGCGGCCGGCAAACGCCGGAATCTTTGAATTATGCCATTCGATTGGGAACGTGAGCGGGGTGCTCCCGAATACTCCAAAGTCATACGCATTGTGGGTGTACTTCCAGACGTACTCACCCGAGAACACCAGATACCTGCCGAATGCCTGTTGCAATCCGGCATGGAATTCATTGCGCCAACCGGGGCTAAACGGAGTGGCCGCATTCGTGGAACAAGTGAGGAGCGGATTCAATACGGGATCGGCGCAGCCGGTGCTGGAGAGCACCAGGTTTTCATTGAACGGGGTCTCCAACAATCTCGCGTAGGAAACGCGAAGTACTGTATTGGTTTTTTTAATGTTGTAAGCAATGCCGATGCGGGGCTGAGCTTCGCTGTGAGAGGTAAGACCGTTATACACGTCGCCACGCAATCCGACATTGATGGACCAATTACCTTTTGTAATTGAATCTTGCAGGTATAGCGTGAGTAATTTGATATCTGTGTGCCCCTTGAAGGGGAACAGACTTCCTCCACGCGTGAGATCCACAGGCAGCAGAAGATCATTGAAATCAGGGTTCGCGCTGCCACCCGGATTTTGGGCGCCACCGCATTGCCCAGGATCAGTTACGGTTGGATCAGTGTCCGGGCTTCCGTCGGCGTTGAAGCAGACCGGATTGAATGTCGGGTCCACGATACCGAACCGGTTATTTTCATCTAGAAAAGTTTGCTGATAAGTGATGCCGCCTTTTAGGTTATGAATCCCTTTCACAAACGTGATGTCTGAACGAAGACCGGCATTGGTCAGCGTCCTGTCTTGCCCGATGGTCTCTTGTTGAAGCGCCGGCGCCAGATCGGCAAATGGGTTTCCACTTGGGTAGTAGTTGAACTGGTCACGGCGGACAAAGCCGCCCAGCGTGAATATCGCATTGTTGCTCAACAAATGGGTCCAAGTGGGGGCGATATTGAATGTCTTAATCTGCGCTCGCTGGTCGGCGGGGCCAACCACGTTTCCGTTCGGGTCGAGTCCACCATTGTCTACTACCAAGCCAGACCATGCGGTAGCGTTTTGGGAGTCAAAAGAATTCGGCGTCTGGAACCAGGAACGAGTGAAGCCCGCATTCAAGTGGATTGCGTCTGATTTATTCAGCTGAAAGTCAATGCGGTCAAATATGTTTTCTTGGTTGCCCTTGGCATGCATGACTGTGAACTCGGGAGGATCCAGAAAGCGGCCGCTGTTCAAGCCGTTCAGCGAGATAAAATTTCCCCACTTCTGTCCGCCGTAGCCGAAGTTCAATCCAGCATTAGAAGTACCAAAACTCCCATAAGAGGCTGATACATCACCGTGGGGTTTCGTCATGCCTTGTCCCGAGCGTGTGGTCACGTTGATCACCACGCTCGCTTTTTCGCCGAACTCAGCCGGCGGTGCGCCATCAATCACTTCCAAAGATTGCACTGCATCGAGAGGAATCTGGTTGGAAAAGACTTTGCTTTGCTGGTCAGTGATGGGCTGGCCATCAAGTGAGAACGAGTTCTCGGCGTGGTCGCCCATGCCGTGAAACAGACCATTAGAATCGGCAGCAATTCCCGGAGAGGACAAAGTAACCAGAGAGCTCAAGGACGATGACTGGCTTTCCAGCGGCAACTTGTCAAATAAGCCACGGTCAACATCGGTATGAAATGTCGGATCGTTCTCCACGAGATCCCCAGCCGCCTCAACCGTCACGCTTTCCGTTGAGCCTTTGACCTTCAAACTAATATTGACGCTGATCGGAAGGATCGAGCGGACATCGATGTCCTGCACATACGAATCAAACCCCTGCCCAGTCACGGTGAGGTGGTAAGGATTGAACGGAACGTTGGGGATGGTGAAATTCCCAGACGCGTCCGTGCTTGCGCTTCGCTGGAAGCCGCTTACGGGGTTACGAATTTCCACGGTCGCGTTTGAAACCACAGCACCGCTCGGGTCCTTGACGGTACCGGTAACAGAACTAGCGGCGCCTGACTGAGCGAAAGAGTTAACAGCTGCGAGAAAAAGAGTTACGACCAAAGCCGCACAAAGCGACTTCGTGTAAGAAGCCAGCATGATTCCTCCCAAAAGGAAAGTAAGCTTACAGACTGAATCGCATATGGATTAGTTGATTCTGCTGAAACCTAGCTTTGGGGAGGTGGGCGAACCGTGAGGGCAAAGACGGAAATGCGTTGATGGATGATTGAAAACGGCTCCAGCACAAGCATGGAGACCGGCACAAACTTAGCATGTGTTGCTTTGGAAGAGGCGACCGGAGAAGCAGATCGCGAGGCGGCACAAACCGTGCACTTCGCGGCCTCGATGGAACTGGAATGATGGTGGAAAGTTGCCGCGTACAGTGAGAACAGTGCCAGAAAGAGGCACAGCCACGCGGCACGCTTCGCCATCCCCGCCATATTCTTGCTCCAGATACTTCGTTCAAATCTACACTGGCGAACGGGCAATTGCAACGAAACACACCACGCTTTTGCGCTCAGTGAGTAAACCTAAGACTAGGGCCGCTTGAGTCGAATGCTTCCCTTGAATGAACGGAGCACGAAGCGTGACGCCCTGACGATTCCCGGCTTTACGAACAAGTTTTTCTGACCTTGGGTCGGCGTGCCACGGAAAGCCGAATCCGCCTGGTCTGAGGTCCCCTTCGCTGAGTGGGTGCGGATATCAACCGGAACAGAGGCCGGAATCGTGATATCCAGATCACCGGTGTGGCTGGAAATTAAATAGTCGCCGTCCACACCCGGATCGCCGTCATATTTGATCGCACCGCTGCCGGAACGAGCTTCGACTGCGGATTCGGCAACGTGATCCATGTTGATGTTGCCGCTTACCGACTGCACACTCAAGCGGCTGTCGCGAATGTCGGACAATACAACCGGGCCGCTGAGAGTCTTCACGTAGATGTGTGCGCTCCGCATCTTGGTCGCTTCGACAGTCGCCATTGTGGCCTCGAACATCACGTCTCCCCGCATGCTCTCAGCATGGAGCTTTCCTGCGGAGGAGCGAAGGCTAACATTTGAATCAGCCGGGACGAGAACTAAGTAATCCCCGAGTCCCGTGCCGCCGTGCTTCGACTCGGCGCGCAGTTCGATGCGATTCCCGGCCTGCTCGTTGAGGAAGCTGATGTCATTCGAATAGGAGATTGTCGTTACCACCACCTGGTTAGTTCCAGATGGCTGCACCGTGATTGCTCCGTAGCTGTTCGTGATCGTGATCACTGGCTTTGGCTGTACCGTGTAGCGGTACTCCTTTCTGGTCTGAGCACTGGCAGACAGTGAAAGAAAAACCGAAGCAACGATCAGGAACTGGCGCGAAGTACAACGATAGCTTAGCGAGTCCGGCATGTACTGCCTTCATTTCTGACCCCTGGCCGTCAGGAGAGTAGAGGTCATAACTGAATCTCGGACAGAGCTTAATCCCACAAACCGTAAAGCCGGACAAAGAGCTGCCTGAATTCTTCAAAAAATAACACAGAACTGGCCACCCCGGCCCCGAAAGGGATAATGAGCACCATGATAATTTGCGTTTTTCTCAATTGGTATTATCTTGTTCTAGTTTGAAAACTCAGGCGAAGCGGGCGCAAATCCGCGTGTAGGAACATGCCAAGCATCCTTCATAGAATATCTCGGATGGAATGCGAGGATCTCCGTGGGACGATGCTAGACGCTGCGGCAGAACTGATCCCGTGCCCTTCACATTTGAAAGATCATCTCCGAACCTGTGTTTCATGTTCCGACCAGGTCGAACGACTTCGCAGGACTATGTTGTTGCTGGACGAATGGACAGCGCCGGAACCATCGCCTCGATTTGGCGCGACTCTCAATCGCAAACTCTTTGAGATAAAAAATGTTACCAGGGCCACGTTGCGGATCTCTTAGCGCACTTTAGCGATTGCTTCTGGTGTGGCCGCTCTCTTTCTCGTAGGCGCAATCACCTTCCTTCACGTCAAAAACTCGGCGAAGAGTGTCGCCGTTGGCAGCGAGTATGAAAGTGCGGCCCTGTCGGGCACTGCGGTCAGCGATCTGCAAACCTTGGAGGAAGCCGAGCTGCTATTCGCCGATTTCGATCTACTGGACCAGTTCGCACCCGCGCAACCGGACTCCATAAAATCAAAATGAAGAGCCTCGCTCGTCTGGTTCTCCTATTGGTCCTGCTTGGGGGATACGGCTCCTATGGGCAGGAGCCATCGACACTCGAGCAGCGCCAACCTTTGGAACTAGTTTTCGCCGACTCGATTGTCCCCCAAGATCGCCACGAGATGATGTTGACCACGGGTGGCTGGTATTCCAGGCAACAGGGTGATGTCCACGACGCGCTGCTTACACAAAAGATCGAATGGGGCATATCAGACAAGCTGCAGATCTCAACGTTTGTGAATGCGCTCAGGAGTTCCATTCAGAGCGGTTCGACTTCGACCGGAATGGGAGACTTTGAAATTGGAGCGCGCTACACGTGGGCGACCGTAGGCTCACCGTTCACACATATTGCAGTCGCATTTGATGCGGGATTTCCCACTGGCAATCCCGCGAAAGCTCTAGGTGAAGGCGCCTACACAGTTTCGCCGTCGCTGTTGCTATCGCACGAGTTCAGTAACTCGAAATACCAAGTTTTTACGACCGACGGCCTTGAGCTTGTGCTGGCTCACAGGAATGTCGGAACTTCAGATGTGCCGCATCACTCGGTCTTCTCGAATAGTGGAATGTCAATGCATCTTGGACATGGCTGGGCGATAGGAGAACTCTCCGTCACCAGCGATCGTTGGAGCGGCGGTGGCGATACACAAGTGTCCTTCACTCCGTCGTACGTTTGGCGGCTGGCGCGGCGAAGTGAATTGTTGCTCGGTATCCCAATTGGCCTGACTTCATCATCGAATCGGATCGGCGGTGTCGTGAAGTTCACCTTTGAATTGGGCGGCGGAGAGCAGTGACCAATCGTCGAATGTACAACTGCTGCGGACTCGCGCCCAACGACCCTGGTCTGAGTCGGCGTTATGATTTTCAGCCACGCCGCACACACAAAAGCCCACTAAAAGCAGACTGACCGAAAGGCAATTCAAGGTTAAGTCCTTCATCGTCATGGTCGCCAGGAAATGGACTGGGGTCGTTACGAGAAATAGCTACTGAGAGCGGACCAGAGCTTTTTGTATGAAGGCGGCTAAGTCTTTTGGAATGACGGTGACCAAGGACGGTGGCCGTTCTCGAACGCCACCACATCAGGCGAAACGAGGCCGCCAATCGCGGCAACATCCTGCCGGTCAAGCGCCTCGTGGAATCGCTGAATAACATCCTTCCCGTCAGTTTCGGTTTGATCGGCGGCGAGCAGTGTGGTTGAAACGACCGCGAGCAACAGAAACACTCTCAAGAGTCTTCCCACTCTTCCTCCTTCGTCTAAAAGTTAGACCCTGCTAAACCTACGCAGGGTTGATGGCCGTTAACTTTTCCTGGGCCAAGTCCCCGATTTCCCGTGACTGTTGGTAAGAGTAGCGAACGATCTCCTCCGCTTCAGCTGGTAGCCGGAGATCTTCCCGCATGAGGAGCAGCTGCAACTTGGCATGAATCAGATAGGCTGGCTGCCGAATCGTTGTCTGGAGGCGCTCAACCGTTTCTGCCAGAGTACGAAAGTCACGCTCCACTTTATTCTTTCGCCAAAGCAACCAACCGAGAGCCAGTCCAAAGACAATGAAGAATACACGATAGGCAACCATCACCGTTGGGGGTGGATCAACTCCATCCAGAATCCATGCTGCCCCATGGACGCATGGCTGAACACGTCGATCACGGATGCGCCGAGACCGAACAACAGTCCATAGAACATTTCTTTGTAGCGTTGCAGCATGGTTGACCTCCTTACCTCATTCCACAGATCTCATTAGGACGGTTTTCTCTCTTCGCCGGTGCGCGGCTTACGCGCACGATAGAGCGACAGCGTTCCAAATATTGTCGAATAGTTACGAGTGAGTTCAACCGCATCGAATCCAGCGAGCGAAAGAATATCCGGCAAGACTCCCCTGACAGTATCCCGGGTTGTTGCGAAGCCATCGAGAAGTTGGATTCCGAGAAAAGCTAACCTCATCACGGTGCCGGTCGGCTTTCCCCAGTCAGCGATATGAAATTCTCCGCCTGGACGCAAAATCCGGCGAACTTCCAGGATCGCGTGGTCCTTCACCTCATCGAGTAGGTGATGGAAGAACAAGCTGGACAGCACTCGATCGAACGACGCAGCGGCATAGGGCAGTGCAGACGCTAAGCCTTGATCGAGCTGCACTTCCAAACCGACTCTTGCCGTTTTTGCGTGCGCCAGTTTCAAAGTTTCCGCGTCGGCATCCAATCCGAACACCTCGGCAGTGGGATAGCTACACTTAACCATGGTCGCGAGCGTGCCGGTTCCACAACCCAAATCGAGCACTCGCTGACCGGCTTGAATCTCCGCTTGCCGTAGCAAGGCCTCTTTGAACGTGCGTTCACGAGTTGTGACCCGGACAATTGGGTCGTAGAACCGCGTCAGCCAGCGATATCGCAGAGCGGGGATATAAGAGTTAGACAAAGCCTTCATCGTTTAGT
This sequence comes from Acidobacteriota bacterium, assembly GCA_046728215.1. Taxonomy (GTDB): domain Bacteria; phylum Acidobacteriota; class Terriglobia; order Terriglobales; family Acidobacteriaceae; genus Gp1-AA133. Next base: position 7,014 of record JBKPEB010000025.1, on the reverse strand, counting down.
CCTAGGCAACCTCTGCAAACACGGGCGCGCAGAACAAACCGTTTTGAATGGTTTGTTCTGCTGGCCGTGTTGGGACCGACTGGTACGTTGCCATCCGATCCGCGCCATCTCACTTGGGGAAGGGTTGCTGGCGCGTCGTGGCTCCGTGGGACGTTACCCCTCTGTCGATCCCGAAGCCGCGGGAGCTTACTTTTGGTCCTTGTGGTCCATACCCTCCATTCCCTTCATTCCTTCCATAGACTTCGCCTTGGCTCCGAAGTGGACTTCGTGGGCGACGAGTTTGTTAACCGAAACATCCGCGTGGATGACAACCTTGTCCCCAACTTTCAGATCTTTCAGGGTTGACGGCGAGCCACTCTTTTCAAACTTGGTCTTATCGCTCACCTCCACTGTCACCGACTTTTTGGCGGCGGTTTCGATCGTAATGGAATTCTCGGAAATGTTCGTGACCGTTCCCATGACGTGCTTCTCTTTTCCATGGGCAAGTGCGATCAGAGAAAGGGTGAATAGCAAAGTAACGACTGCGATCGTGCGTTTCATGATTCCTCCTCAGTAATGGTGGTGCGTTGGTTCCTCGGCCTGTTTGCTCGGCTGGCCTTGGTTTAAGAACCGTTCTTCCTCTAATTCCTCTCTAAGTTCTTCGGGGCTTCTTGGATTCAGCTTCTTCATCTCCTCTTCCTCCTCGGGAGTCAGTTGCGGAAGATGACGGATGAACAACACCAATTTCCAGCTGTCGTCATCTCTCTGCTCTGTACCCCAAGCGGGCATCCCGGTCAGACGAATGCCGTTGTGGATGATGTAGTAGATCTCTCCGTCGGTCATTTGCTGGGTCTGGGGCAAGCGCATATCGGGAGCCTTGGGGTAGAGATTCTGACCGATCTCCGTATTGCCGCTGCCGTTGTTGGCGTGGCAGATAGCGCAATGGTCGGCAAAATGGGCGCGTGCCTGCTCCAACCCCTCCGAATTTGCGGTGAAGGGGTTCTTTTGGTTGCTGGCGCCGGAAGGCACAGCCAGTTTCCGCATGGTTCGCGCCACGTATGTCTCCAACGCCGAGGGTGCATCGCGAGCGCTGAAGCCATGCCGGATCAGAGCCACGCCTTGCACGATGGCTGCGACCACGAAAAGCAGCACGAGCCACAAGAGAACTTTTTTCTTGTTTAGCATGGTCACTTCTCCTGCATCCCTGTGCCCATGGCGGAAGGTACGTTCACTTCGCGCACCGGCCTGTCCACCTCGCTTGGCCGCGCGGGCGCCTCCAGACCGTCTGTCAGCAAGAAACCCTGGAGGGCAATCGAGTTCGCCCACAGCGTACCCAGATTCTGGATATAGTCAGTCTCGGCGTTAAACAACATCTTCTCGGAGAGCAAGACCTGAGGGTATGAAGCTTGCAGTAGTCCGTACCGCTTGTAGATCAATTCGTAAGCCCGTTGCGCGCGTGGCAGGATTTCGGTGCGGTAGCGGTCCACCACGATTTTGGCGGTGCGGTAGTTCTCGACAAATGACGCCGAACGCTCGCGCAGCACCAAGTTAATGCGTTTGACCTCCGCTTCTGAGCGCTCCAAGTCCGCCTGTGCCGCCTCGATGTTGCCCTGATTGCGGTCAAACAGCTTTAGCCGTACGCCGACTTCGGCAAAACCTTGCAGACCCACGGGGCGACCTGTTGCCTCCACCTGCTCCAGGTTCTGTTGCAGTCCTCCGCGCAGGACCAAGTCGGGCACCCGTTCTCTGCGTGCTCGCGCCAGAGCGGCTTCGGCGCGCATGACTCCAGTCTCGGCGATCCGCACGGCTGGGCTATCTCGCAATAGTGCGTCCAGAAGTTGCTGCTCGTCGAGTTGGGGAAGATTTCCTTCCAGGCTGCCGCCTAACGTTGCCTCTTGGACACTTGCATTGCCCACAACTGCCGCAAGTGCTGTCATCGCGCGACGTCTGCTGTGCTCGGCTGAAATGACAGCGAGGTCAGCCTGCTGAGCTTCTACTTCTGCCTGCAGAACCTCGGTTTCGTTCTGCTGGCCGATCTTGAAAAGTTGACGGGTGTATTTCGCGGTTTCGGAGGTTATGCGCGAAATCTCCTTGCGCATGTCCACCATCTCCTGCTCCGCCAACGCCTGGTTGTACTGAATCCTCACTGCATTGGTCACGCGCAGGCGTTGTTCGTCGCTTTCTGTTTCCGCCTGCCGGACTTCCTGGGCAAGGATTTTGCGGTTGAGTCCCAGCTTGCCACCGAGGATGACATCCTGCTGAACAAAGAATCCCTGCTCGCCGCCGCCAAATGAGCCGCCACGAATTTCTTCTCCTGTGTAGCCAACAGTCGGGTTGGGCCAGAGGCCAGACTGCAACTTTCGCCCAGTTGCGGAGCGAATTTCCATGGCTGCCTGGTGCAACGTCGGGTTGCCTTTGACCGCCATCTGTTCCAGCTCCTCCAAACTCACCAAAGGCACCTTCGCCATGGATTGCGTCATGCCCAGCTTGGGAACTATAGGCGGCGGCAAGGGCTCCATCTTCATCCCGTGTTCGCCATGCTGCATGCCCTCCATTCTCGGTATCCCCTCCATTTGCTGCCCCGGCTGCGGTTCTCCGGTTTGAGGCGGCTTGCTTTGCTGCTCTTGCTGGGTCGTGGAAGGAGTTGGAGTTTGGTGCTGCATGCCTTGCATACCTTCCATCCCCGGCATGCCTTCCATCGTGTTGCTTTGCGGTTTGGCTGCGGGCCGCGATGGCTTGGTTTGCGAACCCTGCTGGGCAGCAGACCTGTGACTGGCAGGCTTTGCTTTGGGTTTCTGAGATTCATTCGAACTTGATGACGGCACACTCTGTGCCGTCAAGTTCTTGTCTTGCTGGGCCGCATCCGTCTGCGACTGCGCGCGCAATAAAACAAAGCTACTGATCAGCGTGAGGGAAATGATTCTTGCCTGAAGCTTGGTCATTGCATCAGCCTTCCTCTATGAGATGAGAAATCTTTGTTCGTAGCAGGTTCTACCCCTGCGGGTGTTCGTGACTGTGTTCCGGTTGCTCAGGCGCTTGTGTTTCGCCTCGCGCTTTCATGGTCATGATCTTTTCGTACAACTCGTCCGGAACCACGCGTACCAACGACATCATCCCCATTACGTTCGCGCTCCAGTTCGGAGCAAGACCGTAGTTCTCGGGCCGGTACACAGCCTTGTCCATCCCCATTTCCATGAAGGCGTCCTGGGGAAAGCCTGGGACTTTATTGGCGTCTGGCGCGATTGGAGCGTGATGGATGTGCTCGACGCCGATGCTGTCGGCATACGTCTGCATCTGCATCATCGCGTTCTTGTCATCGAGCCGCATCGGGGTCATCATGCGATCACCGATTAGGTCCGACATGCTGTTCATCATGTGGTGAGGGAGATGGCAGTGCAGCATCCAGTCGCCGAGATATTTCGCCTCGAACTCGATGTCGCGTGCTTGTGCCACTCCAACCAGAACTGTGTTTTCAATTCCCCAGCGCCCTTCAGGTTGGCGGCCGGCTTCGGTGCCGGTGACGAAGAAAGTATTTCCGTGAAGATGGATTGGGTGATGATCCATGCCGAGGTTCACCATCCGAATCCGCACACGGCTGCCATGCCGCACCACGAGAGGCGTCGTGTCCGGGCCGGCCTTGCCGTTGAAAGTCAGCCAGTTAAACTCCATGCTGGCGGTATTCGGAACATTGCTGTTGGGAAGAATCGCCCACTCCTGCAACACGATTCCGTAATCGTGGTCGACGCGCGGAGTCCAGGCTTTTTCCGGGTGGATGATGAACAAACCGATCATGCCCATCATTTCCTGCATGGCTCCGTGGGAGTGGTAAAAAAATGTTCCTGCCTGGTGCAGCGTGAATTCGTAGGCAAACTTCCCGCCCGGTGGAACTGGTTTTTGACTGATGTAGGGCAGACCGTCCATCTCGATTGGAACTTCAAGGCCATGCCAGTGGATCGTGGACGATTCGGGCAGATGGTTCTCGAAAACGACCCGCACGCGGTCACCCTGATTGACCTGGATTGTCGGTCCTGGGCAAGAACCGTTGTAGCCCCAGACCTCCATGTCACGGCTAGGAATCAGCCGCCGTTTGACCGGTTCCGCAATCAGATGAAACTCTTTGACATTTCCATCCAGCCGCCAGGCAAGGTCTGCCACGTCGGGCGTCTGTACAGGAACCATCCGCCCGCTGCGTCGGGCGCCGTGGCTCATGTGGTCCATATCCATGCCTGCCATGCTTGCTTGGGGACCGGCGAACAGGCGGGGTGCCGCAGCCAAACCGGCGCCCAGCCCGAAAGTATTTCGTAAGAAATCACGTCTGCTTTTCATAGGTCTCTCGTCAAGGGTTGGAGGATCCAAAGCCCGCGAAACGTGGGACAGTAGATTGGAACAACATGGACACCAAGCAGGCGAGATTAAATCGCTGCTTTGCCTATACCGCTTCTAGAGGGAGACGAGAAAACTCAGATGCGAAGGATGGAGAAGGACGCACTTCGGGCATGGGACGGAGCGGGTGGGCCGCTGTCCAAACCCCACTCGGCGGTGAAAGGGAGGAAAAACTCAGTCGTAGGATCCAGGACTACCGCTGCGATCTGGACTACCGTCCCCGCAGGAACAACTTTCTTCGAGGCATTGAGACGTTCCGCGCTCACACAACTTGTCGGGCACGATTGCGAAACCATCACGAGACTTACGGCCTCAACTGCGGGACTATCCACGGCGGAATGATCGTGGGCCATTCCCGGCATCGCGTCCATTCCCGACATCGTGCCTGAAGACGAAACGCAATGCCGCCGACTGTCCGCTCGGGCATGACGTTCACACATGAGCGCGCACATGCCGGTCGGAGTCAATATCCCGGCCACCAGGACAATCAGGAGCGCCAGCGAAATTGGGGTTCTTGGGGCCACTTTGGAAGACTGTACCTTAGAGCATATGAGGTGCGCAATCTCGCGCAACGGCTTCCTCAAAACTGCACAGATAAGCCTCCCTGAAGCCTGCAGTATCGACCTGTCTTTATCCCTAAAGCTACTCAAAGATCGACGTTAGGCAGGGTAAAACAAGCCGGCGATACGCGGCATCGATCTGTTTAGGCAAGATAGGATTCTTGGAGTTTAGCCACCAGGCGAGTACTGAAGTGTAAGTGGACACCAGAAAGTGGCTTAGAAGTTCAGGCGAGACGGGAACGTTGCCGCGCTTGCGGCTCCGCAGTTCCCGTTGCAGTTCCCGCCGAACAATTCCCTCCAAAATTGAATGAATACGTCTGCGCACCACGGCCTCTGCACTTGAGCCGAGCAATGCACGGTTCACACGCCGGTACTCATGTGCGTGCTCGAACATGGCCAAACTGAATCCGATAATTCTTTCGTACGATTTGCCCCGGACCGGCGTCCAGGCCTCTCGCCCGGATTCCAGAAAACTCTCCAAGTATTGGAACCCGCTAAACAGCAACTCGTCTTTATCTTGATAGTGCATGTAGAAGGTCGACCGGCCCACATCTGCCCGATCGAGAATCTCCTGCACTGTGATGTCCTCATATTTCTTCTCCAGAATAAGTGACATCAAGCCCTTATGCAGCATCCTCCGGGTTCTCTGCACGCGGCGATCATTTGTGTTTGCTGTCACAAGCCCTCGCCCCACGCCTTCACCGAACAAATAGCGCCGTTTTGTTCAGAAATGAACAGTTCGCGTTGTGCTGTTCTTCCATGACTCACTGTCGGACCGTAATCTTAGAGATGAACATCTGTCCATTTATGGATAACTATCTGGTGGAAAAAACTTTATGTCAAATGCGGAACAGCAGAGCCCAGTTTCCAATACGACCGGGATTGTTCTCCACCGGGCTTTTCTTTATGACCTCTTCGTCTGGTTGGTCTCGCTGGGTAGAGAGCGCAATTACCGGGAAAAGGCACTCGACCTTGCGAGATTGCAAACTGGCGAGTCGGTTTTAGATATCGGCTGCGGGACCGGCACACTCGCCATCGCCGCCAAACGGAGGGTTGGCGCCGCGGGCCGCGTCCATGCAGTCGACGCGTCGACAGAGATGCTTGCCAGGGCAAGCAAGAAGGCCAGAAAGGCTGGCGCTGAAGTTGCCTTCAAGAAGGGCATCGTCGAAGCGTTGCCGTTTCCCGACGGTCAATTCGATACGGTACTGTCCACGGTCATGCTTCATCACCTAGGCCGCAAAGCGCGTCAGCAATGTGCTCGTGAAGTACGACGGGTGCTGAAACCCGGTGGCCGAGTGCTGGCCGTTGATTTCGCGCGACCTGCAGAGGGGAAACGAGGCCTGCTTGATCATTTTCATCACCACGGTTATCTGAATCTCGACGATCTGGTTGCCTTGCTTAACGATGCAGGCTTGAACATGGTAGAGACTGGCGCATTGGGAGTCGGGGACTTGCACTTCGTCATCGCATCATCCCCATGCTGCCATTGACCCCCTGCAGTGCAAGCGGAGGATTGAGGACTCTTCGGACCCCGGCGGCCGGCATCGCTGTGGTTAGAGCCAGAGCGAAGCGCTCCAGCAGATTTGAATTCGCTTCCGACCTCGGAGCCCGCGGACCAAATCCCGACAGGACCGCATCGTGACCTTGAATGACCTCCTGCAATGAAGCACTGTTCAGCAGGTCTCCTTGCCTGACGTTGATGTGGTCCCGGAACTCCTTGAGCCGTTCCGGCGAGCGAACGAATGCCGTAACGAGATGGCCGCGTCCGAGTGCCTGCTTGACGAGTTCGAGACCCGTGCCGCCGGTCGCGCCCAACACCACCAGTCTCAGGCTCTGTTGGTTCTGTCCACGTCCGTTGCCGCCAAGCTCGGTATCACTTTGCATAGTGGTTATAGATAACTCTACTGAATAAAGGATGCTATAATTTTCGCTTTGCCGAAGACCAAAAGAAGTCCTTACAAATCGCTGGTTCGCGAACGCCAGGCCGCAGATACTCGCCGGCGGATTGTCGAAGCCACCCGGCAGCTTTTGCAGAAGGAAGGGTACGCCGGGATGACAATTGAGGCGATCGCTCGCCAGGCGGAAGTCTCGG